>JAOPXL010000009.1 GCA_025965175.1 Aeromicrobium sp.
CGGCAGGCGTTCGTGCAGCACTACGACACCGACGTCCTCGACTCCGCGCTGCTGCGGATGGCGACCACCGAGTTCATCTCCCCCACGGACCCCCGATGGCTGTCCACCCTGGCGGCGATGGACGAGGAGCTCGTCACCGACAGCCTCGTCTACCGCTACAACCCTGAGGCGTCACCCGACGGCCTCCGCGGCTCCGAGGGCACGTTCTCGCTGTGCACGTTCGCCTACGTCGAGTCCCTGGCCCGGGCGGGCCAGCTGGAGAAGGCCCGTCTCACGTTCGAGAAGATGCTGACGTACGCCAACCACCTCGGGCTGTACTCCGAGGAGATCGCCCCGACGGGCGAGCAGATCGGCAACTTCCCGCAGGCGTTCACCCACCTCGCCCTGATCGACGCGGCCCTGACGCTCGACCACCTGCTCGACACGCAGCCGGCACCGCATCTCGAGAGGCCCATGAGGGTGACGTGACCATGCGGACCGAGCGCATCGACAAGTGGGTCCGGGCGTACTTCGATGGCGTCGCGATCGTGGAGAGCCGGGACCCGCTCCTGTTCTGGGAGGAGGACTTCCCGGTCCCCTCCTACGCGTTCGCCCACAGCGACGTGCGGACCGACCTGCTGACCGAGTCGCACGGCGAGCCGCCGCAGAAGCCGTCCTTCTTCCTGCCCAAGGGCCCGGTCTCGCAGTGGTACGACGTCACGGTCGGCCGACGCACCGCCCCGCACGCCGCCTGGGTGCGGGACGCCCCCGAGCTCAGCGACCGGCTGGTCCTGAGCTGGCAGCCCGGGCTCCTGGACCGATGGCTGGAGGAGGACGAGCAGGTGGCCGGTCACCCCCGGGACCCCTACAAGCGGGTCGAGACCCTGGCCAGCAGCCGGCACGTCGTCCTGCGCCTGGGCGACCTCACGCTGGCGGACAGCGCCCGGCCGATCCTCCTTCTCGAGACCAGCCTGCCGACGCGGTACTACCTGCCCCGCGAGGACGTGAACCTCGAGGCACTGACGCCGAGCAGCAACCGAAGCCACTGCCCGTACAAGGGCATCGCCGACCAGTACTGGAGCGTCACGGGCAACCCCGACGCCGTCGACATCGCCTGGTCCTACTCCGCTCCGCTACCCGCCGTCGAGAAGGTCGCGGGCCGGGTGGCGTTCTACAACGAGCTCGTCGACATCACGGTCGACGGTGCGCCCCAGCCGCGACCGACCTCGCCGTTCAGCGCCAAGGAGCACCGGCCGACGATCTGACCTCAGGACCGGTTGAGGTCGACCGCCTCGCGGATCAGGTCCACGAACGCGCCCTCGTCGAGCGAGTCGTCCTCACGGATGTCGATCGCCCGACGGGTGCCGGCATCGAGGCTCGCGTTGAACAGGCCGACGGGGTCCGGCAGCGACGCGCCCTTGGCGAAGGTCACCTTGACCTTGTCCTTGTAGGTCTCGAGCGTGCAGACCAGACCGGAGGACGAGAACGTCGGCACGCCGTCAGGGTTCGTCGCCTTGCGCCACTTGGCCTCCTCGACGATGGCCGGCTCCGCCAGCACCACGAGCGAACGCACCTTCTCGACCGTCTGGGTCCGCCAATCCGCGCTCATGATGCCGACCCTACTCATTGCCGGCGGCGAAGGCAGCCCCTTCCTCGGGCCCGGACGCGATGACGGCTGCGAGTCTCCGGCGGGGTAGGCTCGGACCAGTTCCGGACCGCCCTATCTAGCGGCACCGGGCTCGACGTCCCCGGCCGCACCAACGGCGCGGGGACACTTCTTTGCCCCGTGCCGTTGGTGCGCGCCTACGCGGGCTCGGCGGGGTCCTCGTCGGCCAGCACCGCGGCGAGCGTCGGACGGACCCGGAACAGCTGCTCCAGGCCCGCGATCCGGAAGATCGCGACGACCCTCCGGGTCGGGGCGACGATGCCGACAGTGCGGCGGCGCAGGAGCATCTTCTTGCGGACCAGGATGAAGACGCCGAGACCGATCGAGTCGACGAAGGTCACTCGTGACAGGTCGAAGACCAGGCGGTCAGCGCCGCCGTCGGTGACCTCGGTGACGATCTCCCGCAGTCGCGGGGCCGACTCGATGTCGATCTCGCCGATCACCTCGATGACGGTGAAACGGTCGTCGTGCCGGACATTCACGTCCATCGAGTCGGTCATGGTCGGTCCACTCCACACGCAAAGGTTCCTGTGATGAGGGAGGCGTCGTAGGCCCCCCGCGTGGCAGCTTCATTACCGCTCCCGATCATAGCGAGACCGGGCTGCCATGATTGACCCATGTCCCTCGAGACCCCCGCGCACCGGATGACCGCCGAGTGGCTCGACACCTGGATGCACGTCCGGGGCCTCACCGCTGCGGAGCTGGACGGCTGGCCGCTCGTCCACGTCGGGTCACGGACGCGTGAGACCGAGCTGGTGTGCGTCGACCCCGGCGTCGACGCGTTCCGCCGCCTGATGGCTTCCATCGCCGGCGATCCGCGGGGCATGCTCACGGTCCTCGCCGACGACATCGGGCCCTACCGGATCTCCCGCCTGCCGCCCGGCGTGCGGGTCGACCGCGACGACGAGACCCTCATGACGACGATGCTGCGGGACGAGCCGGTCCCTCCGCTCGAGGACGACTTCACCTTCCGCTGGGACGTCGACGGCAACGTCGTGACCTACACCGTGGAGTGTGGGGACGCGGTGGCCGCCGAGGGCACGGTCGGCGTGCTCGGACCCGTCGCGACCTTCGACGCGGTCGAGACGACGCCACGGTTCCAGCGCCGGGGCCTCGGTCGCCACGTCATGGCGATCCTCACGGTGCAGGCGATGGGGCGGGGCGCCGATCGCGGTGTGCTCGCCGCGTCGGCACCGGGCCGGGCGCTCTACCGCTCGCTCGGCTGGGACCCCGCGCTCGAGATGCTGTCGCTGATGGGCGCCGACTGACCTCACGGCTCGGCGGAGCGGCGGCAGACCTCGTCCCACGGCGTCGGCGCCATCGCGAAGTGGGCCCGGGCGGCGCTGTCGTCGAGGACGTACGGCCGAGTCCACTGGTAGGACAGCTGGTGCAGCTCGCGGACGATCGACACGATCGGCGCCAGGGTCGCGAACACCGGCCCGGGGATCGCCGAGACCTTCGGCGCCGGCCGGCCGACCGCGGCCATGACATCCGTCAGCGCCTGCTCCTGGGTCCGCGGAGGGTTGCTCGGCACGTGCCAGACCCGGCCGTGCGACGACTCGTCCTCGGCGGCGGCCACCAGCAGCCGGGCGGCGTCGCGGACGTCGGTGAACGTGTGCGGCAGGTCCTTGCGACCGATGACCCAGGCGCGCCTGCCCCTCAGCAGGCCGGGGACCTGACGCGTCACGTGACCGTTGGGGCCCACGCCCGCCCCCATGTAGTCCGAGCCGCGGACCTCGACCGCGCGCAGACGCCCGGCGGCGTGCGCGGCCTTCGCCTCGGCCCACATCCGCGCGCGCAGGATGCCCTTGTGATCCTTCGCCGCGTCGGGCAGGCCTTCGTGCATCGGACCGTCGACGGGACCGTACGGATAGAGGTTGCCGGTGATCGCGTACACCGCACCGGTGCGCTCGGCCGCCGTCAGCATCGCCGCCGCCAACGGCGGCCAGACCTCCTCCCACGACCTGTAGTCGGTCGGGTTGGCACAGTTGTAGAGCACCGCGACGCCCGCTGCGGTCACCGACAGGGCCTCGGCGTCGGAGGCGTCCAGGCGCACGTGGGTCACGCCGGGGATCGCGGTGTCGGTGCCGGAGCGGGTCGCGACGACGACCTGCGACCCACGGTCGGCGAGGAGCCCGGCGACGTGCCGGCCGACTGGGCCGGCTCCGATCACGAGGTGGCGGTCGGACATGGCTGATCCTTCCCACGGGGCGAACGCTGCTCACGTCGAGCATCGCACTCTCCGGCGGCGAGAGGTGAGAAATACCTCACGCTTCCGACGCGACGTGGGGCGCTTCCGCGGGGTTCAATGGGGGGAGACCTGTTCAGCATCCCGCAAGGACTCACATGCCCCGCATCTCACGCCGTACGTTCGTCGCCGCACCGGCCGACGTCGTCTGGTCGCTCGCCGACGACTTCGCCGAGTGGCACCCCAAGCTCCGCATCTACACCGTCGGCCCCGAAGCCTCCGCGGAGCTCGTGGTCTCGATCGTGGAGCGCGATGAGGAGGGCATGACCCTCTCGTACCACATGCCCGACCCACCGTTCGCGATCAAGGACCACCGCGCCACGATCCTGGTCGAGTCGGCCAGCGACTCCACGTCGTACGTCACGTGGTTCGCCGAGTTCACCGCGGACCCCACGCAGCTCGCGACGCTCGAGGACACCCTCGGCGACGACGTCTTCTCCCAGGCGCTCGACAACCTGGCCACCGCGGCGCAGGACACCTTCGGCGCCCGCCAGGTCGCCAACAGCAACTGAGCTTCGCTCAGCTCTTCCAGTCGTGGAAGCCGATCACGATCAGGCGCATCTGACGGCGAGCGCCCTCCTTGATCCTCTCCTCGAGGTCGGGGCGGTGGTCTGGCATGTCCACGACCTCCTCGGCGTTCGAGACCATGTTGCGGACGAACAGCCGTGACACCATCTGGACGTCGTCGGACGACCAGGTCTCGATGTTGGGCAGTCGGGCCAGCACCACGGCCAGCTCGCTGACGAACAGGTCCAGCTCGTGCTGGATCGCCCGCCGCACCGCCTCGGAGCCCCCCACCCGCTCACGGGCGACGAAGGCGAAGTGGGCCTTGCTCTGCTTGACCGTCTCGACCAAGACCTGGGCCGCCGCGTCGATGATGTTGTCGAAGACCTTGGGATCGCGCTGCGCCTCGCGGATCATCCGCCGCAGCGTCGAGAAGGACTGCTCGACCAGCGCGAGCCCGAGCTCGTCCATGGAGTCGAAGTGCCGGTAGAACGCCGTCGGCACGATCCCGGCGTGACGGGCCACCTGTCGGAGGCTGATCTGCGCGAAACCCTGCGTCTGGCTGAGCTCCAACGCGGCGTCGAGGATCAGCTGCCGCGTGCGCTCCTTCTGCGCCTGACGCGAGGCGGTCTGGGCGGACTCGGTCATGGCGACAGCCTAGTGCCTGCCTTTTTTTCAGTGCACGCGTGTACGCATCGTGGGACAGGTCACGCGGCGTGTCGGTTGCACGCAGCGCACGCATCGGGCAGTATTTGAGTGTACGCACGTTCACTCAACCGTGAGGAGGTTCCGGTGGGCATCATTCGCAAGGCACTCACGTCCAAGCCCGTCGCCTCCCTGACCTCCCCGTTCACCGTTGACCACTACCTCGAGCAGATCCACCCCATGCTGGCCGCCGAGAACGTTCGCGCCCGCGTCGTGGAGGTCCGCCGTGAGACCGGCGCCGCCAGCACCGTCGTGATGCGCCCCAACGGCGCCTGGAAGGGATTCGTCCCCGGCCAGCACGTCCAGTTCGGCGTCGAGGTCAACGGCAAGCGTCGCGTCCGTGTCTTCTCCGTCTCGAGCTCCAAGGCCGCCAAGAAGGGCACCTTCAGCGTCTCGGTCAAGGCCCATCCCGACGGCTACGTGTCGCAGTTCCTGCATCAGGAGCTCGAGCCGGGCACGATCGTCTACCTCTCGCAGGCCGAGGGCGAGTTCGTCCTGCCCCGCGAAGTCCCCGCGTCCCTGCTGCTGGTCAGCGGCGGCTCGGGCATCACCCCGGTGATGTCGATGCTGCGCACCCTGCGCGACACGCGCCACAGCGGCCAGGTGACCTTCCTTCACTACGCGCGGTCGCGCGAGGACGAGATGTTCACGTCCGAGCTCGACGAGATCGCCGCGACCACCGACTTCCGGGTGGTCCGGGTCTACACGCGCCAGCCCGAGCCGGGCGCCGCGCTGGCGGGACGGTTCATCGTCGACCACCTCAAGCACCTCGGCGTCGACCCCGCCGGCACGCTGACCTTCGCCTGCGGGCCGGCCGGGCTGATCGCGGGAGTCCGCGACACCTACGCCGAGCTCGGCGCCGCCGACCAGCTCCGCATGGAGTACTTCAAGGTCCCTTCGGTGGACCTCGATGCGGCCGACGCCACCGGCATGCTGTCGTTCGACGACTCGAAGATGGAGGCGTTCAACTCCGGCGCCACGATCCTCGAGCAGGCCGAGACCGCCGGACTGAAGCCCGACTTCGGCTGCCGCATGGGCGTGTGCAACACCTGCGCCATCAAGAAGAACAGCGGCGCCGTCCGCCACGTCGTCAGCGGCGAGGTCAGTGCCAGCACCGACGAGACCATCAAGATCTGTGTCCAGGTCCCCATCGGCGACGTCAACGTCGCCCTCTGAGCCAAGGAGATCACCCGTGGCCGCACTCACGACCGCCATCGCCCGCACATTGAAGAAGAACAAGAACGCGCCGATCAAGCCCCGCAGCGCGAGCCGGCACAACGCCGCGCCCCTGACGCTGATCAACCCGTTGTCGGAGACGCCGGCGACGATCGGCCTGGACTACATGACGTACGAGCAGCTCGACGAGTTCGGTCGTGAGCTCGACACGGTCCGCCAGCGGGTGCTCGACGACCTCGGCCAGAAGGACGCTGACTACATCCGCCGCATCATCCGCCTGCACAAGGCCGCTGAGGTGCTGGGCCGCATCGGCGTCTTCATGCCGTTCTTCTGGCCCGCGTTCGTCGCCGGCATCGTGCTGCTCGCGGTCGCCAAGATCCTCGACAACATGGAGATCGGCCACAACGTCATGCACGGCCAGTACGACTGGATGAACGACCCGATGATCGACGGCGCCCGCTACGAGTGGGACAACATCGCGCCGGCGCAGGACTGGAAGCACGGCCACAACTACATCCACCACACCTACACCAACATCCACGGCATGGACCGGGACATCGGCTACAACATGTTCCGCATCGACGAGGACCAGCCGTGGTACGCCACGCACCGGTTCAACCTGCCGCTCGCGTTCGTCCTGATGCTGGTGTTCGAGTGGGGCATCATGTACCACGGTGTCGAGCTCGACCAGTACCTCCACGGCAAGATCACCAAGGAGGACTTCCAGGGTCGCAAGAAGCGTGCCTTCCGCAAGATCCGCAAGCAGGTCTTCAAGGACTACATCGCCTGGCCCGTGCTCGGGCTGGCCCTGGTCCCGTTCGTCGGCTGGTGGGCCCCGCTCGCGATCCTGGGCGCCAACGTCGCCGCCAACGTCATCCGCAACGTGTGGACGTTCCTGATCATCTTCTGCGGTCACTTCCCCGCCGAGGTGCAGACCTTCGCCGAGGAGGACGCGCAGAACGAGAGCCGCGGCCAGTGGTACCTGCGTCAGCTGCTCGGCTCGGCCAACATCTCCGGCCACACGCCGTTCCACGTCATGACCGGCAACCTGAGCTTCCAGATCGAGCACCACCTGTTCCCCGACATCCCGGCCCGTCGCTATCCCGAGGTCGCCGAGGACGTCAAGCTCCTGGTCGAGAAGTACGGTCTGCAGTACAACTCCGGTCGCCTGTCCAAGCAGCTCGGCAGCGTCGTCCGCCAGCTCGCGAAGCTCGGGCACAAGCCCAGCGATCCGTACAAGATCGGCAACAGCCCCGAGTCGAAGGCGCTGCGCCGCGCCAAGCGCGAGGAGGCCGCGCGTCGCCTCGAGGAGTCGCGTGCGCCACAATTGACCTCCTAGCCACCTGCGAGCAAGGGGACCCCCGATGGCACTGAGCCGGCGTGAGATCGCGAAGGACGTCCTGCAGCAGTCCACGGAGGCGGCGATCGGCAGCGCCGGTCACGTCGTGGCGATCCTGTTCGAGACGGCCCGCAAGATCACGACCGAGGTCGGTGCCTTCGGCACGGAGATCTTCGAGATCGCCGAGGCGAGCAAGAGAGCAGGACAGGACGACGAGGACACCCATCCGGCTGCCGAGTAGCAACGAACCACTCCCATGCAGAGAAAAGTGGCCGTCATCGGCTCGGGTGTGTCCGGTCTGACCGCGGCGTACGTCCTGCGCCGGGACTGGGACGTCACGGTGTTCGAGGCGGACGACCGCATCGGCGGGCACGCCCACACCCACACGGTCCAGGACCCCGACCGGGCCCACCGGGTCGACTCGGGGTTCATCGTCCACAACGACCGGACCTATCCCCTGCTGCGGCGGCTCTTCGGCGAGCTCGACGTCGAGGTCCATCCGACCGAGATGAGCATGAGCATCCACTGCGAAGGGTGCGGGCTGGAGTACGCCGGCGGTCGCGGCGGCAAGGGCATCTTCGCGCAGCGTCGGCGGCTGCTCGACCCGCGCTACCTCGCGATGCTGGTGGGGGTCAAGAAGTTCGGCCGCCTCGCCCACGCGCTGCTCGACAGCGAGGAGTCGCCCACAGACCCGCAGACGTACGGCGACTTCCTGCGGGTCCACGGGTTCTCCGACTACTTCGTGTCGCACTACGCGATCCCGGTCGTGTCCTGCGTCTGGTCCTCGGGGCACGAGACCGCGCTGTCGTACCCCGCGCGTTACCTGTTCGAGTTCCTCAAGCACCACGGCTTCCTGTCGATCAAGGGCTCCCCGCAGTGGTTCACGGTCGTCGGCGGGTCGGGCACCTACATCGACAAGGTCACCGCCGCCGTCGGCGACGTCCGCGCGTCCACCGGCATCCGGCAGGTCACCCGCAAACCCGACGGCGTCGAGCTGATCGACTCCCACGGCGACCTGCACACCGTGGACGCCGTCGTCATCGCGACGCATGCCGACGACGCCCTCGCGCTGCTGACCGACCCGACCGACGAGGAGCGCCGGGTCCTCGGCGCGTTCGACTACTCCGACAACGAGGTCGTGCTGCACCGCGACGCGCGCCAGCTCCCGGTCGCACCCGCCGCGCGGTCCGCGTGGAACTACCGGATGGACGGCTGCACCGAGCGCAGCGACCACTCGGCCGTGACCTACTGGATGAATCGGCTGCAGGGCATCGAGTCCGCCCAGCCGTTCCTCGTGACCCTCAACGCGACCGACCGCATCGACCCCGCCTCGGTCGTCGCGACGATGGCGTACACGCACCCGATCTACACGCCGGAGTCCGTCGCCGCCCAGGGTGGCCTGCGTGGCCTGTTCACCGAGCAGACCGTGTTCGCCGGCGCCTATCACGGCTGGGGCTTCCACGAGGACGGCTGCCGCTCCGGGGTCGACGCCGCCGCCGCCCTGGGGACCACATGGTGAGTGCGTCGCTGCTGCCCTCGATGCCGGCCCTCGTCGAGGGGACCATCGCGCACACGCGTCGCACCCCCCTGCGGCACCGCTTCTCCTACCGGGTCTACCAGTGGCTCGTCGACGTCGACGAGCTGCCACGCATGCGGTGGCCCCTGCGGGCGTTCTCCTCGTTCCGCGCCGCCGACCACATCGGCGACCCGGACGACACGATCCGGGCCAACATCGAGCGGTTCTGCGCGGCGCAGGGCGTCGACGTCACGGGTCATCGATTGCTGATGCTGGCCAACGCCCGGGTCCTGGGGCACACGTTCGACCCGCTCAGCGTCTTCTGGGCGATCGCCCCGGACGACGCGCTGACCTGCATCGTGGCCGAGGTCCACAACACGTACGGTGAGCGGCACGCCTACCTGCTGCAGACCGACGAGACCGGCCGGGCCGAGGTCGACAAGGCGTTCTACGTGTCACCGTTCTTCACGGTCGACGGCTCGTACGACCTGCAGTTCGTGCTGACGCCGGACAAGGTCTCCTCCAGCATCATCCTGCGCCAGGACGGCGCCGCGGTGTTCAGCGCAACCTTCCGGGGTACTCCGCGCCCGGCCACGTCGGCGAGGCTCGCAAGATTTCTCGTCAAAATGCCGCTGATCACCCATCGCACCAGCCTGCTGATCCGAATACAGGGTGTATGGCTCTGGATCCGCAGACTGCCGGTCATCCCCCGTCCGGCCCACGAACCGCAGGAAGGCACGCAATGACGCAGCAGCTCACGAGCGCCCGCTGGCCCGGAATCGCCCGCACCCCCCGCACCCCGATGAAGGCACGCGCCGCGCAGGCGATCCTTCGTCCCACCGTCAACCGGGTGCCCGTCCGGCTGACCTTCGCCGACGGCACGACCTGGGGGGCCGGTGGCCCCGACTCCCCCGAGATGCGCATCGTGCGACCCAAGGCGTTCTTCGCCCGGCTCGGCGCCGACACCAAGATCGGCTTCGGGGAGGCCTACATGGCCGGCGACTGGACCGTCGGCCATGGCACGGACCTCGCCGACCTGCTGCGCCCGTTCGCCGAGCGCATGGCCACGATCGTGCCGGTCCCGCTGCAGAGGTTCCGCGCGTTCGTCGACAAGAAGCTCCCCCACCACCAGCGCAACTCGGTGACCGGGTCGAAGAAGAACATCGAGGCGCACTACGACCTCTCGAACGACCTGTTCGCCCAGTTCCTCGACCCGTCGATGAGCTACTCCGCGGCATGGTTCGAGTCGCCCGAGCAGGACCTCGAGGCCGCCCAGCTGCGCAAGATCGACGGCATCCTCGACCAGGCCGGCGTCACGGCGGGCAGCCGGGTCCTCGAGATCGGCAGCGGCTGGGGCGCCCTCGCGATCCGGGCCGCGCAGCGCGGGGCAAAGGTCACCACGATCACGATCTCGACCGAGCAGGCTGCCCTCGCCCGGGAGCGCTTCGCCGAGGCAGGCGTCGACGTCGACCTGCAGCTCGTCGACTACCGGGAGGTCACCGGCGAGTACGACGCGATCGTCTCGGTCGAGATGATCGAGGCCGTCGGCGAGGAGTACTGGCCGATGTACTTCGCGACGATCGACGAGCTGCTCGCTCCGGGGGGCAAGGTCTCGATCCAGGCGATCACGATGGATCACCACCGCTACCTCGCGACCCGCAACTCGTACGGCTGGATCCAGAAGTACATCTTCCCCGGCGGACTGATCCCCTCGCTCGACGCGATCGACCAGACCCTCGACAAGCACACGACGCTCGCCGTGACCGACAGCCGCTCGCTGGGTCAGGACTACGCCCGGACGTTGCGCCAGTGGCGTGAACGTTTCGACGCCAGCTGGGACACGATCAACGCGCAGGGGTTCGACGAGACGTTCCGCCGCATGTGGGAGTTCTACCTCGCGTACTGCGAGGCCGGCTTCGGCGTCGGCTACATCGACGTCTTCCAGATCCAGATGTCGCGGCCGAAGGAGGCATGAGCCATGGCTTCCATCGCCCGCCTGCCGATGCCGATCCAGGAGACGTACGAGTGGCAGTACGAGGGCGCCTGCCGCGACGTCGACCCCGAGACGTTCTTCTCCCCTGATGCCGAGCGCGGACCCCGGCGACGCGCTCGCGAGGCGGCGGCCAAGGCCCTGTGCGCCGTGTGCCCCGTCGTGCAGGAGTGCCTCAACCACGCACTGACGGTGCGTGAGCCGTACGGCGTGTGGGGCGGTCTCAACATCAACGAGCGCGACAGCATCCTCCAGCAGCAGAAGGCCGGCTGACCTTCCCCGCGAGTGGCGCAGTACGGCTCGTTTCCACTTCTGAAAATCAGCCACATCGCGCCACTCGCGGGGTCTATTCGTAGAAGATGCGCTCGACGACCTGGCGGGCGTGCCTGGTTGCCCGGAGGTAGTCGTCGTTGAGGCGTTCGCCCTGGTCCATGCCGTAGCCCAAGAGGTGGGCGACACCGGCACGGTCCCCGGCGTGCTCGACCATCGACTCGGCGGGCTTGCCGCGCATCAGCACGACAGCATTGCGGATGCGGCTGATGAGTCGCCAGGCCGTCTCCAGCACCTCGGCGTCCTGGGCCGACACGAGATCGGCCTTGACGGCGGCGTGCAGCGCGTCGAGCGTCCTGGTCGTCCGGAGCTCCGGGACGGTGTGGGCGTGCTGCATCTGCAGGAGCTGGACGGTCCACTCGATGTCGGCCAGGCCGCCGCGGCCCAGCTTGAGGTGGGTCTTGGGGTTCGCGCCGCGCGGCAGCCGCTCGGAGTCGACCCGGGCCTTGATCCGGCGGATCTCCCGCACCTCGGCGGCGGTCGCACCGCCTTCGGGCCAGCGCAACGGGTCGATCAATGCCGTGAACCGCGCGTTGAGGTCCTCGTCGCCGACCGTCGCGCTCGCCCGGAGCAGCGCCTGTGCCTCCCACACCGAGGACCACTTCTCGTAGTAGGCCCGGTAGGCGGCGAACGACCGCACGAGGGGGCCGTTCTTGCCCTCGGGACGCAGCTCGGCGTCCACCTCCAGCGGTGGATCGTCGCCCGGCGCGGCCAACATCTTGCGTAGCCCCTGGGCCACGGCCATCGCCGCCGCGGCTGCCTCGGTCGCGTCCGCGCCCTCGAGCGGGTCGTGCACGAACATGACGTCGGCGTCCGAGCTGTAGCTTGACTCGCCACCACCCAGCCGGCCCATCAGCACGATCGACATCCGGGTCGGCATCTCACCGCGCGCGGACTCGACCGCCGACGTCGCCGCCTTGAGCGCGCCCGCGAGGGAGGCGGTCTGCACTCCGGTCAGCGCCTCACCGACCTCCGTGATGTCGAGCCGGCCCAGCACGTCGGCGATGCCGATCCGGGAGAGCTCGCGACGCCGGACCCGGCGGACCGCGCGGATCGCGTCCTGCGGATCGGCGTGGCGCTGCGCCGCTAGATCGACCTCGGTGAGCAGGCGGGACTGCTCGAGGGGACGCAGCTCGGCGTCGTCACCGAGCAGCGCCACCGAGTCGGGGGCCCGCAGGATCAGGTCGGTGACGTAGCGGCTGGACGACAGGACGTGCGCGAGCTGCTCGGCGCCGGCCCCCTCGTCGCGGAGCTTGCGGAGATACCAGTGCGTCTCCCCCAGCCCCTCGGAGATCTTGCGGAACGCCAGCAGCCCGCCGTCCGGGTCGGGCGACTCGGCGAACCACGCCAGCATCGCCGGCAGCAGCGACTTCTGGATCGCCGCCCGCCGCGACAGCCCCGACGTGAGGGCCTGGATGTGGGCCAGCGCACCCCTGGGATCGGCGAAGCCGAGCGCCGTGAGCCGCTGCTCGGCGGCAAGTGTCGTCAGACGCAGGTGATCGGTCGGCAACGAGGCAACGGCCTCGAGCAGCGGCTGGTAGAAGAGCTTCTCGTGCAGGCGCCGAACGATGCGGCGGTGTGCCTGCCACTCCTTCGTGAGGTTCTCGGCCGGGTTCTGCCGAAAGCCCATGCTGCGGCCGAGCCGGCGCAGGTCCTCCGGGTCGTCCGGCACGATGTGGCTGCGGCGCAGGCGGTAGAGCTGGATGCGGTGCTCGAGAGTGCGCAGGAACTCGTACGCCTCCTCCATCGCGGCACCGTCCCGGCGTCCGACGTAGCCGCCGTCGATCAGCGCCCGCAACGCGATCAGGGTCGTCGGGCTGCGCAGCGTCTCGTCAGCGCGGCCGTGGACCAGCTGCAGCAGCTGCACGGCGAACTCGACGTCCCGCAGGCCGCCGGCCCCGAGCTTGAGCTGCCGGTCCCGGTGTGCCTGCGGGATATGGTCAATGACGCGGCGGCGCATCGCGCGCACGTCTGTCACGAAGTTGTCGCGCGTGCTGGCGAGCCAGATCATGGGGGTCAGTGCGTCGAGGTACGCCTGACCGAGCGCCTCGTCACCGGCCGCGTAGCGCGCCTTGAGCAGCGCCTGGAACTCCCACGTGCTGGCCCACTTCTCGTAGTACGCCACGTGGCTCGGGAGCGAACGCACCAGCGGCCCGTTCCTGCCCTCGGGGCGCAGCTCGGCGTCGACCTCCCAGATCGTGCCCTCGCCGGTGTGCTCGCGGCACATCTTCATGACCGCGGCCGCGACCCGGTTGGCCGCGGCGGTGGCCGCCTGCTCGTCCTCCCCCTCGCACGCCTCGTGCACGAAGATCACGTCGACGTCGCTGAGGTAGTTGAGCTCGTGCCCACCGGTCTTGCCCATCGCCATGATCGCGAACCGGCACAGGTCGGCGTCGGGCTGCTCCGCCCGGACGATCTTGAGCGCGGCACCCAGGGTCGCGACGGCGAGGTCGGACAGCTCGGCGGACGACTGCTCGAACAGGGTCAGGGCGGTCAGGTCGCGGGCGGCGATGTGCAGGAGCTTGCGGTAGTAGCCGACGCGGAGCTCGTCGGCCGTCGTCGCCTCCTCCATCTGCTGGCGCCGCAGGTCGAGCGGGATGGGCGTGGTCGACAGCGCCTCCGTCGACAGGTCCGCGACATGCTCGGGGTGTCGCGTCAGGAAGTCGCCCAGCGCCTGGCTCGTGCCGAGCACGACCAGGAGCCGCTGGCGCAGCTGGTCGTCGGCGTCCAGCATTGCGAGCAGCTGGTCGGCGCCCATCTTGGCGCCGATCGCGCTGAGGGAGGCCAGCGCGGTGTCGGGGCTCGCGACTTTAGCGATCTGGTCGATCAGGGCGTCGGGGACGTCGCCCAGGGTCGCGAGGTGGGCGACCGTCCCCTCGCCGTCCCGGAAGCCCTTGCGGGCCAGGGCGACGGCCAGGTCACGCGCTTCGGTTGCCACCTCAGCAGGCTACCCGGGGTCTCAGACCATCGGCATGAGGCGGTCGATCTCGAACTGCGTGACCTGCGAGCGGTAGTCCTGCCACTCGGCCCTCTTGTTGCGCAGGAAGAAGTCGAATACGTGCTCACCGAGCGTCTCGGCGACGAGCTCGCTGGTCTCCATCGTCCGGATCGCCTCGTCGAGGTTGCGCGGCAGCGGCGCGATGCCCATCGCCTTGCGCTCGTTCTCACTCAACGACCACACATCGTCCTCGGCCTCGGGCGGGAGCTCGTACTTCTCCTCGATGCCCTTGAGCCCGGCGGCCAGCACCAGCGCGAACGCGAGGTACGGGTTGCAGGCCGCGTCGATCGCACGGTTCTCGACGCGCGCCGAGTTGCCCTTGTGCGGCTTGTACATCGGCACGCGGATCAACGCGGAACGGTTGTTGTGACCCCAGCAGACGTAGTTGGGTGCCTCTCCCCCGCCCGCGAGACGCTTGTAGGAATTGACCCACTGGTTGGTCACAGCGGTGATCTCGGGCGTGTGCTGCAGGACACCGGCGATGAACGCGCGGCCGGTCCGCGACAGCTGATACTCGGCGCCCGCCTCGTAGAACGCGTTCTCGTCGCCCTCGAACAGCGAGACGTGCGTGTGCATGCCCGAGCCGGGGTGCTCGGTGAACGGCTTGGGCATGAACGAGGCCCACTTGCCCTGGCTCAGCGCGACCTCGCGGACGACGGTCCGGAACGTCATGATGTTGTCGGCCGTCGACAGCGCGTCGGCGTAGCGCAGGTCGATCTCCTGCTGGCCCGGGCCGCCCTCGTGGTGGCTGAACTCGACCGAGATGCCCATGTTCTCGAGCATCGTGATGACCTCGCGACGGAAGTCCTGGCCGCCGCCCTGCGCGGTGTGGTCGAAGTAGCCGCTGTCGTCGACCGGCACGGGACGCTCACCCGCCGGCGGCTTGCCCTTGAACAGGAAGAACTCGATCTCGGGGTGCGTGTAGAACGTGAACCCGGCCTCGGCGGCCTTCTGCAGCGTGCGCTTCAGCACGTGGCGCGGGTCCGCGTACGACGGCGTGCCGTCTGGCATCAGGATGTCGCAGAACATGCGGGCCGTCGCGGGGGTCTCCCCACGCCACGGCAGGATCTGGAACGTCGACGGGTCGGGCATGGCCAGCATGTCGGCCTCGTGCACCCGGGCGAAGCCCTCGATCGCGGAGCCGTCGAAGCCGATTCCCTCGGCGAACGCACCCTCCAGCTCGGCCGGCGCGATGGCCACCGACTTCAGGGAGCCCAGGACGTCGGTGAACCACAGACGTACGAATCGGACGTCGCGCTCCTCGAGCGCACGCAGGACGAAGTCTTCCTGTTTTCCCATGCGCTCAGTCTCCCATGCCAATTGTTTCGGCATTGTTTCCAACCGGGCCGAGTCGCGAGGTCCCGATAGTGTCGTGCCCATGCCCCAACTGCGTCTTGCCCTCGCCCAAGTCAACGCCACGGTCGGCGACCTCGCCGGCAACGCCGACCTGGTCGTCCAGCACTGCAAGGACGCCGTGGCGCAGGGCGTCCACCTCGTCGTGTTCCCCGAGATGATGCTGACGGGCTATCCCATCGAGGACCTCGCGATGCGCGCCTCGCTGATCAAGGCCTCCCGCGCGACGGCCGAGGAGCTCGCCCTCCGCCTGCAGGACGAGGGGTGCGGCGACCTCGTCGCGGTCGTCGGCTTCCTCGACCACGCCGAGGGGACGACCGACCGCCTCGGCGTCCCCAAGAACGCCCCGCTCAACTCCGTCGCCGTGATGCACGGCGGCCGGATCGTGGCCCGCCAGGCCAAGCACCACCTGTGGAACTACGGCGTCGGCGACGAGATCCGCAACTTCGTCGCGGGCGACACGATCAACATCATCCAGGTCGGCGGCATCGACGTGGCCCTCGCGATCTGCGAGGACCTGTGGCGCGACGGCCCGTCCGCCGCAGCGAAGGCCGCTGACGCCGCGCTGCTCGTCGTCCCCAACGGCTCTCCCTACGAGGCCGACAAGGACGACGTACGCCTCGAGCTGTGCTCACGTCGCGCGCAGGAGGGCGAGTGCGTCCTGGCGTACGTCAACCTGGTCGGCGGGCAGGACGAGCTCGTCTTCGACGGCGACTCGATCGTCGTCGACGCGTCCGGGACGGTGCTGGGCCGCTCGGGCCAGTTCGACCCCGAGCTACTCGTCGTCGACCTCGACCTGCCGGCCGCGACGCCGACGATGCCGGGCGCCAACGAGCGCTTCGGCGGCCTGACGATCAGGCGCACGATCATCACCGCGGAGCCGTTCGCGGCGTACGAGGCGCTGCCCGTGGCTCACGCCGAGCGGATGCCACGGCACCAGGAGATCTGGACCGCCCTGGTGACGGGCCTGCGGGACTATGTCCACAAGAACGGGTTCCGGTCCGTCCTGTTCGGCATGTCCGGCGGCATCGACTCGACCCTGGTCGCGGCGATCGCCGTCGACGCCCTGGGTGCAGAGAACGTCTTCGGCGTCTCCAACCCGAGCGCCTGGTCGAGCGAGCACTCCAAGTCGGATGCGGCCGAGCAGGCGCGGCGCACCGGGCTGACGTTGCAGACCGTCCCGATCGCCCCGATCTTCGACGCCTACCAGGAGGCCCTGCACCTCGACGGCCTCGGCGAGGAGAACCTGCAGGCCCGGATCCGCGCCGTGATCTGGATGGGGCTGTCCAACCAGCACGGCCACCTGGTCCTGGCGTGCGGCAACAAGTCAGAGCTCGCGACCGGCTACTCCACGATCTACGGCGACGCCGTGGGGGCGTACGCGCCGATCAAGGACGTGCCCAAGACCCTGGTGTGGGAGCTCGCGACATGGCGCAACGCCCATGCCGTCGAGCTGGGGCAGACTCCGCCGATCCCCGAGAACACGATCAGCAAGCCTCCGTCGGCCGAGCTCCGGCCCGGCCAGCTCGACTCGGACTCGCTGCCCCCGTACGACCTGCTGGATGCGGTCCTCGACGCGTACGTCGAGCGGGACCTCGGCTCGGCCGACGTCATCGCGGAGGGCTTCGACCCGGCGCTGGTCGAACGGGTCATCACGCTGGTGGACCGGGCCGAGTACAAGCGCCGGCAGTACCCGCCGGGACCCAAGGTGTCGCGCCGCAACTTCGGCCGCGACCGTCGGGTCCCGATCACCCACCGGTGGCGCGAGAAGCTCTGAGCCCCGCTGGTCAGCCGACCGGCGCCTCGTAGTCGCCGAGCCCGAAGTCGTCCAGGGACTCGAGCGCGTCGAGGCAGCTCTGGAACGGCTCGCTCGCCTCGGCTGCTGACGCCAGCGCGTCGCGGGCGGCGTCGACCGCGTCCGTGTCGAGCGGGTCCGCGTGGTCGAGGGCCGTGAGCGGTGCCGCCAGGTCGCTCGTGACCATCGGCGCGGCGACCCGCATCGACTCGATCTCCTCGGCGACGCCGGCAGGGACGGGGTCGTACTGGCCGCCCTTCTGCGCCTTCGCAAGATCGGCCTCCACTCCGGCCAGGCGGGCGACCATGTCGTAGTCGTCGGCCGTGACCAGGGCGTACTCGACGCTCTCGACGGTCCGGCTCAGGCGTTCGAAATCGCCGCAGTCGGACGATCGGGCGCTCTTGCCCAGCCGCTCGAACGCGGCGAAGAGCGAGTCCCAGCGCGCCGTGAGCGTCGGCAGCGCGGCGCTGCCGGGATTGTCGTACTCGCTCATGCCCGCGTGATAGTCGCTGAACTCCTCACGGCAGTCCACCGTGCTGGCGGTGCCGCGGGCACATCCCGGCACCAGGACGGCTGCGGCAACCAGGACCAGGGCGAGGGAGCGACGCACGGAGACGATCCTGCCATCGATCCGCCGTGAGTTCCTTCACAAACGGCGTCACTCCTGTCTCGATCTGGCACGCTGGAGACATCCGTGGACTCCACCCGAGCCGCGAGACGAATCAGGAGAATTCCCATGGCCGACGCCACCCCCGAAGAGACCGCTCCCTACGGCACTGGACCCGTCACCCCGCCGACCGGCTCCGACACGATCCGGAAGGTTCGCACCCATCACCTCCAGCAGTGGAAGGGCGAGGGACACAAGTGGGCGATGCTCACGGCGTACGACCAGTACGCCGCCGCGACGTTCGACGAGGCCGGCATTCCGGTCATGCTCGTCGGCGACTCCGCCTCCAACAACGTGTTCGCCAACGAGACCTCGCTGCCGGTGACGGTCGACGAGCTGATCCCGTTGGTCCGCGCCGTGACCCGGTCGACGCACCGGGCGCTCATCGTCGCCGACCTCCCGTTCGGCTCCTATCAGGGCTCGCCCGAGCAGGCGTTCCACACCGCTGTCCGGTTCATGAAGGAGGCCAACGCCCACGCCGTCAAGCTCGAGGGCGGCCTGCCGATGACCCCTCAGGTCAAGCTCCTGACCGACGCCGGCATCCCCGTCATGGCGCACATCGGCTTCACCCCGCAGTCCGAGCACAATCTGGGCGGCTACCGCGTCCAGGGCCGTGGCGACGCCGCCGACCAGCTCATCGCCGAGGCGAAGGCCTTCGAGGAGGCCGGCGCGTTCGCGGTCGTCATGGAGATGGTGCCCGCACCTGTCGCCGCCGAGGTGACCAAGGCGCTGCACATCCCGACGATCGGTATCGGCGCTGGCGTCGACTGCGACGCCCAGGTGCTGGTGTGGGGCGACATGATGGGCCTGCGCACGGGCCGCATGCCGCGCTTCGTCAAGCAGTACGCCGACCTGCACACCGTCATGCTCGACGCCGCCAAGACGTACGCCGACGAAGTCGCGACCGGCGTGTTCCCGGGGCCGGAGCACTCCTTCGAGAGCTGAGCTGGCCGAATCTGGGACGGTCCGCTGGCGTCCCCGCGACGGCCTCCACCGATCAGGCTCAGCCCAAGAGGACCAGCGTCGGCGGTGCGTGGGTCGCCCCTCCCGGCGGTATAGGGCGACTGTCGCACCGCCCCATCAGGGGAAAGGCGATCAGCGCACCGCCCCACCACGGGATGGGCGACCAGGTCACAACTAAGCGCTCCAGTCCCACGCGGTCGCGCCGACCCACGCCAGCGCGACCCACGCCAGGACGCCCACGACCGGGACCCACATGCACCAGGTCGGGTGCGTCCGGGCCCACCGGGAGACCAGCACGACCTGCGGCACGAGCAGCACGAACGCCAGGACGATCCCCCACCACGGGGCGAACAGGCCGGTCGTCACGGTGCACCACAGCACGACCAGCAGGCCGGCGACGCCGATCCACGGTCCGGACCGCCCCAGCTGTAGTCCACGCCCCCGTCTACGGCGGCGGCGCCTCATTCCTGGGACGGTGTGGACTCGTCGTTCCACTCGGGATCGCTGTCCCAGTGCTTCGTCCGCTCGGCAGCGATCTCGAGGGCGCGGGACGCCTCGTCGGCGGAGTCGTACGGGCCGAGGCGGTCAGCCGCGCGGCACCCGTCCTCGCCCTCGACGGTCTTGTGCTTGGTGCAGTAGTAGTACTTGCCTTCGCTCATGTCCTTCATCCTGCCCCAGATCAAGTCGCGACGCGCCCACTAAACTTCCGGGGTGACTGTCCTGACTGCCGGCCGCGTGTCGGCCCAGCGTGCCGTGCCCGCCTCGATCGACCGTCCCGAGTACGTCGGACAGATCGCCCCGCTGCCCTACCGAGGCCCCTTGGTCCGCGACGCGGAGACGATCGACGCGATGCGGGTCGCCGGTCGGATCGCTGCCCGGGCGCTGGACGCCGTCGAGGCCGCGATCGCGCCGGGCGTCACGACCGACGAGCTCGACCGGGTCGGCCACGAGTTCCTGCTCGACCACGGCGCCTATCCCTCGACGCTGGGCTACCGCGGCTATCCCAAGTCGCTGTGCAGCAGCGTCAACGAGGTCATCTGCCACGGCATCCCCGACGACCGCCCGCTCGAGGACGGCGACATCGTCAACATCGACATCACCGCGTACGTCGGCGAGGTGCACGGCGACACCAACAAGACGTACCTCGTGGGCGACGTCGACCAGGAGTCACGGCTGCTGGTCGAGCGGACCCACGAGGCCACCATGCGGGCGATCCGTGCCGTCAAGCCGGGTCGGCAGATCAACGTGATCGGCCGGGTCATCGAGACGTACGCCAAGCGGTTCGGCTACGGCGTCGTCCGGGACTTCACGGGGCACGGCGTCGGTCCGGCTTTCCACGACGGGCTGATCATCCCGCACTACGACGACCCGGCCCACGACACCGTGATCCTGCCGGGCATGACGTTCACGATCGAGCCGATGCTGACGCTCGGCTCGATCGAGTGGGACATGTGGGACGACGGCTGGACCGCCACGACCCAGGACAAGTCGCGCACGGCCCAGTTCGAGCACACGCTGCTCGTGACGCCCGCGGGCTCCGAGATCCTGACGCTGCCCTGACCGCGTGGTCCGGGCAGCGCCAAGGCGGGGATCAGGGGATGTAGTTGAACTCGTCCGGGTTCGGGCCGGTGCGCTCGTCCTTGTTCAGCGCGCTGACCAAGGCGACCTCGGCGTCGGAGAGCTCGAAGTCGAAGATCTCGAAGTTCTCCTTGACGCGCTCCTTCGTCACCGACTTGGGGAAGATGATGTCGCCGCGCTGCACGTGCCACCGTAGGACGACCTGCGCCGGCGTCTTGTCGTGATCGGACGCGATGCCCGTGATCGTCGGGTTGTCCAGGACGAGTCCCTGCGCGATCGGTGACCAGGCCTCGGTCGCGATGCCGTGCTCGGCGTTGGCCGCGCGGACGTCGTCCTGGGTAAGGAAGGGGTGCACCTCGATCTGGTTGACCGCGGGCACGACATTGGTCTCCTGCAGCAGACGGCGCAGGTGCTTGGGCTGGAAGTTCGACACGCCGATCGACCGGGCGCGGCCACTGGCGTAGACCTCCTCGAGCGCCTTCCACGTCTCCACGAACGTCACGTCGATGCCCGGCAGCGGCCAGTGGATCAGGAACAGGTCCAGGTAGTCGAAGCCGAGGGCATCGAGCGATTCGTCGAATGCCTTCAGCGCGTCGTCGTGGGCGTGGAAGCCGTTGTTGAGCTTGCTGGTCACGAAGACCTCGTCGCGCGACAGGCCCGACTCGCGCACGGCCTCGCCGACACCCTTCTCGTTGCCGTACATCTCGGCAGTGTCGATGTGTCGGTAGCCGACCTCGAGCGCGGCGAGCGTCGCGTCCTTGGTCTCGTCCGGGTCGATCTGGAAGACGCCGAAGCCGAGCTGCGGAATCGTCTTGCCGTTGTTGAGGGCGATCGTGGGCACAGTCATGTCTGCTCCTGGGATGTCGGGGATTGGGCGGGCCACACCTCCGGAGAGGGGCCTCACCTCGAACGTACCCCGAGCCTCCGGACGCAATCAGGGCGAATGAGCCGGCCTGTAAGCCGGATCCTGTCGAGCCCGGATTGCTCCGGGCCCGGGCGACCATCCATCTGGGACGCCCATTGCTGGACGCCTCGTGCAACCTACCCGCTGACATCGGACGAGCAGCCCGTCAGCGCAGGCCCGGCCTCGCGGCCGAACCCTCATGGTCTTGCTCCCGGTGGGGTTTACCTAGCCGTCCCGGTCACCCGGGGCGCTGGTGAGCTCTTACCTCACCGTTTCACCCTTACCCGCACCTGCACCCGTAGGCGCAGGCCGCTGGCGGTCTGATTTCTGTGGCACTGTCCCGCACGTCGCCGTGGGTGGCCGTTAGCCACCACCGTCGCTCTACGGAGTCCGGACTTTCCTCGACGTTCCCACCTTGCGGTGAAGATGCCGCGGCCGCCCGGCCGACTCATTCGCCGTCCGATCCTACCCGCCTCCTGGGTGACGGACGTCATGGCCACAGGCGTACGGGGCTCCGGTCGGCGTGCCCTAGGATGGAGCTACGAAAGGGAGTAGTCCCCAACGGCTGTGTCGACATACTGACGCTCGCATCTGATGCGGGGGTCCGGTGCAGCAGGCCAGAGAATCTTCTGGCGGACGAGACTTTCGACCAGACCTGTCTATTCGACGCGCCTGGTCGAAGACTCGTCGTCCCAGGCTCTTCGTCCAGGTGGATGAGGAGCCTTTGTCGTGTACGCCTTCCTGCTGAGCACCGCCGTGATCTTCGTGGCCGAGCTCGGGGACAAGAGCCAGCTGATGGCGATGACGTTCGCCACCCGGTACCGGGTGCGGGACGTCCTGATCGGCATCACCGCAGCCACCGCCCTGGTCCACCTCGCCTCGGTCGGGATCGGCGCGTTCGTCGGCGACCGCTTCGAGGACAGCCAGGACACCATCTCGATCGTTGCGGGCGTCGCGTTCCTGCTGTTCGCGGCGTGGACCTGGCGAGGCGACGAGTTGACCGAGGAGGAGGCCGGGAAGGCCAAGAGCGCCACCGGCGCGGCGATCATCGCGGTCGGTGTCGCGTTCTTCCTCGCCGAGCTGGGCGACAAGACGATGCTGGCCACGATCACCCTGGCGACACAGGAGGGTTGGCTCGGCACATGGCTCGGCAGCACGGTCGGCATGGTCGCCGCCGACGCCCTGGCGATCGTCGTCGGCGCACTGCTCGGCCGGCACCTGCCCGAGCACGTCATCAAGATCGGCGCCACGGTGGCGTTCGTCCTGTTCGGTGTGCTCCTGATCGCGGACGGCGCGGGACTGTTCGGATAGGTTCGCCCACGTGACGCACGACCTGGGGTCCCTCGCCGGGATCGTCGCCTTCCTCATCGCCATGATGGTGCTCGCGCAGGCGTGCGCCGGCGAGGGGCTCTTCGAGATCATCGGCGGGCACGTGGCGCGGTACGCCGCGGGGTCCAGCACCCGGCTCCTGGCCTGGGCGGTGGGGCTCGCGGCGGCGGTCACGGCTGTCCTGAGCCTGGACGCCACGGTCGTCCTGCTGACCCCGGTCCTGATCGCGGCGTCGGCCCGGCGCTCGTACGCCTATGCGTCGGCGCGGCTCGCGAACTCCGGCTCGACGCTCCTGCCGGTCTCCAACCTGACGAATCTCCTCGTCTTCGGCTCGACCGGGTTGACGTTCCTGGGCTTCACCTGGGCGATGCTCCCGGTGTGGCTGGTGGCCGTCGCGGCTGAGTACGCGATCCTGCGTCGTTGGTTCGCCGCCGAGCTCCGCGAGCCATCCTCGGCGCCCCCCGAGGCGTACGCGGTGCCACTGTTCCCGGTGGCCGTCGTGATCGCGGTCCTGCTGACGCTGGCGAGCGGCGCGACCCCATGGATCCCCGCGGCGGCGGGCGCGATCCTCATGTCGGGCCACGCCCTCGCCCGGCGCCAGACGACCTGGGCCGACCTCCTGGCGGCGGCCAACCTCCCGTTGTCGGCGCTGATCCTGGCGTGGGCGTTCGTCGTCGCTTGGCTCGGCACGACCCGGATGGGCGAGTGGTTCGACCACGCGATGCCGTCGGGGCACGGGCTGGGATCACTGCTGCTGATCGCGCTCATCGCGATGGTCGCCGCCAACCTGGTCAACAACCTGCCCGCCACGCTGCTGCTCCTGCCCGCTGCGGCGGCGGCTGGGCCCGCCCCCGTGCTGGCGCTGCTGATCGGCGTCAACGTCGGCGCCAACCTCACGATGATCGGGTCGGTGGCCAACCTGCTGTGGCGCCACTCCGGCGGCCGAGCGCTGACGACGGTGCGGGAGTTCCACCTGCTGGGAATCGCCACGACTCCCCCGCTGGTCGTGGTGTGCACCGTCGTCCTGTGGGCATGGACATCCGTCATCTGGTGACGACGCACGCGGGTAGGGTCATCGGGTGCTGATCCTGCTTCCGCCGTCCGAAGGCAAGACCCGGCCGGAGTCCGGGGCTCCACTGGACCTGGACGCGCTGGCCTTCGGCAGCCTGACGCCGGTGCGCGAGCTGCTGCTCCGTCACCTCGTCAAGCTCTGCCAGGGCAACGGTGCGAGGGCCGCCGAGGTGCTGGGCCTCGGTCCCACCCAGGCGGGCGCGATCAGGGTCAACGCGGCTCTCTCCCAGGAGCCGACGGCCCGCGCCGACGCCATCTACACCGGCGTGCTGTTCTCCGCCCTTGACCTTCCCTCCCTCGACATTGACTCCCGCAAGCGTGCCGACGAGTCGATCGCGATCGCCAGCGCATTGTTCGGCCTGCTCCGGCCCGACGACCGGATCCCGGCCTACCGTCTCTCCGGGACGGTCACGCTGCCGCGACTCGGCACGGTCTCGAGTCGATGGCGCACATCCCTGCCCCCCGCCATGCGTGACGAGACGGGTGACGGGCTGCTGATCGACCTGCGCTCCGGCACCTACACCTCCCTCGGCAAGCCACCGGTCGAGCTCGCGGGGCGTACGGCCACGATGCGGGTCCTCCACGAGCACCACGGGACACGCAAGGTCGTCAGCCATTTCAACAAGGCCACCAAGGGGCGCATCGTCCGCGGCCTGCTCGAGTCGGGGGCCGATCCGCGCACCGTCGAGGAGCTCCAGGTCACGCTGGCCGATCTCGGCTGGACCGTCGAGCGGGACGGCGGCCGCCTCGACGTCGTGGTCGAGGACGTGCCGCTCAGCTGACGGCGTCCCTCAGGGAACGAGGTTGAAGTTGCGCAGCGACGAGCCGCCGTCGGGCCACCACTGGATCGTCGTGATCGACGCCGGGGCGAGCTCCATCTTGTAGATCACGCCAGCTGGCGCGTCGAGCGCCAGCCGGACGAGCATCTTGATCGGCGTGACGTGGCTGACCGCAACGACAGTCTGTCCCGCGTACGCCGACAGGATCCGGTCGCGGGTCGCGGAGACCCGGTCGAAGACCGCGTCGAACGTCTCTCCGCCCGGCGGCGCCACGGCGGTCGAGCGCAACCAGTCGCGCATCTCGGTGGGCCAGCGCTCTTGGATCTCGGCGAACGTGCTGCCGTCCCAGTCGCCGAACGCTGTCTCGATCAGGCCGGGCTCGGTCCGCACGTCGAGACCCAGGACCCGGCCGACAGCACCGGCCGTCTCCTGGGTCCGTCGCATCGGTGAGGCGACGATCGCATCGACGCCACCCAGCCGCTCCAGCCAGTGCGCGGCGCGATCCGCCTGCTCCTGGCCGGTCTCGGTCAGGCCGGGGTCGGCTCCGCCCCCACCGCAGAACACCTTGCGCTCGGTCGAGGCCGTGACCCCGTGCCGCAGGAGGACCAGGGTCGTGGGCTCACCCTGCTCCGCACTCCAGCCGGTGGGCTGCGTGGCGGCCGTCGGAGCCGTGCCCCCGTCCCCGACGCGTCCTGCGCCACCGTCCCGCTGGTCGTCGAGGGCAGCATTGGCCAGCGCATCGGCGGCCTGGTTGTCCTCGCGCGGGACCCACGTCCAGGTGACATCCTTCGGCGCCAGCTGCAGCGCCTTCTGCGCCAACGGCAGCATGTCCGGGTGCTTGACCCGCCAGCGTCCCGCCATCTGCTCGACGACGAGCTTGGAGTCCATCCGGACCTCGAGCGTCGCCTCGGGCGTGTGCTCACCGAAGAGCTCGAGCCCGGCGATCAGGCCGGAGTACTCCGCGACGTTGTTGGTCGCCACGCCGATCGTCTCGCCACGCTGGGCGATGACGGCGCCCGTGTCGGCGTTCCGGATCAGTGCGCCGTACGAGGCAGGTCCGGGGTTGCCGCGTGATCCTCCGTCTGCCTCGAGGATGACGCGTGAGGTCACAGCCCTGACTCGGGCGTACGCACCAGGATCCGGCTGCACTCGGGGCAGCGGAGGACCTCGTCCTCGGGCGCCGAGCCGAGCTCGCGCAGGTCGGCGCCGTTGATCTCGAGGCGACAGCCCTCGCACCGGCGGGCGCGGAGCGCTGCGGCGCCGAGTCCGCCGTACTGCGCCCGGACCTTGTCATAGACCGCGAGCAGGTCCTGCGGGATCCGCTCGGCGGAGGACGCGCGCTCGACCTGGGCACCCTTCACCTGCTCGTCGATGACCGTCACCGACGCGTCGCGCGTGGTCACCTGCTCCCGCAGATCGGCCTTGAGGCTGTGCAGGTCGGCCTCGACCGCACCGAGCCGGCTCTGCGCGTCCTCGAGCTTCTCCATGACCTCGAGCTCAGCGTCCTCGAGCGTGCCGATGCGGCGCTCGAGGGCGACCAGCTCGTGCTGGAGGCTCTCCAGGTCCTTGGGGTTGCTGATCGCGCCGGAGTTGAGGCGCTCCTCGTCACGGGTGCGTCGCGTGCGGACGAGCTCGACCTCGGCGTCGGCCTTCTTCTGCTCGCGGTTCAGGTCGGACACCTCGGTGTCGAGCTCGATGCGCTTGCCGTCGAGCTCCTTGACCTGGGCCTCCAGCTCGGTGATCGCGGCGTGCTCGGCGAGGTTGAGCTTGCGGTGCTGGAGCTGGGCAAGCATCGAGTCCTGAGCCTGGAGCTCGAGGAGTGCGGCTTGGGCTGCGGGATCGGCTTTCACAGACTCACCGTACCCGCTTCATGACGTCCGTCGCCGAGTGCTCGGTCGGGACCCTGGATCTGGCGGGGTCACCGCACGCCATCTTCACCGAGATGGCAGGTGGGACGTCCACGGGTCGGTGACGATCTGCGACACGACGACGTCGAGGCCGGGCAGTCGTTCGGTCAGCGCCTTCGCCGCGACGGGCAACCACGTCCACTCGGCCGACCAGTGCGGGACGTCGACCACGGCGCACGCGCCGGCTCGCTCGAGGTGCTCGCTGACCGGGTGGTGGCGCAGGTCAGAGGTGACGTAGACGTCCGCGCCGGCGGCGTCGGCCGTCGCCAGCAGGAAGTCGCCCGACCCACCGCACAGGGCCACGGTCGACACCGGCCGATCCGGGTCGCCGGCAACCCGGATCGCGCTGTGGTGGGCGGGCAGCGCGGCGGCGACGTGCCGCGCGAAGGCCGACACCGTCGTCGGCTGGGCCAGCACACCGATCCGGCCGCTGCCCCGGGCGGTGGTCTCGTCGGGGTCGAGCGGGTCGGGGTCCAGGGGGCGTACGTCCTGGAGCCCGAGGGCGTACGCCATCGACTCCGAGACGCCGAGCGTCGGGCTGTCGGCATTCGTGTGGCAGGCGTGCAGGGCGATCCCGTTGCTGATCAGCGTGTGGACGACCCGACCCTTGGGCGAGGACGCCGCGACGGTCGTCACGCCCTGGAGCCACAGCGGGTGGTGGGTCAGGACCAGGTCGGCGCCGATCGCGACGGCCTCGTCCACGACTGCCTGGACGGGGTCGACCGCGACCAGGACCTTCATGACGGGAGCATCGGGGTCGCCTGCGACGGTGCCGACCGCGTCCCAGTCGTCGGCCCACCGGGGGTCGTACAGGGTATCGAGCACGGCGACGACGTCACGCAACGAGGACATGCCCGGCAGCCTATTGGCCGGTCAGGTCGGCCGCGATGTCGGCGTCTGCCGCCCCGTCAGCGATGAGTCACGCACGACGACGTCGCCCAGCGCGTCGTCGATCGCCGCCATGACGTCGTCACCCAAGGTGATACCGGAGGCCTTGGCGTTGTCGGTGACCTGCTCGGGCCGGGAGGCACCCACGATCGCTGCGGAGACGTTGGAGTGGCGCAGCACCCAGGCGACGGCGAGCTGCGCCATCGTGATGTCGGCGGCCTGCGCGATCGGCTCCAGGCGGGCGACGGCCTCGAGCACGTCGTCACGGAGCCAACGGCTGATCATGTTGGACCCGCCCTGCGCGTCGGTCGCGCGGGAGCCCTCGGGCACCGGCTGGCCGGGCTTGTACTTGCCGGTCAGCACGCCCTGCGCGATGGGCGACCAGACGATCTGGCCCAGTCCCAGCTCTTCGCTGGTCGGGACGACCTCGTCCTCGATGACCCGCCACAGCATCGAGTACTGCGGCTGGCTCGAGATCAGCGAGATGCCCAGGTCCCGGGCGAGGGCGTGGCCCTGGCGGATCTGCTCGGCGGTCCACTCCGAGACGCCGATGTAGAGCGCCTTGCCCGACCGGACGACGTCGGCGAAGGCCTGCATCGTCTCCTCGAGCGGCGTCTCGATGTCGTAGCGGTGCGCCTGGTAGAGGTCGACGTAGTCGGTCTGCAACCGGGTCAGCGAGCCGTTGATCGACTCCATGATGTGCTTGCGCGACAGACCGGAGTCATTGGGCCCGCCCGGTCCGGTGGGCCAGTAGACCTTGGTCAGGATCTCGACCGACTCACGACGTTCGCCGGCCAGGGCGCGGCCGAGGACCGACTCGGCCTTGGTGTTGGCGTAGACGTCGGCGGTGTCGAAGGTCGTGATGCCCTCCTCGAGGGCCTGCCGCACGCAAGCGGTCGCGGCATCCTCCTCGACCTGCGATCCGTGGGTCAGCCAGTTGCCGTAGGCGATCTCCGAGATCTTGAGACCGCTGTTGCCGAGGTACCGATGCTCCATGCGTCCAACGTACGACCTGTCGCAACTGGCCGCCGGTCGACCAACGGTCCGCGGGTTCCGGTCAGGCCACGACGGCCAGAGCCAGCGGGAGGACCGGACCGGACCCGGCGCGGCGGAGCTCCCGCGCGGCGACGGTCAGCGTCCACCGGCTGTCGACCCGGTCGTCGATCAGCAGGACCGGCGCCCCACCGAGACCGCGGAGACGCTCCGCGAGCTCCGGACCGACTGCGAACGATCCCCACACGCTTCCCAACCGGTAGGCGCTGTTGCCGCCGGGCTCTCCCGTCGGGCCGTCGCCGACCAGGTCGAGCGAACCGAGGTCCTCGAGCCGGCCGATCCGGGCGATCCCCCGGGCGAGTGTGTCGACGAGCTGCGGCTTGGACCGCGACGGGATGCTGACGACGGCTGCGGGCCGCTGCTCCCACCCCCAGTCCTTCAGCACCCGGACGCAGGCCCCCAGGAGGTCGTCGGTGACCGGCACGTCCGGGGCGCCGGCGGCGAACAGCTGACGCATCACACCGCCCCAGCCGAGATCCGTCAGTCGCGCGACGGCCCGACCTGGCTCGGCTCGCTCGTCCTTCGCGATGTTGCCCGTTGCCACCGAGCCCTTCGGCCACTGCCCCCGCGGGTCGATCTCGACGCCGACCCGGTCCAGCGTGCTGGACGCCGTCGCGGCGGCCGTCGCGTCGACCCCGGTGGGGAACCACGGCGCGGTGCAGTTGTCGCACCGGCCGCACGGGCTCGCCGTCGGGTCGTCCAGGTCGCTCTGCAACATCTCCATCCGGCAGGTCGTGGAGCGTTCGTAGGTCAGCATCGACTGCGCCTCGACGGATCGCGCCTCGGCGATCCGCTCGTAGCGCTCCCGGTCATACGTCCATGGCTGCCCGGTCGCGACCCAGCCACCCTGGACCCGGCGGACCGCCCCGTCGACGTCGAGCACCTTGAGCAGCAGCTCCAGCGGGGTGCGCCGGATGTTGACGAGGGCCTCTAGCGCCGGGGTCGAGAGCGCCTCGTCGGTCCGCAGCTCCCCGATGACCTGCGCAGCCCGCTCCTCGGTTGGCATCGACGCGGTCGCGAAGTAGCGCCAGATGTCCTGGTCCTCCCGGCCCGGCAGCAGCAGCACGTCGGCGTTGTCCGTCGCGCGCCCCGCACGGCCGACCTGCTGGTAGTAGGCCACTGGCGAGGACGGCGCCCCCAGGTGGACCACGAACCCCAGGTCGGGCTTGTCGAAGCCCATCCCCAGGGCACTGGTCGCCACCAGGGCCTTGATCTCGTTGTCCTTGAGCTGCCGCTCGAGCTGCTCGCGCTGCTCGGGGTCGGTGCGACCCGTGTAGGCCCGGACGGCGTGGCCCCCGTCGCGCAACAGCCGCGCCGTGTCCTCCGCCGCCGAGACCGTCAGCGCGTAGATGATCCCGCTGCCGGGCAGCTCGGCCAGGTGGCTCAGCAGCCAACCGAGCCGCTCCCGCGGACCGGCCAGCTCCAGGACGCCCAGACGCAGCGACGTACGGGCGAGGGAACCGCGGATCGTCAGCACCTCACCGGCGGCGCCGAGCTGCTCGGCGACGTCGGTCACGACCCGAGCGTTGGCCGTCGCGGTCGTCGCCAGCACCGGCAGGTCTGGCGGCAGCTGCGCGATGAGCTCGGCGAGTCGGCGGTAGTCGGGCCGGAAGTCGTGGCCCCAGTCCGAGATGCAGTGGGCCTCGTCGACGACCAGCATGCCCATCCGCTCGATCAGCGCGGGCAGCTGCTCGTCGCGGAACCTCGGGTTGTTGAGCCGCTCCGGCGACACGAGCAGGATGTCGACCTCGTCGGCGGCGAGTCGGGCCCGCGTCTGCTCCCACTCGTGCGGGTTGGCGGAGTTGATCGCGACTGCCCTCACGCCGGCCCGCTCCGCGGCCGCGACCTGGTCGCGCATCAGCGCCAGGAGCGGTGACACCAGCAGGGTCGGACCCGCCCCACGCTGGCGGAGCAGCAGCGTCGAGATGAAGTAGACCGCCGACTTGCCCCAGCCGGTGCGCTGCACGACCAGCGCCCGGCGGTGCCCGTCGACCAGGGCCTCGATCGCCTCGAGCTGGCCCTCGTGGAAGACCGCGTCGTCACGTCCGGTCAGCCTGCGGAGCGCGGAGGAGGCGTCGGTCTCGGTGGTCGTCGAAGAGGGCATGCCTGCATCGTGTCAGGCGCTCCCGACACCCCGCCCGCCGACGACCGCGGTGCCGTCCAAGTCCTCGTCACGGACAGTCCTCGGCACCAGCCCGCCCCGTCGGAACGCCTCCTCGGTCAGCGCCGCCTGCCGCACGCTCGTCTCGACCAGCAGTCGTCCGCCGGGCGCCAGCCAGTCCCCCGCCACGGCCGCCACCCGCCGGTGCAGGTCGACGCCCTCCGCGCCGCCGTCGAGCGCGACACGGGGCTCGTGGTCCCGTGCCTCGGGCGGCATGAGCGCGATCGCGTCGGTGGGTACGTACGGGGCGTTGACCACCAGCAGGTCGACCCGTCCGTGCAGGGTCGTCGGGAGCGCGTCCAGCAGGTCTCCCTCGAGCACGGTCCCGCCGAGCGGCTCGAGGTTGCGTCGTGCACAGGCAACGGCGGCTGGCTCGATGTCGCAGGCGTAGAGCTCGAGCGCCGGGGCCCGGGCCGCCAGGGCGATGGCCACCGCGCCCGTGCCGCAGCACAGGTCGACGACGACCGACCCCGGGCCGAGACCGCGCAGGCCCTCATGGACCAGCACCCCCGTGCGTACACGGGGCACGAAGACGCCGGGGTCCACCAGGACCCGCTGCCCACAGAACTCGGCCCAGCCCACGACCACCTCGAGGGGCTCGCCGGCGACGCGGCGCAGAACCATCGCCTCGAGCTGCTCCGGCGATCGGGCAGACGCGACCAGGACATCGGCCTCGTCCTCGGCGAAGACGCTGCCGGCCGCCCGCAGCCGGGCCACGATCTCGGCCTCACCCATGGCGACATCGTCGCAGACATTGTCGCAGCACCGACCGATGGGCGAAGGTGGCACCATGCTCCGATGACGCCGAGGACACGGTCGAGCGGGTCGGCGGCCTGCGGGCCGACGACTTCGTCGTCCGGTTTCGCCGAGAGCACGCGCGTCGGGGTCGTGGCGCTCGTCGACGGAGACGTCCGAGTGGCGTACGAGCGGCTGCATGGGACGTACGGTGTCACGGTCGTCGCGCGCAGCGACGACGAGGACGAGGACCACCTGACCGGCTTCCAGCAGGTACGTGAGCTGGTCGACTCGATCTGTAGGTGAGGGACGCCGCAGACTCGCGTCCCGGACCACACCGGGCCGGTGGTTGGGGGCTACGACGAAGTCAGCTGCGACCGACGCACTTCTTCAGCCCAGCCAGGTCGTAGAAGTACGGGGCGACCTCGTACGCGCTGCAGGCTGCACTGAACCGGCGCGGCATCTCGTTGTAGCGCATCGTGACCAGCACGCTGCGTGCGGACTTGGTGGGTTTCCCCTTGGCGACGACGAGCCACTCGATGTTGGCTGCCATCTTGGCCTCGTCGTTGCCGTTCCAACCCGTCGAGGCGTACGTGAACGGGGCCGCGGTGGTGGCCTGCGGGTTGAGCCGCAGCAGGGCTGCGAAGGGCATCAGCTGCTCCCCGTGCGAGAGGCGGATCGTGGCGACGCTCTTCCCACCCTCGAACAGTCGCTTGTCGATGACGTAGAAGAAGTTGTCCCGGATGACGACGGCCTTCTTGAACGACGCGTTGCCTGCCGAGGACACGCCGGGTCCGTACCGGTAGAACGCGGTGGCGTCCTTGAGGAAGGCCATCTGGTTGAGGGCGGCCGCCGGCAGGTAGCTCATGACCGGGGCCCCGTCGAGCCGGAGGGCGGGCCCGATGGCGACCGCCTCCCACAGGTCGTAGGCGTTCGCGACCGTGGTGCTGGTGCTCATCTTGTCCACGTACGACGACGAGAAGACGCTCTTGAGCAGTGCGGCGGCAGCGGCGCGGGTCTGGCTGGAGCTCCGGATCCGGCTCGCCTCCGCATCACCCTTGGCAGTCGAGGAGGTGGAGAAGTGCAACATCGAGTCGTTGGTCTGTCGGGAGGTCACACGGACGTTGCCGGCGGCGGACTTCAGGCCGGTGACCATGTTCGCGGACGACACCTGCGCGCGGGAGAGCGACGAGGTGACCACGTCGACAGCGGCTTGCGACTTCACGGCGGACCGGAAGAAGGTCGGGTACTTCTCAACGGTGCGGGTGCCGATGCCTTTCCACTCCTGAGCCCCGAGGGCCGACAGCTTCCCGTTACCGACCTTCGCCTGCACGCGCTTGAGCGTCGCGAGGTCGGTGCTCAGCCGAGTCCCGGTCGAGGTCAGCGCCTTGGCGGACCTGGCCTTGTTGATCAGCGCGATGGCGGAGTCGATGTCCGAGGAGCTCGTCGCGGCCCGGCTTCCGTGACGACCCATCGTCTCCAGGTAGACCGGCGTGTAGCCGGTCGGAATGGCGGCGGTCTTGACGGCGGACGGCTGACCGACGGCATACGGGGTGTACTGGCCCTGGTTGCTGCTGGTGGTCGCCGCCACGCTCGGTGAGTATCCGGCCGCTGCGGCAAGAGCGGCCGCCGGCAGCGCGAGCAGAATCCTGGTCTTGTTCACGAGCGTCCCCGTCCATGTGAGCGACCCGTGGTGAGTCACTTGTGCAACATGCGCACCACGGACCGTAGCGGAGACCGGGACGCCAGGGAAGACCCGCGATTGCTCGAACCGCTGCGCTCCGTGGCAGGGGGTACCCCCACCCCAGGGGCTCTCGTGCTCAGTCCGAGATCGATGGGAGTGGGCGAAGAGGGACTCGAACCCCCGACCTTCCGGGTGTAAACCGGATGCTCTAACCAACTGAGCTATTCGCCCTCAGGACCAGGCGGAACGTTACCGCAGGTGCGCCGATCGCCCCGAATTCTCGGGTGCCCCACAACGCAAAGGCCGCGACTGCCAAGGTCTCGGGTCCCTGGCAGCCGCAGCAACTTCATCAAACCGCATCGCCGGTGCGAGGCGCAGCCGATTACAGAGATTGAACGCTTTGTGCAGCACATTCTCAGGAAGTGCCCGCTCCCGAGCCGCGCCGCTCTCAGGAAGTGGGTCTCAGGAGAGCCGGGCCAGGGCGGACCGGTAGTCACCGAGATCGCGAGCCTCGCCGATCCCGTTGACGACCTGCCACTGCAGGATGCCCTCGCGATCGATCACGAACGTGCCGCGGTTGGGCGCGCCGGCACCGTCGTTGAACGTGCCGTACTCCACCGACACGTTCCCGTGCGGCCAGAAGTCGCTCAGGATCGAGAACGTGTAGCCGTCACGCTCGGCGAAGGCCCGGTTGGAGAAGAAGTGGTCGCACGAGACCGCCAGGATCTCGGCGTCCTCCGTCTGGAACTCGCCGAGGTTGTCCCGGAGCTCGCACAGCTCACCGGTGCAGATGCCGCTGAACGCGAAGGGGAAGAAGACCAGGACGACGTTCTTGCCACGGAACGCAGACAGCGAGATGTCCTCGCCGTGCTGGTTCTTGAGGGTGAAGTCGGGCGCCTTGTCTCCGATGCTGAGTGTCATGCCCAGCAGCGTAGGGCCACCTCAGCGCTTGTGCGCCGTGAGTCTGGTCGCAGCCCATTCGGCCGTCGCCGCGGACGTCGTGGTGACCGACAGCCCCGCGATCTCGGCCGCCTCGACAACGTCGGCGCCCGGGACGTAGTTGTCGCGCCCGACCTTCGGCGTGAGCAGCCACACCGAGCCGCCCTCGATCAGGTCCTGGAGGGAGTCGACCAGCGCATCGGTGAGATCACCGTCGCCGTCACGCCACCAGAGGATGACACCTTCAACATCATCGCCGTGGTCGCCGTCCACCAGGTTGTGACCGGTGTGACGCTCGACCTCGACACGAAGCTCCTCGTCGACGTCCTCATCCCAGCCAAGCTCCTGGATGACGGTGTCAGGACCGAAGCCCAGCTTGCCCGCGTCCACCGGTATGTCTCCCTCACGTTCGTTGAAAACCTACTGAAAAGTAGGTTCGTCAGCACGGTTGCCGGTATCACAGTAGCGAACCCGAGGTGGAATGATGGACACGTCCACAAGACACTTGGGAGTCAACATGCCGCAATCCGGCCACGAACGTCCGCCAGTCATCCACGAGGGTCTCCCGACCCAACTGCCTGACATCGATCCGGAGGAGACGGCAGAGTGGGTCAGCTCACTCGACGAGATGATCGACAGCCGCGGACGCAGCCGCGCTCGCTACGTCATGCTCAAGCTGCTCGAGCGTGCCCGCGAGCAGAACGTCGGTGTGCCTGCGCTGCGCAGCACCGACTTCATCAACACGATCCCGCCGGAGCGTGAGCCCTGGTTCCCCGGCAACGAGGCGATCGAGCGCCGCATCCGCGCCTACATCCGCTGGAACGCCGCCGTCATGGTGTCGCGTGCCAACCGTCCGGGCCTGGGCGTCGGCGGCCACATCGCGTCCTACCAGTCGGCTGCCAGCCTGTACGAAGTCGGCTTCAACCACTTCTTCAAGGGCAAGGACCACCCCGGTGGCGGCGACCAGATCTACTTCCAGGGACACGCCGCGCCGGGCATCTACGCGCGCTCGTTCCTCGAGGGCGGCCTGAGCGAGACCCAGCTCGACCGCTTCCGCCAGGAGCACTCCCAGGGCGCCGGCAACGGCCTGTCGTCCTATCCGCACCCGCGGCTCATGAGCGACTACTGGGAGTTCCCGACGGTCTCGATGGGACTTGGCGCGATCAACTCGATCTACCAGGCGCGCTTCAACCGCTACCTGCACAACCGCGGCATCAAGGACACGAGCCAGCAGCACGTGTGGACGTTCCTCGGTGACGGCGAGATGGGTGAGCCGGAGTCCCTCGGCGCGATCGGCATCGCCGCCCGCGAGGAGCTCGACAACCTGACCTTCGTCGTCAACTGCAACCTGCAGCAGCTCGACGGTCCCGTCCGCGGCAACGGCAAGATCATCCAGGAGCTGGAGTCGACATTCCGCGGTGCCGGCTGGAACGTCATCAAGGTCGTGTGGGGCCGCGAGTGGGACGACCTGCTGGCTCGCGACACCGACGGCGTCCTGGTCAACCAGATGAACCGCACGCCCGACGGCGAGTTCCAGACCCTCTCGGTCGAGACCGGCGCCTACAATCGCGAGCACTTCTTCGGTCCTGACCCGCGCCTGCAGGCGATGGTCGAGCACCTGACCGACGGCGACATCGAGCGGCTCCCGCGCGGCGGCCACGACTACCGCAAGGTCTACGCCGCGTTCGAGGCCGCCCAGAAGCACACGGGTCAGCCGACCGTGATCCTGGCGCACACCATCAAGGGCTGGCTGCTCGAGTCCTTCGCGGGACGCAACGCCACGCATCAGATGAAGAAGCTCACGAAGGACGATCTCAAGGGCTTCCGCGACCGGCTCAACATCCCGGTCTCCGACGAGCAGATCGACGGCAGCGACATCGCGCCGTTCTACCACCCGGGCAACGACAGCGAAGAGATCCAGTACATGAAGGCCCGCCGGGAGGCCCTCGGTGGCTCCCTGCCGAAGCGGGTCGTCAACCCGACGAGCGTCAAGCTGCCCGAGGACAAGGTCTTCGACGAGCTCAAGAAGGGCTCGGGCAAGCAGCAGATCGCCACGACGATGGCGTTCGTCCGCCTCCTGCGCGATCTCATGAAGGACCCCGAGATCGGTCGGCGCATCGTCCCGATCGCGCCGGATGAGTACCGCACATTCGGCATGGACTCGATGTTCCCGTCGGCCAAGATCTACAACCCGGCCGGCCAGCAGTACGACTCCGTCGACCGCAAGCTCCTGCTGGCGTACAAGGAGTCGGCCCAGGGCCAGCTCCTGCACGAGGGCATCAGCGAGGCCGGCGCGATGGCGTCGGCGATCGCTGCCGGCAGCGCGTACTCCACGCACGGGGAGCCGATGATCCCGGTCTACCTGTTCTACTCGATGTTCGGCTTCCAGCGGACCGCCGACTCGATCTGGGCGATGGCCGACCAGCTGGCCCGCGGCTTCCTGATCGGCGCGACCGCCGGCCGGACGACACTGACCGGCGAGGGCCTGCAGCACGCCGATGGCCACTCGCCGCTGATCGCGCAGACGAACCCGGCGGTCGTGCACTACGACCCCGCATTCAGCTTCGAGATCAGCCACATCGTGAAGTACGGCCTCGAGCGGATGTACGGGACGAGCGACTCGTTCCCGCACGGCGAGGACATCATCTTCTACCTCACGGTCTACAACGAGGCGTTCAACCAGCCCGCCGAGCCGGACGACGTCGACGTCGAGGGGATCCTCAAGGGCGCGTACGTCTACCGCAAGGCCTCCGGTGGTGAGGCGACCGCGCGCATCATGGCGTCGGGCGTCTCGGTCCCATGGGCGCTCCAGGCCCAGGCGATCCTGGCGAACGACTACGGTGTCGCCGCCGACGTCTGGTCCGTCACGTCGTGGAACGAGCTGGCCCGCGACGGTGTGGCCGCTGAGAAGTGGAACCTCAACAACCCCGGCGAGTACAGCCGCATGCCCTACATCACGGCCCGCCTGATGGACACGTCCGCCGTGACGGTCGCGGTAAGCGACTACATGCGCGCCGTGCCCGACCAGATCGCCCGCTGGGTGCCCGGGCCGTGGCAGTCGCTCGGCACGGACGGCTTCGGCTTCGCGGACACGCGCGCCGCAGCCCGTCGGACGTTCCAGGTGGACGCCGAGTCGATCGTCGTGGCGGTCCTGCAGACGCTCGCGCAGAAGGGCAGCATCCCGGCAGAGACAGCCCGTCAGGCCTTCGTCAAGTTCCGGATCGACGATCCGACTGCAGTCGCAGGCGTCGCCCAGGAGGGTGGCGACGCCTGACGCGGCCTCACAAGAGACTCTCAGTCGCGACCCTTAGGATGTCGCTCATGCTTCGTTGGCCCTACACCTTTGCGGTAGCCCTGTCCGCAGTCGTGGGCGCCACGGCCATCTGGGCGTCACAGCACTATGACGTGCCGTTGAGGGACCCTGACGGGTTCCTCGGGCCGGCCTACATCCGTCTGCCGCTGATCGCCGTGCTGTTCTTCGCGGTCGGCATCGTGCCGTCGGCGATCCGAAACGTCGGCTTCCGCCACTCCCCCGCCGAGGTCCACCGGATCTGGCGGGAGGAGTGGAACTGGCAGCGCGTCGGCAACATCCTGGCCGGGCTGATCTCGTTCTACATCTGCTACGTCAGCTACCGGAACCTCAAGAGCGACCTGCCGCAGGTGCGCAGCCACCGGTACGACAAGGAGCTCCTGGACCTCGACAACTGGGTGTCGTTCGGCCACGACCCGGCGCGTCTCCTGCACGACTTCCTGGGCACGAGCTTCTCGGCGCAGGTCCTCTCGGTCATCTACGTCGCCTACCTTCCACTCATCCCCCTGACGCTCGGCGCGTTCCTCGTGTGGGGCAAGGACATGTCCCTGGGCGCCTGGTATGCCACCGCCCTCGGCCTCAACTGGGTGCTGGGCGTCATGAGCTACTACAGCCTGCCCACGCTCGGCCCCGCGTTCTACGAGCCGCAGCGCTTCCTCGACCTGCCCGACACGAGTGCCGCGCAGTTGCAGAGATCCCTGTTCAGGGCGGCCGGGCGGTTCTACCAGGACCCGTCGGGCGGCAGCACGTACGGCATCGCCGGCTTCGCCTCGTTGCACGTCTCGGTCGTCGTGTCGGCGTGCCTGTTCCTGCGCGCGACCCGGCAGAGGCGGGTCATCCAGATCATCGGCTGGGTCTACCTGAGCCTGGTCGTTCTCGCGACGGTCTACTTCGGCTGGCACTACATCGCGGACGTCATCGCCGGCGCGTTCATCGGCTGGGCTGCCGTCGCGATCGGCGCCTGGGCGACCGGCAACACCAAGCGGCAGAAACGTCGCAAGCTCGAGGAGGGATCGGTGGCTGACGGAGCAGCCGAGACACCTCCCCGCCAGGACCCGACGCCCGGTCAGGTCCCCGCCGCGCGGCCCCTCTGACCCTCGCCGGGCCAGCGGTCAGCTGATCGCAGGCTCGACGGCGACGGGCGGCACGCTCTCCAGGTCGTACGAGTCACCGCGACGCAGCATCGCCCGCCATCGACCGCGGTGGTAGAGGGCGGGCTCCGTGGACGCCACGAATTCCGTCACGATGCGGCAGAACTCCTCGGGGTGGTCCTTGTGCGGGAAGTGGCCGGAGTCGTCGAGGACGTGAACGTCCGAGACCTGCGTGGGCGCGAGGTCGGCGTGCGAGGACGGGATGACCATGTCGTCCCGGCCCCAGATGACGACGACCGGCATGAGCCGGGCCAGATAGCCACGGTCGGTCATCGTCACGAACTGACCGCGCCAGTCCACGACGTGGCTCGTAACCCGCTGGACGGCTGTGCGCTGCGCCCGGTCACCCAGGGTCTCGTAGATCGTCGCGACCTCGCCGAGGTCACGTGTGGCACTGATCGGCAGCCGCGACAACGACCGGAGCACGCCGGCGACCACCGGCCGCCAGGGTCGGAGTGTCGCTGCTGTGAGGACCAGGCCGCTGCCCGGGACCGTCAGGAGCCGGATCAGCGGGGTGACCTCCTTGCCGAGGCCGCCCGTCGAGACGAGCACGACCCGCTCGGTCCGGTCCGGGAACTGATAGGCGAACTGCATCGCCACGCCGCCACCGAAGCTGTGGCCCACGACCGTGACCTTCTCGATGCCGAGCACCGTGAGCAGGTCCCGCATGCCGTTGGCGTAGCCACCGAGCGAGTAGTCGGCGTTGGGCTTGTCGGACGCACCGTGACCGAGGAGGTCCGGGGCGATGACGGTGAAGTGCTCGGCAAGGGCAGGCGCGACGTCGTCCCACGTGGACGAGTCGCATGCCAGCCCGTGCAGGAGCAGCAAGGCCGGGCCGGAGCCGGAGATCCGGAACGCGCGACGGTAGCCGTGCACCACGACGTACTGGACGTCTCCCCCGCTTCGCATCGGCCCATCCTAGGGTCGGGACACGCTGAGCGAGGATGAACCCCGGTCAGCCGCGCAGTGACGCTGCCCACCCCTCGATAGACTGGGCCGGTGCCTTCCCCCACCGTTGTCCACGAGCAGCTCACGGACATCCTGGTCCGGGTGGTCGCCTGCCCCGCCGAGGCGGTCGTGCCGGGAGCCACGCTCAAGGAGCTCGGCACGGACTCCCTGACGATCGTCGAGGTCGGTGAGGAGCTCGGCCGGCGGTTCGACATTCGCCTCTCCGACGAGACGATCGACGCGTTGGTGACGGTCAAGGACGCCATTGACGCCGTCGTCAGGCATGATGGCCCGAAGCAGCCCCGTACGCCGAGCGTGCCGAGGGTCGCCGACATCCCCGCAGCAGCAACAGCCACCGACAGGGCCAGGACCGTGCACCCAGAGGATCACCACGAGCGTCGCCGCCGGGCGACCGGATTCTTCGTCTGGTTCGCCATCGTCGGCGGCGTGATCGGTGTCGTCCTCGGCGTTGCCGGCGCAGCCCTTGTCAGCGTGTCGGGGATCAGCGCGGCCGACCTCCCGCCCGTCTCGGCGACGCCAACCCCCACCCCCACGGAGACGACGACCAAGGCGCCCACCGCCAAGCCGGCTCCGACGGCCGGTGAGCCGGAGCCGTCGATCACGGCGTCGAGCACGCAGATCTCCCCCGGTCAGAAGTTCACCCTGGAGGGGGCCTTCCCAGGCAGCGAAACGGGCGAGAAGCTGCAGGTCGAGGTCAAGGACGAGGGAGCGGCGTGGGACGAGTTCCCGATCCAGCCCGTGACCCGCGACGGCGGGACGTTCAAGACCGAGCTCTACACCTCGCGGACGGGTGCCCGGGAGTTCCGGGTCACCAACACCGAGACCGGAAAGTCGACCCCGGCGGTCAAGGTCGAGATCGGCTGACCTGACCTCGTCGGTCAGATCACCTTGTGCAGCCAGCGCACCGGCGCGCCGTCGCCGGCGTGGCGGAACGGCTCGAGCTCGGCGTCCCAGGCGACGCCCAGCAGCCCGTCAAGCGCCGTCTCGATGTCGACGTCGCCCAGCGCGGCCTTGACCCGGAACGCCTTGATGCGGTCCTCGGGGATCAGCACGTCGCCGTGCAGACCCGTCATGGCGTGGAAGATGCCGAGCTTCGGGGTGTAGGAGTAGCGCGCCCCCTCCGTGGAGGCGGTCGGCTCCTCGCTGACCTCGAAGCGCAGCTGCTCCCAGCCACGGAGCGCAGAGGCGATCTTCGCCGCCGTCCCGGCAGGCGCCTGCCAGGACAGCTCAGCCCGGTAGGTGCCGGGCTCGGCCAGCTGCGGAACCCACGCGATGTCCGGTGTGCCCCCGAGCACGCCGGCAGCGGCCCACTCGACGTGCGGGCACAACGCGGAAGCTGCTGAGTGCACGAAAAGTACACCCCGGGTCGGGGTCGTCGGCGAAGACTTGTTCATGGGTGCCTCCCTAGTGTCGCCTTCCCCAGCGTCTTGGGAGCACCTGTGACCATTGTGACGTACTTTGACACCAGCGGACAACATCTCCACCGAGAGGAATGTCGGATGACGACCACCGTGCAGGACAACGCGGCCGACTCGCGCTTCGAGATCACCATCGACGGCCAGCTTGCCGGGTACGTCGACTACCGCAAGGACGGGGACGAGTACGCCCTCCCCCACACGCGGGTGCTGTCCCAGTTCGAAGGCCGCGGCGTCGGCGGACAGCTCATCACGGGGGCGTTGACCGAGATCGCGTCCCGTGGGGGCACGGTGCTCCCCTTCTGCCCGTTCGT
>JAOPXL010000022.1 GCA_025965175.1 Aeromicrobium sp.
AACATCGACGCGTTCGTCAACGACCCCGACGTGGAGATCATCGTCTGCTCGTTGACCGCCGCGGGGGTCGGCATCAACCTGCAGGTCGCGTCCAACGTCGTGCTCGCCGAGCTGTCGTGGACCGACGCGGAGCAGACCCAGGCGATCGACCGGGTCCACCGCATCGGTCAGGAGGAGCCGGTCACGGCGTGGCGCATCATCGCCGCGCAGACGATCGACGGCCGGATCGCCGAGCTCATCGACAGCAAGGCCGGGCTCGCCGCCCGCGCCCTCGACGGCTCCGACGAGGAGGTCGGTTCCTCGGTCGACGTCCAGCTCGAGGCCCTCGTCGTCATGCTCACCGAGGCCCTGCAGTCCCGCTAACCGCTGGCAGTGACGTTTGGGCCCCGAAATCGGCGATTTCGGGGCCCAAACGTCACTGCCAGCGGTGGGTGAGTCAGTCGCGGTCGGGGCCGGCCTCTGCGGCCAGGTCCCCGGGACGGCCCTCGCCGGTGTCGGACGAGTCCTCGGCCTCCGCGGGGATCGGACCAGGATTGGCGAGCTGGCCCTCCTCCTCGTCGGCGGTGCTGTCGTCGGTGTCGTTGCGGGCGTTCGTGGGATCTGAGGTCATGGAGTGCACGTACCCCGGCCCCGGTGTCCCACACGGCACGTCATCGTGCCGAGAGCTGATCGCGCCGACGCCTGAGATATGTCTGCTCGGCGGAGTTGTCGGTCGCCGCGATCGCGGCGTCGTACGCCGAGCGCGACTCGGAGCCCCTGCCCAGCCGGCGCAGCAGGTCGGCCCGAGTCGCGTGCCACGCGTGGTAATCCTCCAACCGCAGCGGGTCGACGATCGCCAGGGCGACCTCCGGCCCGTCGAGCTCGGCGACGGCGATCGCGCGGTTCATCGCCACGATCGGTGTGGGCGTGACGGCGTGCAGCCGGTCGTAGAGCTGGACGATCTGGCCCCAGTCCGTGTCACGGGCGTCGGACGCGTCGGTGTGCACGGCGTTGATCGCGGCCATGAGCTGGTACGTCCCTGGTCCCGGCCCGCCGCCGGCGACTCGCGCCAGGCACTCGCGCACCAAGGCATGGCCCTCGGCGATGAGTTCAGGGTCCCAGGCACCGCGGTCCTGCTCGTCCAGCCTCACGAGCTCGCCGCCGGCGACCCGGGTGCTGCGGCGCGCGTCGATCAGCAGCATCAGCGCCAACAGCCCGGCCACCTCGCCCTCGTCGGGCAGGAGCGTGCGCAGGAGCCTTCCGAGCCGGATCGCCTCGTCGGACAGCTCGGCGCGGACGGGGTCGTCCCCGGCGCCGGCGAGATATCCCTCGTTGAACACCAGGTGGACGACGTTGAGCACGGCACCGAGCCGATCGGTGACGTCGCTGCTGTCCGGGACGCGGAACGGAATGTTCGCGGCCTTGATCTTGGCCTTCGCGCGGGTGAGGCGGCGGGCCATCGTGGTCTCGGGCACGAGGAACCCGCGCGCGATCTCCTCGGTCGTCAGACCGCCGAGCAGACGCAACGTCAGCGCCACCCGCGCCTCCGCCGGCAGGGCCGGGTGGCAGCAGGTGAACATCAGTCGCAGCCGGTCGTCCTCGACCGGCCCGGTCGACTCGTGGGGTGTGTCGTCGGTGATCATGATGGCCGCCCGGTGCTTGGTGTCGCGCAGGGACTCGCGGCGAATGCGGTCGATCGCGCGGTGGACCGCGGTGGACGTCAGCCAGCCGCCGGGGTTGGGTGGGATGCCTTCGTCCGGCCACTGCTCCACGGCGGCGAGAAGGGCCTCGCCCGCGGCGTCCTCGGCGATGTCGAGATCACCGAAGCGCCGGGCGAGCGAGGCCACCACCCGGCCGTGTTCCTCGCGATAGATCCGGTCGATCCGCGCGGGCAGGTCCTGGGACGAGGTCATTCGCCCTGGAACGGGCGTACGACCACGGCCTGGCCGCACGCCTTGGAGCCCTCGGCGGCGATCTTGAGCGCCTCGTCGAGATCGGCGACGTCGATCACCCAGAACCCGCCGAGGTACTCCTTGCTCTCGGAGAACGCGCCGTCAGTGACGGTCACGTCGCCACCACGTCCGTCGACGGCCGTGGCGGTGTCGAGCGGCTGGAGGCCACCGGCGAACACCCACTGACCGGCCTCCATGAGCCGCTCGTTGAAGGCGCCTGTCGCGGCGAACGATGCCTGCGCCTCCTCGGTCGTCGGGTCCGGGTAGGGGCCGATGTGATTGACCGAAATCATGTACTGGGTCATGGTCATGTCCTCTCGTGTGCGGCTGCCCCGGTGGCTGCCTCTCACCCTGTCATCGAACGGGAGGTGCCGGATACGACAGACCCGGAGAGAAATCTTTTTAGAACCAGATCAGCTCGGGGTCGCCATGGCCTCGAGCATCCCTTTGGTGGCCAGTTGGTCCGCGAGCTCGTTGTCGGCGACGCCAGAGTGACCCTTGACCCAGAACCACTCGACCTCGTGTCGGTCGCACGCCGCCTTGAGGCGCTGCCACAGGTCGACGTTCTTGACCGGCTGCCGCGATGCGGTGCGCCACCCGTTGCGCTCCCAGCCGGCGACCCACTGGGTGATCCCGCTGCGGACGTATGTGCTGTCGGTGTGCAGGTGCACGACGACGGGGCGCGTCAAGGCCTCAAGGGCCATGATCGGGGCGGTCAGCTCCATGCGGTTGTTGGTCGTCAGGGTGGGTTCGCCGCCGAACATCTCACGGACGTGCACACCCTGGCGCAGCACGGCGCCCCACCCGCCGGGTCCGGGGTTGGGGGTGCATCCGCCGTCGGTATGGATGAGGACGGGTTGGTCTTGGCTCACCCGGCCATTCTGCCCACCAATCCTCAGACCGGCACAGCCCTGCCCGCGTAGACATACGTCCACGGACGCCCGATCCCGGGCCCCCGCAGGTAGCCCCGGTCGAGCTCGTCGATCCCGAACCCGGCGCCCTGGACGAGTTGCACGATGTCGCGGGTGAGGTGGCACCCGCCAGCAAGTGCCCTCTCCACGGGGTTGATCCGGTGCTGCCAGCGGGCAACCCCGGCGTCCGGCGCCAAGCCGTGCTCGAGGAAGCAGAACGAACCGCCGGGGCGCAGCACGCGGCGGATCTCCCTCAGCGCCTGCTCGATGTCGGGGATGGTGCAGAGCGTGAACGTCGAGAGGGCCGAGTCGAAGGAGCCGTCCGGCTCGTCGAGCCGCTGGCCATCGAGGCCCGATCGCGTGATGGTCGTGCGCGATGCCGCGCGGCGGGCGGCGGACATGCGCCAGGCCACGTCGGAGGGCTCGACGGCTGCCACCGACTCGACCGCCGCCGGGTACTTCTCGGTGTTGAGTCCCGAGCCGAAGCCGACCTCGATGACCTGCCCGGTCAGCGGTGCGCACACCCGTTCGCGGCCCTCCATCACCTCGCCGATCGACAACGACCGGTCCACGAGGCGCGGCACGACCCGCTCAGTCCAGAAGCCCATGCTCGATCGTAAGCCCGGCACCGGGTTGATCGACACTGCGCTCCGGGGACCTTGGCCCCTTCGTCTGCCGGTCGCGCCGGTGTCCGATGAGGACATGGTGCTCGGCGCGGACGATGGGGCGAGGCGGGGGAAGGTGTGGGTCACGCCCGGTCCAGGCAGCCTGGAGCTGACCACCCGCACCGTGCCGGCTCTGCTCCCCGACGAGGTGCTGATGGCGGTCCTGGCGTGCGGCGTGTGTCGGACAGACCTCCACGTCGTCGACCGGGACCTCCCGGCGCACCGCCCCGACGTCGTCCCCGGGCATCAGGCGGTCGGTCGCGTCACCGCCGTCGGCAACGCCGTGCGGCACCTCGCCGTCGGCGACATGGTCGGCAGCGCGTGGTTGCGCCGGACCTGTGGCGCCTGTCGGTGGTGCCGTGGGGGCCGGGAGAACCTCTGCCCGATCTCGACCTACACCGGTTGGGACGCGGACGGCGGCTACGCCGAGCTCGCGGTCGTGCCGGAACTCTTCGCGTACCTCCTCCCGACCGACTGCGACCCTGCGACGACGGCTCCTCTCCTGTGCGCCGGGATCATCGGCTACCGCGCCCTGACCCGGGCCAACCTGCCTCCCGGGGGGCGGCTCGGGATCTACGGCTTCGGGTCGTCGGCGCACCTGACTGCCCAGCTTGCCATCGCCCAGGGCGCCGAGGTCCTGGCCATGACGCGCGGCGGACCCAGCCGCGACATGGCACGCCGGTCCGGCGCGACGTACGTCGGAGATCCCCGGACGCGTCCACCCACACCACTCGACTCCGCCATCGTGTTCGCGCCCGCCGGGGAGCTGGTGCCCCTGGCACTGGAGGCCACGGAGCGGGGCGGCACGGTCGTGCTCGCCGGCATCCACATGAGCGACATCCCGCCGATGACGTACGCCGACCACCTCTTCCGGGAACGAGACCTGCGCACCGTCACCGCCAACACGCGTGCCGACGGGGCCGCGTTCCTCCGGCTGGCCAGCACGCTCGGACTCCGGCCGGAGGTGACGGCGTACGCCTTCGAGCACGCAGATGATGCTCTCCAGGACCTGCGCGATGGTGCGGTGTCCGGGTCGCTGGTCCTGACGATGTCCTGAAGGTCACGGCGTACGCCTTCGGTCGCGCGCGGTCGAGGTCGCTGCGAGGATGACGAGGTGCGTCGTGCCGTGGCCCCCCTGCTCGCCGTGACCGTGGCGATGGTGCTGGCGGACTCCGCGGTCGTGACGCTCGCGCTGCCCGACATCCTGCGCAGCCTCGACGCGTCCGTCGGGCAGGTCGCCTGGGTGCTGATCGCGTACAACCTCGTGCTCGGGCTGGCTGCCGTGCCGGCCGCGACGACCCTGTCGCGAGTCCAGCCGCGCATGTTCAGCGCCGTGGGCATCGCGGTGTTCGCCGGATCGTCCGTCTGGTGCGCAACGGCGGACTCGATCGAGGTGCTGATCGCGGCCCGTTGCCTGCAGGCCGTCGGAGGCGCGTTGTCCCTCGTCGCGTGCCTGGAGCAGCTGGTCGAGGAGCAGGGAGAACGTCGCGGGTTGGCGACCTGGGTCACCGCCGGGGTGATCGGGACGGCCGCCGGGCCGGTGGTGGGCGGTCTGCTCACGCAGGCGATCTCGTGGCAGGCGATCTTCGTCGTGCAAGTGCCCCTGGCCGTCCTGGCCGTGCCGGCCGCGCTCAGCGTGGCGTCGGTGCCGCCGGCCGACTGGGAGCGGCACCGCCCGGCCGTGCGCGCCAACGTGACCCTCGCCCTGATGTCGGCGGCGCTGACGGCCGCGCTGTTCCTGCTGGTCCTGCTGCTGGTCGAAGGCTGGGGGCGCTCCCCCGCCGCTGCCGCCGTGACGGTGTCCGTCGTGCCGGTGGCGGCGCTCGCCGCGCGGCCGCTCGCCCATCTCCTGCGGCCGCCTCCCGAGGTCGAGGTTGCGGTGGGCTGCTTCCTCGTCGCCGGCGGGCTGCTCGGACTCGCGATCCCGCCGTCGGCCAACCTCGCCTGGACCGTCGCGCCCCAGGCGCTGGTGGGCCTGGGGCTCGGCCTGACCGTCGACCGGCTGACGTCCCACGCGATCGGGATGCGCCTGCCGCGCGCCCGGCACGCGGGCTGGACGATCGGCGCACGCCACCTCGGAGTTGTCCTGGGACTGGCGGTCCTCACGCCGGTGTTCACCGCCGACCTGCGGGACGCCCAGGTGCCGGCGCAGGAGGCGATCACGGCCCTGGTGCTCGACGCCCCGCTGCCGCCGCAGGACAAGATCGCGGTCGCCCAGGCGCTCGGGCGTGAGCTGGCAACCCAGCAGGGCCAGGTCCCCGACCTGCACCGCGCGTTCTCGACGCTGGACCTCGACCCGGAGGACCGTCCCGCCGCCGCCCGCCTCCAGAGCGATCTCGACGAGCAGCTCAAGCGTGCCGCGACGTGGGCGTTCCGCGACTCCTTCATCATCGGCGCCGGCATCGCGCTCCTGGCCATGCTGACCCTGGTCCGGCCACCGAGGAGGACGTCATGAGCGCCCTGCCCCGCTGGGTCGGTCTGCCGGTCGGGGCGGTCGTGGCCGTCGGCGCCCTGACCGGGGTGCAGGTCGCCAACGGTGGCGGCACGTACGAGCCGCTCCGCCCGGCCGACGCGTGCGTCGAACGTCCTGTGACCTCACGCGCCGACGGCATCGACGGACTGACCGAGCGCCTCGTCCTCCTCGGCCTCGCCGACGCCGCGTGCCAGCTCGGTGCCAGCCGTGAGGCGCTGACGCTGGAGCTCGCGCAGACCGGTGGCCGGACCAATGCGGAGGTCGACGCGGTGCGCCAGGGCCTGCTGTCGGCGGTCCGTCAGATGAAGGCCGAGGGCTCGTTGCCGCCGGCCTCGGACCTCGTCGACGAGGCGCTCGCGACTGCGGACCTCAACGGCCTGCTGAAGCGGGTGATCCTCGCGCTGCCGGACTCCGTCGTGGACTCGGCGCTCAAGACCGACGACGTCCTCGTGCGCGCGATCGACGACCTGGACCTGCGGGCACTGCTGTCGGACCCGGACGACCAGCGGCGACTCGAGCAGCAGGTCGAGGTCGCGGTCACCCAAGCCGTGAAGGATTCGCTCGTGGCACGCCTGCGCGGGCTTCCCTAGCAGCGCCTTCCATCCCGTCCGTCACCGTTGACGCGCTGAGAGGATGGGTGCGGCCCGCTGGAACCCCCACATCGCGGCGTAGATCCCGAGCGACAGCTCCCACAGGAACTCCGGAGCCACCAGGACACTGGCGGCGCTGGTCTGCTCCCACACGTCGAAGAGCACGCCGAGGTTCCCGATCAGGAGCAGCGGTCCTCCGACCAGGCCGAGCCAGGCCATCCGGCGCGGGACGAGACCAGATGCGTACATCAGGTAGCCGAGGATCAACCCGTTGCCGAACGGGACGACGAGTCCGGGGCCCAGCAGGAACGTCCAGTCCTTGAGCGCCGCGAGGGAGGTCGCCAGATCCTCCGCGCCCGGGGTGTCCTGACGCAGGCTGACGATGCCGAGCACGAAGACGATCCCCATCGCGATGAAGACGCACTCGATGATCCGAGCCGCGACGAAGCCGATCGCGAGCAGCTCGCTCTGCCGCCTCGCAATCGGGTACAGCACGACGGCGGTCCCGACGTTCGAGATGATCAGCAGGAACTCCAGGAACGCGCCCAGATAGATCTGGCCGTCCTTCCCGTCCCCGCTGATGTAGCCGGCCGGGTCGTCGAGCACGGGCTGGAACAGGAGCAGTGCCGGGATCGAGGTCAGAAACGTGATGAGGAACAGCACCCCGAAGATCCGGGCGTTCCTCTGGTCGTCGGCCATCTCAACCTCCTCGCCCAGGCTTCGGCCCGGTCGCGTCCCCTCATCTTCCGGGCTGCAGATCCGGTCAGCAACCCTCGCTGCGTGGCAGGCCGTTGGACTGCGGGGCAACGCCAACCCGCCAAATCCGCACGCTCCTCCATGCGGGGTTTCGCGCCCCATCGGTGGGCACTAGCGTCATGAGATGAGCGCGGAAAACATGCTGCCACCGCTGCCGGACGACGACTTCGGTCGTGTCCTGTGCGTGGTGGCCCACCCCGACGACGTGGAGTACGGGACGTCGTCGGCCGTCGCCGCGTGGACGAGCCGAGGCGTCGACGTCGGCTACCTGTTGTTGACCCGTGGCGAGGCCGGCATGGACGGAAGCCCGCCCGAACGTACCGCCGAGCTGCGGGTGCATGAACAGGTCGCGGGATCGAACGCTGTCGGGGTGTCGCGAGTGGACTTCCTCGACCACCCCGACGGGGTGCTGGTCTACTCCCTCGATATGCGCCGCGACATCTCCCGGGCGATCCGGCGCCACCGTCCCGACGCCATCGTCGTCGGCTCATGGGACGTGGAGTTCGTCGCCGGCCTCAACCAGGCCGACCACCGGGTAGCCGGCCTGGCCGCCGTGGACGCGATCCGCGACGCCGGCAACCGATGGGTGTTCCGCGAGCTCCTGGAGGAGGGGCTGGAGCCCTGGTCACCACGGTGGCTGCTGGTCTCCGGTGACCCGGCGCCCACGCACGGAGTCGACGTCACCGGTGACCCGCTGGAGCGCGGCATCGCATCGCTGGAGGCGCACCGTGAATATCTCGCCGGGATCCCGGGCCACCCGCCTGCGCGCCCGATGATCACCGGCATCACGGCCCTGCAGGGCACGCGCATGGGCGTCCCGCACGCCGTGCTGTTCCGCGCCTTCGACTTCCACGCACCGCCCCCGATCGCGGTCGAGGCCATGAAGCTCGCCGAGCGGGGACGGTCGGACGCTGCGCTCGACGGCTGAGGCAGGCGCCGAACTCACCCCGGGTGGGCGATCCTCACCGGCACACAGCGGGAGCATCATCTCGGCAGAGGGCACCGAGCCTTCGTGGGATCGCAATGAGGAGAGCACCATGCGCATGATGATGAAAGCCAAGATGGACACGACGACGGCGAGCAAGGCCATCCACGAAGGACGCATGCCCACGGTCATGCAGTCGATGATGGAGCAGCTGAAGCCGGAGGCCGCGTACTTCGGCCCCGAGGGCGGGCAGCGCACCGCGTTCATCGTATTCCAGCTGGACGACCCGTCCCAGCTGCCGATGATCAGCGAGCCGTTGTTCTCCGAGCTCGGCGCCGCGATCGAGATCTTCCCGGTGATGGACAGGGATGACCTCGAACGTGGCCTGTCGGCGATCGCCAGCAGGAGCTGAACGGCTGAGAGGCTCACGGCGTCGACCCCCGGTTCTTCAGCCTGCACGGAGGATTTCTTCAGCCTGCACGGAGGATGAGGGGTTGTGGTTGCCGCAGCAGCCGATGACCCTCATCCTCGGTCCGGGGCACGACCAGCGATGAGGGGTTCTGGTCGCTGGCGCTGCCGTTGACCCTCCTCGGTTGTCAGACCAGCCAGTCGTCGGTACGACTCCCCCTGTCAGGCCGGTGGGCCGCCGGACCTGGCCGGTCGGGCGCCTTCGCGGTAGCCGGTTCGTCGTCGCCGGCGCAGAATCCGATGTCCGCCACCTGCAAGGATCGCGACAGGACTATGCGCCTAAATCCGAGGACCAGTCTCGGCCGGACTGAACACGGTCTCCCAGTCCCGGGCCATGCTGGCCACGGTCCAACCCAGTCGTTCGCCGACGGCGGTGATGGGTTCGGCCTCGGCGAACGTCTCAGCCGTGCTGGCATAGCTGAACTCGCGCACGTCGTCGTCGTGGTCGACGAGCAGCGCCAGCGTCGGGCCCTCCCCGCTCGCCGCCCATTCCAACATCTCCAGGTCGCCTCCGGAGTTCCCCGCCGCGAGGATCGGCCGCCGGCCGAGCTGGGTCTGGATGTTCGACACCTTCGCGGCGCCCTCGTTGGCGGCGCCCAGCAGTCGCGTGGAACGGCGAAGGCCCGGGCGGTCGTCGTCGTGCGCGTAGTCGTACTCGATGAGCGTCCCGACCACCGCCTCCGGGGGTACGCCGTAGAGCTCCTGGCTCACCGCCCGGACGAACTCGGTGCCGCCGCCGGTGACGATCGTGACCGCGAAGTCGCGCCGGCGCAGCTCCTCCAACAGCTCCAACATCGGTTGGTAGGTGTTGGCGAGCATCGGCCGACCGAGCACCGGGTGCGTCGAGGTGGTCATGAACGCCCTGACCTGAGCGGTGAACTCCTCAGGCGTGAGCCCCGCGCAGAGACCCGCCAGAGCGAACCCGATGCGTTCGAGCCCTATCTCCTTGATGGCCGCAGCATCACCGGAGAGCAGGGCAGCGAGCTCGCGCTCCTCGGCCAGGTCCGGATCGTGGGTGATGGCGGTCTTCATGACATCGATGAAGAAGTTGAGCTGGACGTACGTCGGCCGCTCGCACCACAGCGTGCCGTCGTTGTCGAAACACGCGACCCGCCGCTCGACCGGCACCTGGCGCGCCGCCTCGAGGAAGTCCAGGACGACGGCCCGGGTTGGCCCGGGTCGCCAGGAGGGCAGCACCGCGTCGTGATCAGTCATGGGCTGCGCTCCTTGATCGACGGCTCCGCGCGGCGTACGCAGCGGAAACCCTGGTGGCTGGTCCCGGTGTCGATCATCTGGGGTCGCCGGGCAGCCGGTCGATAACGCAGACAGTAGGTGTCAGCGCAGAGGTGCGAGCCGCCCTTGACCACCTTGCGCGCGATCCTGAACTGCGGCTGGGCCGGGTCGAAGCTCTGCTCGCGGGCGCCGGGGCGCGGGTTCGTCGGGATGCAGCACGGCGTCGCTGCGTCCTCGGGGTGGTTGTCCGTCCACCAGTCGTCGGTCCACTCCCAGACGTTGCCGGCCATGTCGAACAACCCGAAGCCGTTGGCCGGGAAGCTCCCGACCGGTGCCGTGCGCAGGAACCCGCTCTCGCCCGTGCTGCGCCACGGGAAGTCCGGGCCGTCCCACGTGTTGGCCATGATCCTGCCGCCCGGGCGCTCCTCGTCACCCCAGGTGAACGCCACGCCCTCGAGCCCACCCCGCGCGGCGTACTCCCACTCCGCCTCGGTGGGCAAGGACGCACCCATCCAGGTGGCATAGGCGAGCGCATCCTCGTGAGCGACGTGCACCACGGGGTGGTCTAGTCGCTGGTCAATCGAGCTCCTCGGCCCCTGCGGGTGCTGCCAGCTCGCGCCCGGCTTCCACCGCCACCACTGGCTGAGGTGACGCAGGTCGACGGGGCCCCGGGTCGGTGTGAAGACCATCGAGCCCGGCTGCAGGTTCTCCGCCGGCGCGTCGGGGTAGTCAGCGGCGTTCAGGGCACGCTCGGCCACGGTGACGTACCCCGTGGCGGCGACGAACGACGCGTACTCCTCGTTGGTGACCGCGGCCGCATCGATCGAGAAGTCCCCGACGCGCACGCGGTGGGTCGGCGCCTCCTCCGGGTAGTGGTGGTCGGACCCCATCAGGAAGGTGCCACCCGGGATGCTCACCGTCGCGTGGGGAACCCTCCAGGCTCGCCCTCGCTCCTCGGTGGTCCTCGGCATGGGCTCAGGTGCTCGGCGCGCCGGCCTGGAGCTTCTCCAGCACCTGGTCGACGCTGAAGCTCGCCGGCGCCTGCCTGGCTGGGAACTCGACCAGGGTCCTGATCATCTGCGCGACGTAGGCCTGCGCCGGGATCAGCAACCAAACGTGGTCGAGCATCCAGTCGTAGTAGGTGTTCGAGGTGAGCTCCGCACGCTCGTAGGGATCGGTCTTGAGGTTGAAGATCTTGGGGGCCCGCAGCTCGACGTACGGGTCGAGCCAGATGGCGAGCGTCCCGGTGCGGCGCTGCTCCAGGAAGACGAACTTCCAGTTGTCGAACCGCATCCCCGCGAGGTCGCCGTCATCGGTGACGTAGAAGAAGTGCTTGCGCGGGCTCTCCTCCGCATCGCCGGTGAGATAGTCGAGCTGGTTGTGCCCGTCGAGGTGGACCTTGTACGTCGTCCCAGCCAGCTCGGTCCCGGCCAGCAGCCGGTCGGCGATGTCGGCGTCCCCCGCGGCGGCGAGCAGGGTGACGAACCAGTCGTTGTGGCTGACGATGCCGTTGCGCACCTCGCCGGCGGGGATGCGACCTGGCCAGCGGACCACCGCCGGCACCCGGTAGGCGCCCTCCCAGTTCGAGTTCTTCTCGTTGCGGAACGGCGTCATGCCCGCATCGGGCCAGCTGTTCATGTGCGGGCCGTTGTCGGTGGAGTACATGACGATCGTGTTGTCGCTCAGGCGCTGATCCTCGATGAAGTCCAGCACGCTCCCGACCAGGTCGTCGTGGTCGCACATCGTGTCGTGATATTCCGACTGCCACCGGCCCGCCCGACCGCGACTGCCGTCCTTGACGTGGGTGCGGAAGTGCATGTGGGTCGTGTTCAGCCACACGAAGAACGGCGTGTCGCCCTCCTTGGCCTCGGTCATGAAGCGCAGGGCCTCGGGGACGACCTCGTCATCGATCGTCTTCATCCGCTCCCTGGTGAGCGGCCCGGTGTCCTCGATGCGCTGGGTGCCGTCCTCGTTGGCCCACGAGTGGATGACGCCGCGCGGCCCGAAGTTCTTCCTGAAGCTCGGGAACTCCTCCTCGCTCGGGTAGTCGTACTGCTCCGGCTCCTCCTCGGCGTTGAGGTGGTAGAGATTGCCGAAGAACTCGTCGAACCCGTGCATGGTCGGGAGGAACTCGTCGCGATCGCCGAAGTGGTTCTTGCCGAACTGCCCGGTCGCATAACCCAGGGACTTCAGGGCGCGGGCGATCGTCGGGTCCTCGGCGCGCAGTCCGATGTCGGCACCGGGCATCCCGACCTTTGACAGGCCGGTGCGGTAGGGATTCTGTCCGGTGATGAACGCCGCACGGCCCGCCGTGCAGCTCTGCTCCCCGTAGTAGTCGGTGAACTTGACGCCCTCGTCCGCGATGCGGTCGATGTTGGGTGTCCGGTAGCCCATCAGCCCGTCGGTGTAGCAGCTGAGGTTGCTGATCCCGATGTCGTCACCCCAGATGATCAAGATGTTCGGCCGGTCTGCCATGCCTGTCTCCTGTGATCGATGGTCGTCCTGGCCCGTGGGATCGAACGTAGGGTCGCCCCTCCTCGCCGGGGATCACCCGGCGAGGGTGACAGCAGCCGTCAGTAGCCGGTGCCCATCTTGATCTGCGCGCGCTCGACCTGGGTCGTCCCACCCTTCAGGTCGAGGGTCGCGCACGCGTCGGCGATGTCGCTCGTGAGCCGCTCGACCTGCTCACGGCTCATGGTCTCCTTCACCAGCGCCCGCATGATCTTCACCTCCTGGGCGTTGGGTGGCAGCGTGTACGCCGGCACCATCCACCCGCGTTCGGCCGCCAGCTGCCACGCGATGTCGGACTCGTCGTAGGAGCCATGGCCACCGGCCAGCCGGAACGCCACCAACGGGAGCTGCTCGAGGTCGTCCCCGATCACCTCGAACCGTCCGGTCTCGCGGAGGTTCGCGGCCAGCGCACGAGCGTTCTGCTGCATCTGCTTCATGACGTACGTGTAGCCGTCCCGCCCGAGGCGCACGAAGTTGTAGTACTGCGCGAGCACCATCGCTGCGCCCGTGGAAAAGTTGAGCGTGAACGTCGCGTCGGTCTTGCCCAGGTAGTTCTCGTAGAACACCAGGTCCTGGGCGAGGTCGGACTCCTCCCGGAACACCAGCCACCCGATCCCCGGGTAGACGAGCCCGTACTTGTGTCCCGACACGTTGATCGACCGGACCTGCTCCAGCTGGAAGTCCCACGTCGAGTCCGGGTAGAGGAAGGGCCAGACGAACCCACCGCTGGCACCGTCCACGTGCAGCGGGATGTCCCGGCCGTGACGCTGCTTGACGTCGAGGAGCAGCTGGTTGATGCCCGTGATGTCGTCCATGTGCCCGGTGAACGTGGTGCCGAGGACGGCTGCGACGCCGATCGTGTTCTCGTCGAGGTGCGGCGCGACGTCCTCGGGCCCGATCGTGTACTTCCCCTCCTCCAGCGGCACGATGCGAGGCTCGACGTCGAAGTAGCGGCAGAACTTCTCCCACACCACGTGGACGTCTCCCCCGAACACGAGATTCGGTCGATCGGTCGGTCGGTGCTCGGCCTCCTGGCGTTGCTTCCACTTCCACTTCAGGGACAGGGCGCCGAGCATGATGGCCTCCGACGACCCCTGGGTCCGGCAGCCGGTCGTCTGGCCGGGGGCGTGGAAGAGGTCGGCCAGCATCCGGACGCAGCGCTGCTCGATCTCAGCAGAGATCGGGTACTCCGCGTGGTCGATGAAGTTGCGGTGCAGGTTGTCGGCAATGATCCGCTGGGCCTCCGGCTCCATCCAGGTGGTGACGAAGGTCGCCAGATTGCGCTGTGGGTCCCCTTCGAGGTTCAGCTCCTCCCCGACCAGCCGCATCGCGTCGGTCGGTCGCATCCCGCTCGTGGGGAACGACGTCGACGGTGCCAGCTCCGTCAGGAACCGGTTGCCGAACAGGGCCTCTGCTTCTGTTTCGTTGAATGTCGTCATGAGCTGGTCAAACCACCGTTCTTTTTGGAGTGGGCGTGTCGAATGCCTGGATGACCCCGCCGGCCGCGAAGCACACCGCCCCCGCGAACGTTCCCCAGTTGACGAGACCGACGTCCAGCGCGTGGGAGGTCGCCGGACGGGTGAACGCGGCGAGGCCCGCGAGGAAGAAGAGGATCGAGCCGAGCTGGTTGACCGCCACCACCCACCAGCCCGTGATCAGAGGTCGGAACCTGATCCGGCCCGCACCGACCTCGAGCATGGCGAGGTGTCCCGAAACGAGGAAGCACACGCAGCCGAGGATGTCGGGCAGCCAGATCCAGCCGTTGGACTGTCGCGGCGTGAGGCCCTCGGCGAAGGCCGCCACCAGGCTGACCGCGAACAGCAGGGTGCCGACGAACAGCACGACCGCACTGCGCCACAGGCGTTGGTGCGGCGGCGCCAGCAGGATCGTGACGTATCCGCCCGTGCTGAAGAAGACGCCGCCAACCAGGTAGGTGACGTTGATCGTGGGCAGGCTGGTGAGGTCGAGCTGCGCCAGGACGGCGCCAAGGGCGAAGAGCGAGCCGCCGAGCACGAACGAGATGGCCGCCACGAGATTCCTCCGCCGAGCGGGGCTGGCCTCGGTGGTCGCGGTGGAGTTGCCGGCGGTCTGCTCCATGCGGGCTCATATCACGCGATCGCCGTGTGGCGGGCCGGGGCAGCAGACGATGCCAGCAGGCAGCTCATCGCGCTCCTCTCAACGTCCAGCCCTCACACTCTCGGGTGATTGCCATGAGGAACTCATCCGGAGCGGGTGAGTTGGCGCGGGCGCTGCTGCTGGCGCTTGGCTCGCGGCGAGTCGGGGACGCGCGTCCCTTGATCTGCTCGATGACTCCAGTCTTTGCGTCAGCGTAGGCA
>JAOPXL010000054.1 GCA_025965175.1 Aeromicrobium sp.
GGCGAGGGCCCGTTCCCGACCGAGCTGTTCGACGCCGACGGCGAGCAGCTGCGCCAGAACGGTGCCGAGTTCGGCACGACGACCGGCCGCCCGCGTCGCTGTGGCTGGTACGACGCCCCGATCGCCCGCTACGCCGCGCGCATCAACGGCGTCACGGACTTCGTCCTGACCAAGCTCGACGTCCTGACCGGCTGGGAGCAGATCCCGGTGTGCGTCGCGTACGACGTCGACGGTGAGCGGGTCGACGAGATGCCGATGACCCAGACCGGCTTCCACCACGCCAAACCGATCTACGAGTACTTCCCCGGCTGGACCGAGGACATCTCGGCAGCGCGCACGTTCGAGGACCTGCCGCAGACCGCCCAGGATTACGTCCTGGCGCTCGAGGCGATGTCCGGTGCGCGCATCTCGACGATCGGCGTGGGGCCCGACCGCGAGCAGTCGATCGAGCGCTTCGACCTGCTCTGACCGCACACCCCAGAACTGAGGCACCAGCTGTGAAGACCCTTGTGATCGGCACCGGCGGCCGCGAGCACGCCCTGGCCCTCGCCCTGTCCCGCGACGCGCAGGTCACCGAGGTGCATGCCGCCCCGGGCAACCCCGGCATCGCCGCGGTCGCGACCTTGCACCCCGTCGACCCGATGGACGGGGCCGCGGTTGCCGCGCTCGCCACTGAGATCGGCGCCGACCTGGTCGTCGTCGGCCCCGAGGCGCCGCTGGTCGCCGGGGTCGCCGACGCTGTGCGCGCTGTCGGCATCGCCTGCTTCGGGCCGAGCCGGGAGGCCGCGCAGCTCGAGGGCTCCAAGGCGTTCGCCAAGCAGGTCATGGCCGGCGCCGAGGTGCCGACCGCGATGGCCCACGTGTGCGAGACGCCCGAGCAGGTCGTCGCCGCGCTGGACGCGTTCGGCCCCCCGTATGTCGTCAAGGACGATGCGCTCGCCGCAGGCAAGGGCGTCGTCGTGACCGACGACCGCCAGGCCGCGATCGACCACGCGGCGGGGTGCGACCGGGTCGTCATCGAGGAGTTCCTCGACGGCCCCGAGGTGTCTCTGTTCGCGATCACAGACGGCGAGACCGTGCTCCCGCTGCAGCCGGCCCAGGACTTCAAGCGCGCCTACGACGGCGACGACGGCCCCAACACCGGCGGTATGGGTGCCTACACCCCGCTGCCGTGGGCGCCGGACGACCTGGTGAGCGACGTGTGTCGTCGGGTCCTGGTGCCGACGGTCCAGGAGATGGCCAAGCGCGGCACCCCGTTCCAGGGCCTGCTCTACGCGGGGCTGGCGCTGACCGGCCGGGGGGTGCGCGTCATCGAGTTCAACGCCCGCTTCGGGGACCCTGAGACGCAGTCGATCCTGTCCCTGCTGAAGACCCCGCTGTCGGCCCTCCTGCACGGTGCGGCGACCGGCTCGCTCGCGGAAGTCGGCCTGCCGCAGTGGCAGGACGCCTCCTCGGTGACCGTCGTGGTCGCCGCCGAGAACTACCCCGAGTCGCCCGTCAAGGGTGACGTCATCGACGGCATCGACGCGGCCAACGCGCTCGAGGGCGTCGACGTGATCCACGCCGGGACGGCGCTCAGCGACGGTGAGGTCGTCACCGCCGGCGGACGTGTCCTGTCCGTCACGGCGATCGGCGCGGATCTCGCCGAGGCGCGCACGCGGGCGTACGCCGGCGTCGACCTGATCCAGATCCGCGGCGCCCACCACCGTACCGACATCGCCCTCGCGGCGGAGCAAGGGACAATCGAGCTGTGACCACCCCCAACGTCCTCGCCAACCGCTACGCCTCGCCGGAGGTCGCGCGCATCTGGTCGCCCGAGCACAAGATCGTCCTCGAGCGGCGGCTGTGGATCGCGGTGCTCAAGGCGCAGAAGGACCTCGGCGTCGAGACGCCGGACGGGGTCATCGAGTCGTACGAGTCGGTCGTCGACCGGGTCGACCTGGCCTCGATCGCCGAGCGGGAGAAGATCACCCGCCACGACGTCAAGGCCCGCATCGAGGAGTTCGCCGCGCTCGCCGGCACCGAGCACATCCACAAGGGCATGACCTCGCGTGACCTGACCGAGAACGTCGAGCAGCTGCAGATCAAGGCCTCGCTCGAGCTCATGCGTGACCGCGGCATCGCGACCCTGGCACGCCTGGGCCGGCTCGCGACCGAGCACGCCGAGCTCGTCATGGCCGGTCGCAGCCACAACGTCGCGGCCCAGGCCACGACGCTCGGCAAGCGCTTCGCGACCATCGCCGACGAGCTGATCGTCGCGATCGAGCGGCTCGACGACCTGATCGCGCGCTACCCGCTGCGCGGCATCAAGGGACCCGTCGGCACGGCCCAGGACCAGCTCGACCTGCTCGGCGGCGACGAGGCCAAGCTCATCGAGCTCGAGCAGCGCGTCGCCCGGCACCTCGGCTTCCAGAAGGTCCTGACCAGCGTCGGCCAGGTCTATCCGCGCTCGCTCGACTACGACGTCGTCACGGCCCTGGTGCAGTTGTCGGCGGCACCGTCCAACCTCGCCACGACGATCCGGCTCATGGCCGGCAACGAGATCGTCACGGAGGGCTTCAAGCCCGGCCAGGTCGGCTCCAGCGCGATGCCGCACAAGATGAACACGCGCTCGTGCGAGCGGGTCAACGGGCTCGCGGTGATCCTGCGCGGGTACGCCTCGATGGTCGGCGAGCTCGCGGGCGACCAGTGGAACGAGGGCGACGTCTCGTGCTCCGTGGTCCGCCGGGTCGCACTCCCCGACGCGTTCTACGCCGCCGACGGCCTGTTCGAGACCTTCCTGACGGTGCTCGACGAGTTCGGCACGTTCCCCGCGGTGATCCAGCGCGAGCTCGACCGCTACCTGCCGTTCCTGGCCTCGACCAAGGTCCTGATGGCCGCGGTCCGCAACGGACGTGGTCGCGAGACGGCGTACGACGCGGTCAAGCAGCACGCCGTCGCGGTGGCGCTCGAGATGCGGGAGAAGGGGGCCGCCCAGAACGACCTCTTCGCCCGGCTCGCCGCCGACGAGCGGCTGGGCCTGTCCGAGCAGGACCTCGCGAGCCTGGTGGCATCCCCGATCGACTTCACGGGTGCCGCGGTCAGCCAGGTCCGCGCGGTCGTCGCGCGGGTCGAGGAGCTCGTCGCGGCCAGCCCGGAGGCAGCGGCCTACACGCCCGGCTCGATCCTCTGAGCCCGCGCGACCTCGCGGGGCGCGGCCTAGGCTGGACGGCGTGTCCCTGTCGTTCGTGCCCGTCGTCCTGCTGGTCGGCGGAGTCGTGCTCGTGGCCTGGGCCCTGCGCCGCAGGCAGGCATTGAGGCTGCTCCCGCAGGACTGGACCCCGGCCGTGGGTCATGTCGTCGGGAGCGACGGCACCCGCCGGGTGGAGTACGCCGCCCCGGGCGGCCGTCGGCTGCGCCTGCAGGTCCCGCCCGGTCTCGAGGTGCCGGACGGCGAGGTCGAGGTGCTGCTCGATCCCCGGGACGCCTCCCGCGCCCGGTTGGCCGTCGCCGACCGCGAGGCCGAGCGCCTCGTGCGTACGCTCCTGGCGACGGGTGCGGTCGCGCTGGCGCTCGCCGCGGTGACGGCCGTGGCGTTCGTCTGACGGTCGCGGGCTGCCGGGGGAGCGCCCCCACTAGGCTGACCCCCGTGCCCCTCGACATCCCCGGAGCGACCCACCTTCACTCGGGCAAGGTGCGTGACCTGTATGAGGTCGCGGACGGCCACCTGCTGATGGTGGCGTCCGACCGCATCTCGGCGTTCGACTTCATCCTGACCCCCGGGATCCCCGACAAGGGCGAGATCCTCACGCGCATGTCGTTGTGGTGGTTCGACCAGCTCTCCGGCCTGGTCCCCAACCACGTCATCTCGACGACGGTGCCCGAGCGGGTGCGCGGACGCGCCCTCGTCGTGGAGAAGCTCGACATGTTCCCGGTCGAGTGCGTCGCCCGCGGCTACCTCACTGGATCGGGCCTGCTCGACTACCAAGCGACGGGTCAGGTGTGCGGCGTGCCGCTGCCGGGAGGGCTGGTCGACGGCTCCCGGTTGCCGGAGCCGATCTTCACCCCCGCGACGAAGGCCGATCTGGGCGAGCACGACGAGAACGTCTCGTTCGAGCAGGTCACCCAGACGATCGGGCTCGAGTCCGCGACGGTACTCAAGCAGCTGACCCTCGACATCTATGCCCGGGCAGAGGAGATCGCGCGCGGCCGCGGCATCATCCTGGCCGACACCAAGCTCGAGTTCGGCGTCCGCCCCGACGGCACGATCGTGCTGGGCGACGAGGTCCTGACCCCCGACTCGTCCCGCTTCTGGCCCGCCGACTCGTGGCAGCCGGGACGGTCGCAGTCGTCGTACGACAAGCAGTTCGTCCGCAACTGGCTGCTGTCGCCCGAGGCCGGCTGGGACCGGGCCGACGACAACCAGCCGCCGTCGCTGCCGGCCCACATCGTGGAGAAGACCCGCGAGCGGTACGTCCAGGCGTACGAGCAGCTCACCGGCGAGACCTTCTGACCTTCGTCCCGCAGGGACGGGGTGGCCGCGGAATGCCGACGGTAGGGTGAAGGCCCGTCCCACCCTGAGGAGATGTCGTGGTGAACCTTGCCGGCCTGTTGGAAGATTCCGTTCAGAAGTACGCCGACAGGACGGCGATCGTCTTCGGCGACACGCGGCTGACCTACGCGCAGGTCGACGCGGCGGCCAACCAGGTCGCCAATCTCCTGGTCGAGCGAGGGATCGAGCCCGGCGACAAGGTCGCCCTGTCCTCGCCGAACCTGCCGTACTTCACGATCATCTACTACGGGATCCTCAAGGCCGGGGCCACCGTCGTGCCGCTCAACGTGCTGCTCAAGCCCCGCGAGGTGGCCTACCACCTGACTGACTCGCACGCCAAGGCGTACTTCGCGTTCGAGGGCACGCCGGACCTGCCGATCGGCGAGTCCGCGTGGGAGGGCTTCTCGGCCACCGACACGTGCGACGAGTTCTTCCTGATCCGGATGGATGCCAAGTGGCCCGAGCCGCTGTCCCCGCCGGAGTACTTCGCGCCGCTGGTCGCAAAGCAGCCCACGACGTTCGAGACCGTCGAGCGCGACGACGACGACACCGCGGTCATCCTCTACACATCGGGCACGACGGGCCAGCCCAAGGGCGCCGAGCTGCGCCACCGCAACATGCGCGACAACGCGCTGGCCGGTGAGGCCCTGTTCGGCGCGGACGCGACGCGCCCTGACACGTTCCTGTGCGCCCTTCCGCTGTTCCACTCGTTCGGCCAGACCGTGATCCAGAACGGCGCGTTCGCGTTCGGCGGCACGGTCGTGATGCTGCCGCGCTTCGAGGCCAAGGCCGCGCTGGACCTGATGCTGCGGGACGAGGTGACATTCTTCGCCGGCGTCCCGACAATGTACTGGGGCCTGCTCGCCGCACTCGACGAGAACGTCGACGTGGAGACGCTCGCGGCCAACCTGCGGGTGGCGGCCTCCGGCGGCGCCGCCCTGGCCGGCGAGATCCACAAGCAGTTCAAGGAGCGCTTCGGCGTCACGATCCTCGAGGGCTACGGCCTCTCTGAGACCTCGCCGGTCGCGTCGTTCTCGGTGTACGGCGAAGAGCCCCGGGTCGGCTCCATCGGCAAGCCGATCCCGGGCGTGGAGATGAAGCTGATCAACGACGACTGGTCCGACGTCCCGGACGGTCCGGACGCGGTCGGTGAGATCGCGATCAAGGGCCACTGCGTCATGAAGGGCTACCACGACCGACCAGAGGCCACGGCCGAGGCGATCCACGACGGCTGGTTCCGCTCCGGCGACCTCGCCCGCAAGGACGAGGACGGCTTCTACTTCATCGTCGACCGGTCCAAGGACATGATCATCCGCGGCGGCTACAACGTCTACCCGCGCGAGATCGAGGAGGTGCTGATGGAGCACCCGGCGGTCTCGCTCGTCGCGGTCATCGGCGTGCCGCACGAGTCGCACGGCGAGGAGATCAAGG
>JAOPXL010000058.1 GCA_025965175.1 Aeromicrobium sp.
TCCTGTTCGGCAACATCAACGTCGCCCTGGTGTTCGGCCTCCTGCAGTTCGTCACGACGTTCGGCATCGCGATCTGGTACGCGATGTTCGCGGCCCGGCGGATGGACCCCATCGCGGACAAGCTCCGCGCCGAGTACGAAGAGGAGATCGAGCGATGAGCGCCACCACCAGCGTCCTGCGCGCCGCCGCGACCGAGGACGGCAGCAACCAGCTGCTGACCGGGTCGCTGTTCGTCGTGATCGTCCTGATCACGGTGGCCATCACGTTCTGGGCCAGCCGCAACAACAAGACCGCCGCCGACTACTACGCCGGTGGCCGCAGCTTCACCGGCGCCCAGAACGGTTTCGCCGTCGCCGGTGACTACATGTCGGCAGCGTCCTTCCTCGGCATCTCCGGGGCGATCGCCCTGTCCGGCTACGACGGCTTCCTCTACTCGATCGGCTTCCTGGTCGCCTGGCTCGTGGCGCTGCTGCTCGTGGCCGAGCTCCTGCGCAACTCGGGCCGGTTCACGATGGCCGACCAGCTCGCGTTCCGGATGCGCCAGACGCCGGTCCGCACGGCGGCGGCGACGTCGACCGTCATCGTGTCGATCTTCTACCTGCTGGCGCAGATGGTGGGCGCCGGCGCGCTGGTGGCGCTGCTGCTCGGCGTCGACAGCCAGACCGCGAAGAACCTGACGATCGCCGGCGTCGGCGTCCTGATGATCTTCTACGTCACGGTCGGCGGCATGAAGGGCACGACGTGGGTCCAGATCGTCAAGGCCATCCTCCTGATGATCGGCACGATTCTCATCACGGTTCTGGTGCTCGCGAAGTTCGACTTCAACATCAGCGACATGCTCGGCACGGCCGCTCAGGAGAGCGGGGCCGGCAAGTCGTTCCTCGAGCCGGGCCTCAAGTACGGCGTCTCGACCGAGGCGAAGATCGACTTCATCTCCCTCGGACTTGCTCTCGTGCTCGGCACCGCCGGGTTGCCGCACATCCTCATCCGGTTCTACACCGTCCCGACCGCTCGACAGGCCCGCAAGTCGGTGCTCTGGGCGATCGGCCTGATCGGCTCGTTCTACCTCATGACTCTGGTCCTCGGCTTCGGTGCCGCGGCCCTGGTCAAGGGGGACAAGAAGGCCGAGATCGCCGACTCCGGCGGCAACCTGGCCTCGCCGCTGCTGGCCGAGGCCGTGGGTGGCGGGTCCGGCTCGACCGGCGGTGCCGTCCTGCTGGCGTTCATCTCGGCGGTCGCCTTCGCGACGATCCTCGCGGTGGTCGCCGGCTTGACGCTGACCTCGGCCTCCTCCGTGGCGCACGACCTGTACGCCAACGTGTGGAAGAAGGGCAAGGTCACCGAGAAGCAGGAGGTCAAGGTCGCCCGGCTCGCAGCTTTCGTGATCGGCGGCATCGCGATCGCGCTGTCGATCCCGGCGCAGAAGCTCAACATCGCCTTCCTGGTGGCGCTGGCTTTCGCGGTCGCCGCCTCGGCCAACCTGCCGGCACTGCTCTACAACCTGTTCTGGCGCCGGTTCAACACCCGGGGCGCGGTGTGGAGCATCTACGGCGGCCTGATCTCGTGCGTCGGTCTGGTGATCTTCTCGCCGGTTGTCTCCGGGTCGGAGACCGCCATGATCACGGGATCGGACTTCAGCTGGTTCCCGCTGGCCAACCCGGGCATCATCTCGATCCCGCTCGGCTTCTTCTTCGGCTGGCTGGGCACCGTGACGATGCGCGACTCCGACGCCGAGGAGCGCTACGTCGAGCTCGACGTCCGCTCCATGACCGGGGCCGGCTCCGAGAAGTAAGCCGCGCCTCGCTCCGTTTCGCCGCCACAGGACGAGCGGAGCGAGGCGCGCGCCCGGGCGGAGCCCGTCCGCTGCGAGGTACGAGCAGTGGGAGCGGCAAAGCCTCCACGACAACGTTCACGCAACCGGCGTGCCCCCATCGTGTGGGCTGGGCCACAATGCACGTAGACGTCAAACGATCCAGGAGCACCCGTGACCGAGCAGAACATCAGCAACCTGTCCCACGAGGATCGGGTCTTCGAGCCTCCGGCCGACCTGGCCGCGAACGCCAACGTGACGGCCGAGGTCTATGACGAGGCCGCCGCGGACCGTCCCGCGTTCTGGGGCAAGCAGGCCGAGCGCCTGGACTGGGGCACCCCGTTCACCGAGGTGCTGGACTGGTCCAACGCCCCGTTCGCGAAGTGGTTCGTCGGCGGGAAGCTCAACGCCGCCTACAACTGCGTCGACCGCCACGTCGAGTCCGGCAACGGTGACAAGGTGGCCCTGCACTTCGTCGGTGAGCCCGAGGGCGACACCCGCGACATCACGTACGCCGAGCTGCAGGACCTGGTGTCCCAGGCCGCGAACGCGCTGATCGATCTCGGCGTGCAGACCGGTGACCGGGTCGCGATCTACCTGCCGATGATCCCCGAGGCCGTCATCGCGATGCTGGCCTGCGCCCGTCTCGGCGCCCCGCACACCGTCGTGTTCGGTGGCTTCTCCGCCGACGCCCTCAGCAGCCGGATCCTGGATTGCGAGGCCAAGGTCGTCATCACCGCCGACGGTGGCTACCGCCGCGGCGCCCCCTCGGCGCTCAAGCCCGCCGTCGACGAGGCCCTCGAGAAGTGCCCCGACGTCACCGGCGTCCTCGTGGTCCGCCGCACCGGCCAGGACACCGCGTGGACCGAGGGCCGCGACGTCTGGTGGCACGAGACGGTCGACCAGGCGTCCACGGACCACACGCCGGAGATGTTCGACGCCGAGCACCCGCTGTACGTCATGTACACCTCGGGCACGACCGGCTCCCCCAAGGGCATCCTGCACACCACCGGCGGCTACCTGGTGCAGTCGGCGTGGACGTTCTGGGCGGTGTTCGACTACAAGCCCGACGACATCTACTGGTGCACCGCCGACGTCGGCTGGGTCACCGGCCACTCCTACATCGTCTACGGGCCGCTGGCCAACGGCGCCACCCAGGTCCTCTACGAGGGCACCCCCGACACCCCCCACAAGGGGCGCTGGTGGCAAATCGTCCAAGACTACAAAGTCTCACTTTTCTACACAGCTCCTACAGCTGTCCGTACGTTCATGAAGTGGGGTGACGACATCCCCGCCAAGCACGACCTGTCGAGCCTGCGGATCCTGGGCTCGGTCGGTGAGTCGATCAACCCCGAGGCGTACGTCTGGTACCGCGACAACATCGGCGGCGGCACGACGCCGATCGTCGACACCTGGTGGCAGACCGAGACCGGCGCCCACATGATCAGCCCCCTGCCCGGTGTCACTTCCGCCAAGCCGGGCTCGGCGATGACCGCGATCCCCGGCATCGCCGCCGAGGTCGTCGACGACTCCGGCAACCCGGTCGACAACGGTGAGGGCGGCTACCTCGTCATCACCGAGCCGTGGCCGTCGATGCTCCGCACGATCTGGGGCGACGACGACCGCTACAAGGAGACGTACTGGTCGCGCTGGCCGCAGTACTACTTCGCCGGTGACGGTGCCCGCAAGGACGAGGACGGCGCGATCTGGCTGCTCGGCCGCGTCGACGACGTCATGAACGTCTCCGGCCACCGGCTGTCCACGACCGAGATCGAGTCCGCGCTCGTCTCGCACCCCAAGGTCGCGGAGGCCGCCGTCGTCGGCGCCACCGACGACACCACCGGGCAGGCCGTCGTCGCGTTCGTGATCCTTCGCGAGTCCGCACAGGGCGGCGGCGACGACATCATCGCCGAGCTCCGCAACCACGTCGGCCACCAGATCGGGCCGATCGCCAAGCCCCGCCAGGTCATGGTCGTCCCCGAGCTGCCCAAGACCCGCTCGGGCAAGATCATGCGCCGCCTGCTGCGCGACGTCGCCGAGAACCGGGAGGTCGGCAACACCACGACCCTGGCCGACGCCGGCGTCATGGACCTCATCAGCAGCGGCATGCAGACTGCCAAGGACGACGACTGACCGTTTCTCCCGGGCCGAGTGCTCCAGCCCCGCTGAGCGTGACGTTTGCGCCCCTGATCCGGCCGATTCGGGGCGCAAACGTCACCGCCAGCGGTTCCTGTGGTGGGTCCGGGAGAGATGTTGGTCACACGCACAGGCCAGGGACGGCTCCCGTTCAGGTTGACGTCAGGTTCTCTGGTCATGCTGGATGCATGGAGACGACTATGACCGCACACGCCGAGTCGACCGCGCCCCACCCGCGTGTCCGTAAGGACCTCATCGGCGGCGCTGCCGTCCTGACCGCCGTGATCGGTGGCCATCTGCTGTGGTTCGTCTCCGACGCCGGAATCCTCGCCGCGCTGGGCTGACCCGCTGACCTGCGCAACCCCCTGACGCACTTGTAGGCTCCCGGGTATGAGCTCAGTGGACGAACCGACCATCGGCCGACTCGTCGGCGACATCAGCCGCGACATCTCCGCCCTGGTGCAGAAGGAGATCCTGCTCGCCAAGAGCGAGCTCAAGGTCAGCGCCAAGGCAGGCGGCATCGGGACCGCCATGATCCTGACGGCCGCGTTCTTCGGTCTGCTCGTGATCGTCCTGCTGTCGATCTCCGCGGCCTACTTCATCGTCATGGCCGGGCTCGACCCCGCGTGGGCGTTCCTCATCGTCTCCGGCTTCTACGTCCTGCTGGCCGCCGTCCTGATCCTCGTCGCGATCCGCGCGCTCAAGAAGATCAAGGCGCCCGAGCAGACCATCGCGACGGCAAAGGAGATCCCGGCCGCCCTCAAGGGGCAGTCGTCGACCCGGGAGATCGTCGAGCCCGCCGCGACCCCCTCGGGACGTCATGCACGGTGAGGCCTCCGGGCCTCACTGCTGATGCCGTCCGGTGATCACGCGGCCGGCGAGCCCCACCACGGCGGCCACCGCGCCGCACACCGCGATCGACGTCAGCCACTGCGCCAGGGAGTCCGACGCCCGGTCGGCGAGCAGCTTCTGGAGCGTGCGGGCGAAGCCGGTCTGCCCCTCGGTGCGGTCCAGCACCTTGGGGGTGATGACCGACGAGGCCACGCGCAGGACGCCCGCCACGACGATCGCCCCCAGGCCGAGACCCGCGATCGCGAGCGGGCGGCTGCGCGCGGCGAAGAACGAGACGGCTGCGGCGATCACGACGACCAGCAGCCCCAGCAGCCCGAAGGTCCGGGACTGGTCCAGCCGCGCGACCTGTGACCGCTCCTGCTCCGTGCCGACCGGGACCACCAGGTCCTCCGGTACCGCCAGCGAGATCGGCAACAGGTCCCCCAGCCGGCCGGTGAGGAACTTCGCCATCGGCGCGACCTGCACCGTCAGCGGACCCGTCCCGCCGTCGAACGCCGAGGTGTGGAAGCTGCGCTGGGTGTCCTCCCAGGCCGAGACGAAGCCGGGCCGGTTGGTCGTCGACCGCGCGACCACGGTCATCGCGGAGGTCGCCGCCTTCCGCAGGCTCCCGGGCAGCAGCCCACGGTTGACGAAGTCATCCGCGAGATAGGCCGAGAACGCCGACTGCAGCTCCTGGTCGGTCGCCAGGCGGCTGCTGAACGCGACGTAGCCGTCCTCGTCCGCGACATTGGCCGACACCCACATCAGCGGCACCGTGACCAGCGCCGCCACGAGCGCCACGAGCCCCGCGACGAACGACGTGAACGGCCTCATGCGCAGCCACCAGTGGAGACCTCGCTCGTCGCGGTCGCCCCCTCGCGGGCGTTCGCCGCGACCTGCTGGGCCGTCAGGGCGTACCCCGTGGACTTGTCACTGACCGACGCCGCGAAGACCACCCCGAGCACCTTGCCCTCCTCCGACAGCAGTGGACCGCCGGAGTTGCCCGAGCGGACGAGGCCACGCACCGAGAACGTCTGCCGCACGACCTGGCCGCGATCATAGATGTCGGGGCTGCGCAGGCGCATCTCCGTACGTATGCGGGCGGCCCTCGCGTCGAACGGCCCGTTCTCCGGGTAGCCCAGGATCGCGGCCGGCTGTCCGGCCTCCCCGCCGGTGTCGAACGCGAGGGGCTCAAGCCCGAGGCCCTCCACCGCCAGGACCGCAACGTCGAGCTTGCGGTCGAACAGGACGACCCGCGCCGGCACCTGCTGACCGTTGATCACGACGGCCGGCGACTGGACCCCCGCGACGACGTGGGCGTTGGTCATGATGCGGCCGTCGGAGTAGGCGAAGCCCGATCCCTCGACGCCCCGGTTGCACGACGCCTGGCCGAGGATCTTGACGACGCTGCTTCTCGCCGCCCGCACGCCCGAGCTCGCGAGTGTCTTCTCGTCGGGCGCCTCGACCGCTGTGATCTCCTCGTCGTCGAACGGATCGATGTAGCGGGGGAACAGGTTGGCGTCGAGGACCTCGTTGAACGAGCGCAGCACCGTCGTCGCCTGCGCCGGCATGACCCCGTCGACCCGGGCGAGGATCGAGGAGTCCCGCGACGCTGTTGAGAGATAGGGGATCGACGTGCCACTGACCGAGTAGCCCAGCGCCCACGCCGCACACAAGACCGCGACGATGCTCAGCGCGCTGCCGGCGACGGCATCGACCCAGCGCAGCGGTCGCCATCGCAGGCCGTCGCGCAGGCCCGTGCCGACGTAGGTGCCGATCGCCTGGCCGATCGCGCCGGCGCCGATCACGAGCCCGAGGGCCAGCAGCGACGACGACAGCGTCGGGGTGCCATCGGACAGCAGCTTCGGAACGATCGCGACCGCCAGCAGCCCGGCCACCAGCAGGCCGATCGTGGCGATCAGGTTGACGACGAAGCCCTGGAAGTAGCCCGAGATGGCGTACGCGATCAGGACCAGCACGATGATCAGGTCGAGTGAGTTCATGGCAGCTCGGGCAGGGGTCG
>JAOPXL010000069.1 GCA_025965175.1 Aeromicrobium sp.
CGGTCCTGCTCCCCCACTTGGACTCGAACCAAGAACCCTCCGATTAACAGTCGAATGCTCTGCCAATTGAGCTATGGGGGATCGGCTCCTCGCTGCGGAGGAGCACGGTCGACAACTTTAGCAAGTCGCTTGCGGAGTTGTCGCATCGCCTTCCCCTCGATCGTCCGAACCTGGGCGACGGACAGCCCCAGGTGCTGTGCCACGGCGATTCTCGACATCGGGACCGGTGCCTCCTCAGCGAGCCCGAACCTCATGCGTATGACCGCGGCGAGCTCCTCGGGCAGACCCTCCAGGAGGTCGATGGACCACGCGGCGCGCTCCTCGACGGCCGGCTCCAGATCACCGAGCGGCAGGTCCCGGAGCGCCTCGCGGTGCATCTCGGCGCCGATCCAGTGCCAGGCGTACGTCGCCAGACGGACACCACGATCGGGGTCGAACCGGTCGATCGCCCGGATCAGCCCGATCGCACCGGACTGGACGGCGTCGCGGAGCTCCTCGCCACCGAGACCGCGCAGCCGCGCCCGGAGGACAACCGACCGCATCCCGGCAGTGATGAGTGCCGCGCGCGCGTCGGGGTCGCCGGTGCGGGCGAGCCGAGCCAGGGCCCTCTCCTCAGCAGCCTCGATCGGTTGACGGGCCAGCAGGTCGCGCACGAAGTCATCCACTCCCCCAGCCTCGGCCGCCGAGCGCCCGGGTGGTCGCCTCCACCGCCGGGCTGTGGACGGCGGGAAGCTCCGCCGTCAGCTGGGGACGTCGCCGCCCAGCGAACGGTCCCGCAGCTGTCGGAACTGCTGCTCCAGCGCGATCAGCTCGCCGAACATCCGGTTGTAGACCTCGGCCTGCTCGATCGGGTTGGTGCGCTGCAGCTTGGACTTGACGTCCGCGATGCTCCGCCCCAGGGTCAGCAGCTGGAGCCGGATGACGACCGAGGAGACGACGGCAGGGGTGTTGCCCTCCCGCGCGCGCATCGGCTCCACCGCGGCGATCGACAGGATGCGCTTGGCGTCCTCGTCGGCAACGCTGTCGGCCAGCTGCGGCAGCCAGTTGGTGTCGGGCCCGGTCGGCCACGGCATCTTCTCGATGTGCTGCCACAGGAGCCGCGAGATGGGGTGGGTGAAGTCGTTGTCGTCGAGGTCCTCGGCGAGCTTCGCGGCGAGGTGGGGGTGCTGCACGATCGCCTTCAGCGCCTCGCGCTCGTCGGCGAACTGGGGCAGGCCGAAGTTGACGGCCGGGGACGGGATCGCCGCCGGTGTCCCCTCGGCGACCGGCGCCGGCCGGGCACCGGCCTTGGGCGCGGAGGCAGCCCGCCGGCGATGCTCGGACCGCACCTGCTCGATGTCGGCGCCGACCCGTCCGGCGATCTCGCGCAGCAGCGCGTCGACCTTGGACTTGTCGCGGATCGCGGACGCGAGCGAGACCGCCTCGCGTACGGCATCGACCCGCTGGTCGCCGCGGTCGAGGTCGTACTTGCTCAGCATGTTGTCCAGCACGAAGCGGTAGAGCGGGATCCTGGACGCGACGAGCTCGCGCACCGCAGCGTCACCGTCGGCGAGGCGCAGGTCGCACGGGTCCATTCCGCGGGGCTCGACCGCGACATAGGTCTGCGCGACGAACTGCTGGTCGCCGTTGAACGTCTTGAGGGCCGCGCGCTGGCCGGCCTCATCACCGTCGAACGTGAAGATGACCTCGCCGTGGAACGCCTGGTCGTCGAGCATCAGGCGCCGCATGACCCGCGCGTGGTCCTCGCCGAACGCCGTACCGCACGTCGCGACGGCTGTCGTCACGCCGGCCTCGTGGCAGGCCATGACGTCGGTGTAGCCCTCCACGATGACCGCCTGGCCCGACGACGAGATCGACCGGCGGGCCAGGTCGAGGCCGTAGAGGACCTGGCTCTTCTTGTAGATCGGTGTCTCGGACGTGTTGAGGTACTTCGCCTCGACCCGGTCGTCGTCGAACATGCGCCGGGCGCCGAACCCGATGACCTCGCCGGTCATCTCCCGGATCGGCCAGAGCAGGCGTCCACGGAACCGGTCGTAGAGGCCCCGGGAGCCGCGCGAGGCGAGGCCTCCGACGACCAGCTCCTCCTCGGTGAAGCCCTTGCCCCGCAGGTGTGAGACGAGCGCCTCTCCCCCGCGTGGCGCGAAACCCATCCCGAACCGCTCGGCGGCAGCCTGGTCGAAGCCTCGGTCCTTGACGAACTGCCGGCCGGTCTGACCGTCGGGCGACGACCGGAGCGCGGCGGCGTAGAACTCTGCGGCCTCACGGTGCGCGGCGAGCAGCCGCGGCCGCTGGTGCGGGTCGCGGCGCGGTCCGGGGGTGCCACCCTCCTCGTAGCGGAGTGTGATGCCGCCCTTCGCGGCGAGGCGCTCGACCGTCTCGACGAAGCTCAGCCCCTCGATCTCCATCACGAACTTGAAGACGTCACCACCGGCACCGCAGCCGAAGCAGTGGTAGGACCCGACCGAGGGACGGACGTTGAACGACGGGGACTTCTCGTCGTGGAACGGGCACAGGCCCTTGCGGGAGCCGCCGCCGGCGTTCTTGAGGGTCACGTACTGCTCGACGACCTCGTCGATGCGGGTGCGTTCACGGACGAGCTGGATGTCCTCGTCCTTGATGCGCCCGGCCATGGGGTGAATGTTAGTCGTCGCCTCTGGCGGGCGATCGGCCCCCGGCGAGGCGGTGCGCCGGGGGCCACGGACGGCACCGGCGTGGACGCCAGCGCACCGCCTCCCGGTCAGCTCAGGAGGCGCAGGGCCCAGGCGTGGGCGGAGACGTCCGTCAGGCTCGCCACCTGGTCGATGACGACCCGGCGGCGGGCGGCGTCGTCGGCTGCCCGAGCGAAGTCCTCGGCGAACTCGGCCTCCAGCTCACGCCCCTCCGACCGGTCGAGCACGTCGACGAGGGCCAGGAGCAGCTCGCGCTGGCGTCCTAGCGGGCCCGCCCGGTCGTCGGCACGCATGACGTAGTGCGCGGCGACCGACTTCAGCACCGTGATCTCGTCACGGGTGTCGATCGGCACCTCCAAATCCGCGCCGAACCGGGTCAGTGGACCCGACCCCCAGGTCTCGACCGTCGCGAGCTCGGCGGCGCGCGCGAAGCGGCCGATCAGGGCGCTCGTCAGGCTCTTGAGCACGGCCCGCTCCGCCCGGCTGCCGTCGAACGACGTCGTCGGCCACTCCGGCATCTCCTGCAGCCGCGCGAGCGCCGCGTCGAGCCGGTCATCGGTCGCGGTCCGGTCGTACCAGTCGCGGGCGACACCCCGGATGGACGCCGTGTCCAGCGCGCCGGCCCGCAGCTCGAACCAGCCACCGACGACACCGTCCTCGACGTCGTGCACCGAGTAGGCGATGTCGTCGGCCAGGTCCATGACCTGCGCCTCGATCGGGCGCCTTCGCAACGGCGCGGCGTCACGGAGCCACTCGAAGACCGGGAGGTCGTCGGCATAGACCCCGAACTTGCCGCTGCCGTCCGGCGCCTCGCCGCGGGGCCACGGATACTTCACGCACGCCGACAACGTCGCCCGGGTCAGGTTGAGCCCGACGCTGCGGCCGTCGGCCCCGAACGTCTTGGACTCCAGCCGGCTCAGGATCCGCAACGTCTGCGCGTTGCCCTCGAAGCCGCCGCACGCCTGTGCAGCCTCGTCGAGGGCGACCTCGCCGTTGTGGCCGAACGGCGGGTGCCCGAGGTCGTGCGCCAGCGCCGCCGAGTCGACGATGTCGGGGTCGCAGCCCAGCGCCTTGCCGAGCTCGCGGGCGACCTGGGCGACCTCGAGGGAGTGGGTGAGGCGGTTGCGGACGAAGTCGTCGAACCCCGCGCCCATGACCTGGGTCTTGGCCGACAGCCTGCGCAGCGCCGCCGAGTGGACGACCCGCGCGCGGTCCCGCTCGAACGGCGTACGGCCGGGGCGCTTGGGCGGCTCGTCGACGAACCGCTCCCATGCCTCGTCGCCGTAGGGCTGGTCGTTCATCGGATGGTCTTGCCCATCGTGAGGCTCGTGGTCTCGAAGCCGGACGACTCGTAGAGGCCGATCGCGGTCTCGTTGTTGGCGAACACGTGCAGCCGCAGCACCCCGATGCTGTGGTCGGCGCACCAGCCCTCGGCCGCCTCGAGGAGCTCGCGCCCCAGTCCGCGACCGCGGTGGGGCGGCCAGACCTCGATGTCGTAGATGTACGTCTCCGGCACGGTGAGGTCGGGATCCGTGAAGAGCCACAGCACCCCGACCGCCTGGCCGTCGACCGTGCCGACGAACAGGTCGTGCCCGGGGGTGTCGACGCCGTCGGGCAGGAGGTCCGCCTGCTCCCGCCGGGACCGCTCGATCGCACCGTCCTCGAGCCAGCTGCCGGAGTCGACCTTCTCGCGGGCGTAGCTGACGACCAGCTGGGCGCTCCACGGCCCGAACCGTTCCGCCGACATGGGCACGAGGATCATGGCCCGAGCGTACTTAGAACTTGCCGCTGCGGGGACGCGGCTGGCAGGTGGGGCACCAGAACGACGACCTGTTCATGAAGGCGTCGCGTCGGATCGGGGTGCCGCACCGCTGGCAGGGCTCGCCCTCCTGCCCGTACGCCTGCAGGGAGCGGTCGAAGTAGCCGCTGTTGCCGTTGACGTTGACGTAGAGCGCGTCGAACGACGTCCCGCCCTGCTCCAGCGCCTCCTGCATGACCTCGCCGATGTGGGTCAGCAGGCCCTCGATCTCCCGGGTGCGCAGGTGCCGGGTGTTGCGGGCGTAGTGCAGCGGAGTGCGCCACAGGGCCTCGTCGGCGTAGATGTTGCCGACCCCGGAGATCAGCGTCTGGTCGAGGATCGCGCGCTTGACCCCGGTCTGCCGCCTCCGGATCCGGGCGGTGAACTCCGCGGGGTCGAACAGCGGGTCCAGCGGGTCGCGGGCGATGTGCGCGATCTCCGGAGGCAGCTCGGCACCGTCCTCGCTGAAGACCATGCCGCCGAAGATCCGCTGGTCGGCGAACCGCAGCTCCCGGCCGTCGTCGAGGGCCAGGGCGATCCGGAGGTGACGTGGCGGCGGTGCAGCGGCCTCGGAGATCAGGAACTGCCCGCTCATGCCGAGGTGGCACAGCACGGCGTCACCCTGGTCGAGCTCCATCCAGAGGTACTTGCCGCGCCGTGCCGCGCCCACGACCGTACGTCCCTCGAGCCGGTGCGCGAAGTCCGCGGGACCCGGCAGATGGCGGCGCAGCGACCGGACGTCGTGGACCGTGACACCCGTGATCGTGCGGCCGACGACGTGGTCGGCGATGCCGAGCCGAACGACCTCGACCTCGGGCAGCTCCGGCACGGCTCAGGTCGTGGCGGCGTCGAGCTGGGCGGTGATGGCACGCCACGCGATCTCGGCGACCATCTGTTCGGCTTCCTTCTTGGAGCGGCCGGCGCCGCCGCCATAGGTCGTCTCGCCGACGACGACCTCGGCCGTGAAGCTCTTGTCATGGTCGGGACCGGTGCCCACCAGGACGTACTGCGGCACGCCGAGGCTGTTGTTGGCGGCGATCTCCTGCAGTGACGTCTTCCAGTCCAGACCCGCACCGAGCTCGGCAGCGACCGCGATCACGGGGTCGAACACGCGGTGGATGACCTCGGCGGCGCGCTCGATGCCGAACTGGACGTAGATCGCGCCCAAGAGCGCCTCGACCGTGTCGGACAGGATCGAGGCCTTGTTGCGTCCGCCCGTCGACTCCTCGCCACGCCCGAGCCGGACGTGCTCGCCGATGCCGAGTGTCCGCGCCACCTCGGCCAGCGCCTTGGCGCTGACCACGGCAGCGCGAAGCTTCGCGAGCTGACCCTCGGGCAGGTCGGGATGCCCCGTGAAGAGCGTGTCCGTGACGACGAGCCCGAGCACCGAGTCCCCGAGGAACTCAAGGCGCTCGTTGTTGGGGACACCGCCGTTCTCGTACGCGAACGAGCGGTGTGTCAGCGCATGCTGAAGCAGCTCCGGGTCGAGATCCTGGACTCCCAGGACGTCCCGGAGTGCCTCAGCGTCCACTGCGGCAGAGATCAGAGGACCTGGCGACGCTCGCCGCGAGCTCCGTACTGTCCACACTTGGTGCACGCGTGGTGCGGCTGCACCTTGGAGTCACACGCAGGGTTGGCGCAGTCGACGATCGCCGT
>JAOPXL010000131.1 GCA_025965175.1 Aeromicrobium sp.
AGGTAGCCGTAGACGACGAAGTACATGAACGCGGCGAGCCCGGCGGCCGCCAGCGCCGCGGAGATCAGCGCCGCGAGCATCGACTCGAGGATGAACGTCAGCTGGATGTGCCAGCTCGAGGCGCCGACGAGTCGCATGATGCCGATCTCGCGCCGTCGTGCGTACGCCGTCATCCGGATCGTCGTGGACACCTGCAGCACAGCGGCGACCAGGAGCATGGCAGCGACGGCGAACGCGCCGTACTGCAGCTTGTCGAGCGCGCTGAACAAGGGGCCGAGGAGCTTCTTGAGCGAGGTCACGCTGCCGACGCCGTCCATGCCCGAGACCTGGCTGACGACGCCGTCGAACTTCTGCGGGTCCTTGAGGGTCACGAAGTACGACTCGGGGAACGCGTCGGGGCTCAGCGTCTCGAGCACCTTCTTGTTGGTGTCGGACTGACCGTAGACCGCCCGGGCACGCTCATAGTTGTCGGTCGGCGTGCGGACCTCGTAGGACTTGACCTCGGGGTTCGTCGCCAGCGCCTCCCTGACCGCGTCACGCTGCTGGTCACTCGCGACGCCGCCGATGCAGTTCTGGCTCGGCGAGTTCTTGGTGCACAGGTTGACCTGTAGCTGCAGCTTGTCGCCGAAGTACTTCTCGGTCCGGTCCGACTGCGACAGGATCAGCAGGCCCAGCGCCGCCAGCAGCAGCGACACGGTCATCGTGACGACCAGGGAGATGGTCATGGACTTGTTGCGGGCCAGGCTCTGGCCCAGCTCGCTCAGGGTGCTTCGCATGGCGTCCTCAGTTCTGGTAGCCGTAGATGCCGCGGGCCTCGTCGCGGACGATGAGCCCGGAGTCGAGCTCGATGACCCGCTTGCGCATCTGGTCCACGATCGACGAGTCGTGCGTCGCCATCACGACGGTCGTGTCGGTGCGGTTGATCCGGTCGAGCAGCTTCATGATGCCGACGCTGGTGGCCGGGTCCAGGTTGCCGGTCGGCTCGTCGGCGATGAGGATCATCGGCCGGTTGACGAAGGCGCGGGCGACCGCGACGCGCTGCTGCTCGCCGCCGGAGAGCTCGTCGGGCATGCGGTGCCCCTTGCCGTCGAGCCCGACCATCTCGAGCGTCTCCGGGACGAGCTGGTTGATCTCGTGGCGGGACTTGCCGATGACCTGGAGCGCGAAGGCGACATTCTCCGTCACGGTCTTGTTGGGGAGCAGGCGGAAGTCCTGGAACACCGTGCCGACCTGGCGGCGCAGCTTGGGCACCTTCCAGCTCGAGAGCTTGTTGATCTCCTTGCCGGCGACGTAGACGCGTCCGCTGGTGGGCCGCGCCTCCCGCAGGATCAGGCGCAGGAACGTCGACTTGCCCGATCCGGAGGCACCGACCAGGAAGACGAACTCGCCCTTCTCGATCTCGAGGTCGACGGCATCGAGCGCCGCGCGCTTCTGGCCGGGATAGGTCTTGGTGACCTTGTCGAATCGAATCACCCGATCGAGTGTAGGTCGGGGTCCCTCATGGAGGTGGGACGCGGGTCGTCAGGCGATGCGCCGCGCGACGTACTCGTCGATCGCGCGCGGTGCGAGCACGGCGTCGATCACCATGGCACTGGCGCCCAGGATCCCGCCACGGCTCCCGGCGGACGTCCCGACGATCTGTAGGTCGTGCGTCGCAAGCGGCAGCGAGCGCTGATAGACGACCTCCCGCACGCCGGCGAGCAGATATTCGCCGGCTTCGGAGAGCTTGCCGCCGATGACGATGACCGACGGGTTGAGCAGGTTGACGCAGGTCGCCAGGACCGATCCGAGGTCGCGACCCGCCTCCCGGACGGCCTGCAGAGCGACGATCTCACCGGCTGCGACGGCGTCCACGATGCCTTGGGACCCGTCGACGTCCAGACCGCTGTCGCGCAGCCTGGCGGCGATCGCCGGGCCGGCCGCGACCGCCTCGAGGCAGCCGATGTTGCCGCAGCGGCACACGACGTCCGGCGACGCGCTCGCGACCTGGACGTGGCCCAGGTCGCCGGCCGAGCCGAGGGCGCCGCGCAGGAGGCGGCCATCAGTGACGATCCCGGCACCGATGCCCGTCGCCACCTTGATCAGCATCAGGTGCCCCGTGGACGGGAACGTCGTGACGTACTCCCCCAGGGCCATCAGGTTGACGTCGTTGTCGACCAGGACGGGACCGGGGAACCGGCGACCGAGGTGCGTGGGGATGTCGAAGTCGTGCCACCCGGGCATGATCGGCGGGTTGGCCGGCCGGCCCGTGGCGTGCTCGACCGGACCGGGGACACCGATGCCGGTCCCGGCGACGTCGGCGACGGCTCGGCCGATCGCCTCCAGCAGCCCGAGCGCGATCTCGGCGACCCGGTCGAGGACCACGGTGGGCCCGTCCGCGATGTCGGACTCGATCGTGCGCTCGTCGAGCACACGCCCCGAGAGGTCGGTGATGGCGATGCTGGCGTGCGAGGCACCCAGGTCGACCGCGAGGACGACCCGGTCCCGGCGGTTGAGCGCGAACCGGGTCGGCGGCCGGCCGCCGGTCGACGCCGCCTCCCCGACCGGCTCGAGCAGTCCCGAGGACAGCAGGGCGTCGACCCGTGCCGTGATCGTCGAGCGCGCCAGCGACGTCAGCTGGGCGAGCTCGCTCCGCGTCTTGGGAGTGCCGTCACGCAGGATCTGGAAGAGATCACCGGTGCCGACCAAGGTCGGGGGCAGCACCGAGGGCACTGTCATGGCCACGAGTAAACCACCCCCACTTCAGTAGCGCCTCCACGGGCAAGTATGTCGGTCATCATCATACTTTTGCTTGACGATCGACAAAACTTGTGACTAGCATCACGTCATGGACCATCCCCTGCTCGCGATGCGAGGCATCGTCAAGGAATTCCCCGGCGTCCGGGCCCTCGACGGTGTCGATCTCGTGATCCGCGAGGGAGAGGTGCACTGCCTGCTCGGGCAGAACGGTGCAGGGAAGTCGACGCTCATCAAGGTCCTCGCGGGAGCGCACGGCGTCGACGAGGGGACGATCCTCTGGGAGGGCGAGCCAGTGACGTTCGCCGACCCGCAGGCGGCCCTCCACACCGGGATCGCCACGATCTACCAGGAGCTCGACCTCGTCGACGGACTCAGCGTCGCGGACAACATCTTCCTCGGCCACGAAAAGTCCCGCGGTGGCGTCACGCGCGTCAAGGACATGAACCGCGCGACGCGTGACCTGCTCGCGCGGCTCGGCCACTCCGAGATCCGGCCGACCCGTGAGGTCGGCAGCCTGTCGGCCGCAGGCAAGCAGATCGTGTCGATGGCGCGGGCGCTGTCCCGCCGGGCCCGGGTCATCGTGATGGACGAGCCGTCGGCCGTCCTCGACCCCGGCGAGGTCGACGGACTGTTCCGCGTCGTCGAGGACCTGCGAGCGTCCGGCGCCGCGATCATCTACATCTCCCATCGGCTCGAGGAGATCCGCCGCATCGGCGACCGGCTGACGGTCCTCAAGGACGGCCGGACCGTCGCGGGCGACCTGCCCGCCAAGGAGACGCCGACGTCCGAGCTCATCACCCTGATGACCGGCCGCACCGTCTCGTCGGTCTTCCCCCGTCGCGCGACGCAGCTCCCGGAGGCCCCTCCCCTGCTGTCGGTCGACGCGCTGGGACGTGACGGCGAGTTCGCCGACGTCACGTTCGACGTACGTCCCGGGGAGATCATCGGCATCGCGGGGCTCGTCGGCGCCGGCCGCAGCGAGATCATCGAGACGGTCTTCGGTGCCCGGAAAGCCGGGAGCGGGACCGTCTCGGTCGCCGGCACGAAGCTCCGCAACGGCTCGGTCGCTGCGGCCGTGAGCGCCGGGCTGGGCCTGTGCCCCGAGGAGCGCAAGTCCCAGGGCCTGGTGCTCGACGACGCCGTCTACCGCAACATCTCCCTCGCGAGCCTCGAACGGTTCTCCCGCCACGGCGTCACCGACGCCACCACCGAGCGCCGCGCGACGCACGAGGCGGCGCGATCCGTCGATGTGCGCCCCGACGCTCCCGATCGGATCATCCGCACCCTCTCCGGCGGCAACCAGCAGAAGGTCGTCCTGGCCCGATGGCTGCTGCGTTCGTGCAAGGTCCTGCTTCTCGACGAGCCCACGCGCGGGGTCGACGTCGGCGCTCGGGCCGAGATCTACGCGTTGATACGTCAGCTCGCCGACTCCGGCGTCGCGCTGGTCGTCGTGTCGAGCGACATCGACGAGGTGTTGGGCCTGTCGGACCGGGTGCTCGTGATCGCCGACGGCTCGGTCGTCCACCACGGCCCCAGCGACGCCATCGACGCATCGGGCGTCCTCAACCGCATCCTCGCCACCCACGACCAGAAGGAAGACGTCGCGTGACCGAGCGCCAGCGAAGGAACCGACAGCACCTCATCGTGTTGCCTACGTACCGTCACTTCACTTTCACGGAGGCATCACGATGAGCGCTCCATCTGTGCAGGACCCGTCGATGCAGGTCCCGACCCCGACTCGGGGGGACCGGGGCGGATCGCTCGGCCTGGCCCGCAACCTCGGCCTCGTCATCGCGCTGGTCGTGCTGTGCGCCGTCGGCGTGATCACCGCGGGTGACCGCTTCGCCAGCACCGACAACGTGCTCACGATCCTGCGCCTCGCCGCGGTCATCGGCGTCATCTCGATCGGGATGACCTTCGTCATCACGGGCGGCGGCATCGACTTGTCAGTCGGGGCGATCGTCGCCCTGTCGTCGGTGTGGGCCACGACGACCGGCACGCAGGCCATGGCCAATGACATCGGCTGGATCGTCATGGTGTTCAGCGCCGTGCTGGTCGGCACCGCGTGCGGTGCGATCAACGGCGTCCTCATCGCGTACGGCAAGGTCGTGCCCTTCATCGCGACGCTCGCGATGCTGGCGTCGGCCCGGGGTCTCGCCGAGATCATCGCCGACCGGAAGACCCAGATCATCCGCAACCAGGGCTTCAGCGACTTCTTCGGCAGCGAGCCGTTCGGCATCCCGGTGATCGTCATCATGTTCGCCGTCGTGGCGGCGGCCGGCTGGTTCCTGCTCAACCGCACGACGTTCGGCCGTCGGACGTTCGCGGTCGGCGGCAACCCCGAGGCGGCCCGCCTCGCCGGCATCAAGGTGCAGCGGCACACGGTCTACCTCTACGCGCTGCTCGGCACGACGTGCGGCATCGCCGCGGTGATGCTGATGTCGCGCACCACGACGGGCTCGTCGACGCACGGCACGCTCTACGAGCTCGACGCCATCGCGGCGGTCGTGATCGGCGGGACGCTCCTGAGCGGTGGCCGCGGGACCGTCGTCGGCACGCTCTTCGGCGTCCTGATCTTCACCACCCTCACCAATGTCTTCACGCTCAACAACCTGTCGACGTCCGCCCAGGCCGTCGCCAAGGGCGTGATCATCGTGATCGCTGTGCTCCTGCAGCAGCGGATCGCGGACCGCAAGACCTAAGTCCCCACCACCTCAGGAGTTCACATGTCCACGTTCCACCCCCGCCGCCGTCGCGGTCTCGCCGTCGTCGGCGCGTTCGCAGCTGCCACGCTCGTCCTCGGTGCGTGCACCAACGGCTCGAGCGGCAATGATGACACCAGCTCGGCGATCAGCAAGAGCAACACCGACAACGACAAGTCCGGCGACAAGGTCGTCATCGGCTTCTCGGCGCCTGCCGCCGACCACGGCTGGATGGGCTCGATCACGAAGTCCGCCATCGCCCAGGCCAAGCAGTACGACGACGTCGACCTCAAGGTCGCCGAGGGCACCAACGACGTCAACCTGCAGATCTCGCAGGTGGAGACGTTCATCAACGACAAGGTCGATGCGATCGTGCTGCTGCCGTTCGACGGCGCGGCCATGACGTCGGTGGCCCGCAAGGCCATGGATGCCGGCATCGTCGTCATCAACGTCGACCGCGAGTTCGACTCCCCGTTCGCCGCACGCAGCACGGTGCTCGGCGACAACTACGGCATGGGCGTGTCGGCCGGCACGTTCGTCTGCGACGACGCGAAGGGCGCCAAGGACAAGACGGTGGCCGAGATCGCCGGGATCGACTCCCTGCCGCTGACGCAGGACCGGTCGAGGGGCTTCGCGGACGCGCTGAAGAAGTGCGGCCTCAAGGTCAACAACCGGGTCGCCGCCGAGTTCACGGTCGAGTCCGGTGAGAAGGCAGCGTCCAACCTGCTCCAGGCTGCGCCCAAGATCGACTACCTGTGGAACCACGACGACGACCAGGGCGTCGGCGTCCTCGCCGCGATCAAGAACGCCAACCGTGACGAGTTCGTTATGATCGGCGGCGCGGGATCGGCCGATGTCATGGAGTCCATCAAGGCCGGCGACTCGGTGCTCAAGGCGACAGTCGTCTATCCGTCGACGCAGGCGGCCGACGGCGTCAAGCTCGCCCGTCTGCTGGTCCAGGGCAAGTCGATGTCGGACCTCGCCGAGATCGAGGTGCCGCGCCAGCTCAAGCTGGCCGCGCCGATCGTCACGAAGGACAACGTCGACACCTACCTGCCGTCCGCGTTCAAGTCCTGATCGGACGGGGGTCCGCGGCCTCGCCGCGGACCCCCGCTGCCCGCACCAGCCACGAGACACTCCACACGAAAGCTGGCACATGAACGACACACGGCCCGGGATCGGGATTGGGATGGTCGGGTACGCCTTCATGGGCGCCGCCCACTCGCAGGCGTGGCGCACCGCGCCGGCCTTCTTCGACCTGCCGCTGACGCCCCGCATGACGGCCATCTGTGGCCGCGACGCGGACGCCGCCGGCGACGTCGCCCGCCGCTTCGGCTGGGAGTCGGTCGAGACTGACTGGCGGGCGCTGCTGGCCCGCGACGACATCGACGTCATCGACATCTGCACGCCCGGCAACACGCATGCCGAGATCGCCATCGCGGCGCTCGAGGCGGGCAAGCACGTCCTGTGCGAGAAGCCCCTGGCCAACACGGTGCAGGAGGCCGAGGCGATGGCCGCAGCCGCCGCCGCGGCCGCCGAGCGCGGCGTGTGGGCGATGTGCGGCTTCACCTACCGGCGCACGCCGGCCGTCGCCCTGGCCCGACAGCTGGTCGCCTCGGGCCGGATCGGCACGATCCGCCACGTGCGGGGGCAGTACCTCCAGGACTGGCTGGTCGACGAGGACGCCCCGCTCAGCTGGCGGCTCGACAAGTCGCTCGCCGGGTCCGGGGCGCTCGGCGACATCGGTGCGCACATCATCGACATGGCCCAGTTCGTCACGGGCTCGGAGGTCGTGTCCGTCAGCGGGCTCATGGAGACCTTCGTCAAGACCCGCCCCGTCGGGGGCGAGCACACCACGCTCGGTGGGACTTCCTCCGCCACCGCCGAGCGTGGACCGGTGACCGTCGACGATGCGGCCGCCTTCACCGCCCGTTTCGTCGGCGGCGCCATCGGCGTGTTCGAGGCGACCCGGTTCGCCACGGGTCGCAAGAACGCCCTCCGGCTGGAGGTCAACGGCACCCTCGGCTCGTTGGCGTTCGATTTCGAGGACATGAACGTCCTCGAGCTGTTCGACGCGACCGAGGACCCCGCGACCGCCGGCTTCCGCCGGATCATCGTCACGGAGGCGACCCATCCGTACATCGCCGCGTGGTGGCCGCCCGGTCACGGCCTGGGCTACGAGCACGGCTTCACCCACCAGGTCGTCGACTTCGTCACCGACATCGCCAAGGGCATCGAGCCCTCGCCATCGTTCCCCGACGGGCTCGCCGTCCAGCGCGTCCTGGCGGCGGTCGAGGCGAGCGCCGCCGACGGCACGACCCACCCGACAGGAGCTCTGGCATGACCCGACCCATCACCCTGTTCACCGGCCAGTGGGCCGACCTGCCGTTCGAGGAGGTGGCCGCGCTGGCCGCCGGCTGGGGCTACGACGGTCTCGAGATCGCCTGCTGGGGCGATCACCTGGACCCGTGGGCCGCGGTCGAGGACCCCGACTACATCCAGACCCGGCTCGACGTCCTCGACCGGTACGGCCTGCAGGTCCACGCGATCTCCAACCACCTCAAGGGCCAGGCCGTCTGCGACGACCCGATCGACGAGCGGCACCACGACATCCTGTCGGCACGCGTGTGGGGCGACGGGGAGCCCGAGGGCGTACGCCAGCGGGCCGCGGAGGAGATGAAGCACACCGCCCGCGCCGCCCGGATGCTCGGCGTCGACACCGTCGTCGGCTTCACCGGCTCATCGATCTGGAAGTACGTCGCGATGTTCCCGCCGGCGTCCGAGGCCATGATCGCGGCCGGCTACCAGGACTTCGCCGATCGGTGGAACCCGATCCTGGACGTGTTCGACGAGGAGGGTGTCCGCTTCGCCCACGAGGTGCACCCCAGCGAGATCGCGTACGACTACTGGACAACCCACGCGGCCCTGGACGCGATCGGCCACCGTGAGGCGTTCGGCCTCAACTGGGACCCGTCCCACTTCATCTGGCAGGACCTCGACCCGCTCGGGTTCCTGTGGGACTTCAGGGACCGGATCTACCACGTCGACTGCAAGGACGCCAAGAAGCAGGTCGGCAACGGCCGCAACGGGCGGCTGGGATCCCACCTGCCGTGGGCGGATCCCCGGCGGGGATGGGACTTCGTCTCGACCGGCCGAGGGGACGTCCCGTGGGAGGCGTGCTTCCGCATGCTCAACACGATCGGATACGACGGGCCGATCTCGGTCGAGTGGGAGGACGCCGGGATGGACCGGCTGCTCGGCGCGCCGGAGGCCCTGGCGTTCGTCAAGGCCAACCTGTTCGACGCACCCACCGCGGCGTTCGATGCGGCGTTCAGCTCGGGCGACTGACGGCGTGTCGCCGGGCGCCGCGCGGGGGAACGGAGTTCGCGTTAGCGTCGAGCCATGAGACTCGGCGACCCGCGCGACGCACTGGCCCTTCTCTCCCGCGGACCCGCCCTCCTGGAGACCGCGATCGGCCTCGCCCCCCGCACCGTCGCGCTCCTGGACTCCGCCGAGGCTCTGATCGATCGGGTCGACCGGCTCATCGACCGGATGGAGCAGACCCGCCTGTCCGCGGACGGCTCGATCCGTCGCATCGACGCGACGATCGACCAGGCTGACGGCGCAATAGAGAAGATCGACTCGACCAACACCCGGGCCGACGAGGCGATCGAGAAGATCGACACGACCAACACCAAGGCGGACGAGGCGATCGAGCGCATCGACGGCACGGTCACCCGGGCGGACGCGCTCGTCGTCCGCGGGGCAGGGATGGTCGCCAGCATCGAGCCGACCATGGAGCGCGGCCAGCAGATGTTCGACACGTTCGCGCCGATCGTGGAGCGCCTGCAGCCTGTCGCGGACCGCCTGACCCGGACGATCGATCCCGACGAGATCGAGGCGGTCGTCCGTCTCGTCGACCACCTGCCGGACCTCGTCGGCCGGATCGAGACCGACGTCCTGCCGATGTTGGACACGCTGCGCAACGTCGGCCCGGACATCCACGACCTGCTCGACATCACCCGTGAGCTCAACTTCATGCTCGGCAAGGTGCCGGGCATGGGGCGGGTCAAGAAGCGGGTCGACGAGCAACAGGACCGCAACGCCGTCGCCGGCGACGAGAACCGCTGAGGTCTAGGCCGGCTGCTCGCGGCGCCAGCGGATGCCGGCCTCGATGAAGTCGTCGATCTCCCCGTCGAGCACGGCCTGCGTGTTGCCGCTCTCGAACTCGGTCCGCAGGTCCTTGACCATCTGGTAGGGGTTGAGGACGTAGTTGCGCATCTGGTCGCCCCACGACGCCTGCACGTCGCCCCGCAGCTCGTCGAGGTGGGCCCGCTCCTCGGCCTTCTTCAGGGCCAGCAGCTTGGCCTTGAGGATCACCATCGCGCTGGCCTTGTTCTGCAGCTGGCTCTTCTCGTTCTGACAGCTGACGACGGTGCCGGTCGGGATGTGCGTGAGGCGGACGGCCGAGTCGGTCGGGTTGACGCTCTGACCTCCGGGGCCCGACGAGCGGTAGACGTCGACGCGGCTCTCCTCGTCCGGGACGTCGATCTCGTCGGTCTGCTCCAGCACCGGCACGACCTCGATCGCGGCGAACGACGTCTGGCGGCGGCCCTGGTTGTCGAACGGCGAGATGCGCACCAGGCGATGCGTGCCCGACTCGACCGAGAGCGTGCCGTACGCGTAGGGCGCCTTGACCGCGAACGTCGTCGACTTGATGCCGGCCTCCTCCGCGTAGGAGACGTCATAGATCTCCACGGTGTAGCCGTGGCGCTCGGCCCAGCGGATGTACATGCGCTGGAGCATCAGCGCGAAGTCGGCGGCGTCGACGCCACCCGCGCCGGATCGGATCGACA
>JAOPXL010000208.1 GCA_025965175.1 Aeromicrobium sp.
TCAAGACCGGCAAGTTCGACGCGGTCCTGTTCACCTCGTCGTCCACGGTCCGCAACCTCGTGGGCATCGCCGGCAAGCCGCACACGTCGACGATCATCGCGTGCATCGGCCCCGCGACGGCCAAGACAGCCGAGGAGCACGGGCTGCGGGTCGACGTCCTCGCCGAGTCGCCGTCGGTCGACGTCCTGGCCGATGCGCTGGCCGAGTTCGGGACGGCGCGCCGACTCGGATTCGTCGAGGCCGGTGAACCGGTCACGAAGCCGTCGCAGAAGCGTCCGTCCAGCCGCCGGAAGGCCTGACCGGCATGTCCTACCCGTCCGACCGCCCCCGTCGCCTCCGCTCGTCGCCGGCGATGAGGCGGCTGGTCGCGGAGACGCACGTCCAGCCCTCGCAGCTGGTCCTGCCGATGTTCGTGGCAGAGGGACGCAGCGAGGTCCGACCGATCTCGAGCATGCCCGGCGTCGTCCAGCACACGCGTGACTCGGCCCGCAAGGCCTATGCCGAGGCGGCCGCACTGGGCCTCGGCGGGGTCATGCTGTTCGGCCTGCCCGAGCACAAGGACGCCGGGGGATCGGGTGCGCTCGACCCCGACGGCATCCTCAACGTCGCTCTCGCCGATGCCCGCGCCGAGGTCGGCGACGACCTCCTGGTCATGGCCGACCTGTGCCTCGACGAGTTCACCGATCACGGCCACTGCGGCGTGCTCGACGCGTCGGGTCGGGTCGACAACGACTCGACGGTCGAGATCTACGCCCAAATGGGTGTCGTGCAGGCGGAGTCGGGCGCGCACGTCGTGGCGCCGAGCGGCATGATGGACGGCCAGGTCGGGGCGATCCGGTCGGCCCTGGACGCCGCCGGGCACGACGAGACGGTCATCCTGGCCTACGCCGCGAAGTACTCCTCCGCGTTCTACGGCCCGTTCCGCGAGGCGGTCGATTCGTCGCTGACGGGCGATCGCAAGACCTATCAGCAGGACCCCGCCAACGCGCGGGAGGCGATCCGCGAGGTCCTTCTGGACATCGAGGAGGGCGCCGACATCGTGATGGTCAAGCCGGCGCTGTCCTATCTCGACCTGATCGCCGACGTCCGCGCCGCGGTCGACGTGCCGGTCGCGGCTTACAACATCTCCGGCGAGCTGGCGATGGTCGAGGCGGCCGCGGCCAACGGCTGGATCGACCGTGACCGGGCGGTCGACGAGATCATCGTGTCGATCCGCCGGGCAGGCGCCGACATCGTGCTGACCTACTGGGCCGCAGAGCTCGCCGCACGCCTGTCGCACTGAGTCGACCCACGACTTACGACGAAGGGCCGCGCCCCCATGGGGTGCGGCCCCTCGTCGATCAGTGACTCAGGATCAGTGGGTCAAGTCGTAGACGCACGCGTCGAACTTGACCTTGGGCAGTCCCAGCGGGAACCGGAGCAGGCACTGCACGTTGGCCTCGACGTTGGTCAGCAGGCCCGTGACGGGTGCCGTGACGGGGCCGAGCGGGGTGTTGCCGACGAGGCCCTGGACCCCGCCGCCGACCGTGCCGCCGCCCGTCGGCGAGCCACCGGTGCCGCCACCGGTCGTGCCGCCACCGCCCGTGCTGCCGCCGCCGGTGGTGCCGCCGGTCCCGGTGCCGCCCGTGCTGCCGCCGGATCCGCCCTTGCCGGGCTTGTCCTGGCTGGCCTTGGTCTCGGCCTTCCTGGCCTTGGCGCGCTGCTTCGGTGTCAGTGTCTGGTCGTTGGACGACGACGTCAGGATCGGCGAGGTCGAGGTGCCGTTGGGGGACTGGGAGAAGTCGCCCCGGGCGTACGCTGCCGAGATCTTGAGGACCAGGTCGACATAGGAGTCGGAGTGGTTGTATCGCTTGACGGCGCTGGCCGCACCGTCCTCGGTGGACAGGTTCCCGCTGCCCGCGCACAGGTAGATGCCCGCCGCGGTGGCCGCGTCGTCGATGTCCTGCGGGTTCTTCTTGTCGTCGTTGTCGGAGTCGACGCCGACCGTCTGCCACGTGCCCGGGATGAACTGCATCGGGCCGACCGCCCGGTCGTAGACCGAGTTCTTGTCGAGGGTGCCGTTGTCGGTGTCGGAGATCTTGGCGGTGCCGTTGCGGCCGTCCAGCGGGATGCCGTAGATGCCCGGCTGCGCGAGCCCGTCCGCGCTCAGGGAGTTGCCGTTGCTGCGACCGTGGTTGGACTCGACCCGGCCGATGGCCGCCACGAGGTTCCACGGGAGCTTGCAGGACTCGTCAGCCTTGCCGAGCAGGGTCTCGGCCCGGCGGTAGGCGAACAGGGCGGCCGAGGGGATGCCGTTGGTCGAGAGCGTCTTGACCGTGCCCGTCGTGCCGGCCCTCTGGTCGACACCCAGGGGTGTCTCCTGGACGCTGGCGGGCTGCTCGATCGCCGTGGTGGGGACGGCTGGGATGTCGGACTCGTCGATGCCGCCAGAGGCGGTGGCGAGGCCCTGGTTGCCGAGCGCCGCTCCCCAGGCGCCGACCAGCACTGCCATCGGCACCAATGCGCTGGCCTTCTGCCAGCGCGTCAGCTTTCGTGCTCCCATGTGTTGCCCTCCCAGAACGGACACGCTGAGCATGTCGTTGCGTAAACCGATGTTACAGCGGGATGAACGGGTCCACCACTTCGTCGGTCAGATGATCAACGAGCCCGCGCGTCTCAGGTTACGGGCGCACGACGCCGCTGTCCTGCCGTATTGGCCCACCGGGGACAATGGGTCCGTGACTGCGAACCCCGGATCTCAGGCCCTGTTCGACCGCGCGCGCGCCGTGTCCCCCGGCGGTGTCAACTCGCCGGTCCGCGCTTTCCGCGCCGTCGGCGGGACGCCGATCTTCATGGCGTCGGGATCCGGCGCCTGGCTGACCGACGTCGACGGCAACCGCTACGTCGACCTGGTCGGCTCGTGGGGCCCGATGCTGCTGGGCCACGCCCACCCGGAGGTGCTGGACGCCGTCACCGCGGCCGTCGCCCGGGGAACCTCGTTCGGCACCCCCAGTGAGCCCGAGGTGCTGCTGGCCGAGGAGATCGTCGGACGTACCCCGACCGATCTGGTGCGGATGGTCTCGTCTGGCACCGAGGCGACGATGTCCGCGATCCGGCTGGCCCGCGGGTTCACGGGTCGCGACAAGATCATCAAGTTCGCAGGCTGCTACCACGGCCACGTCGACGCGCTCCTGGCCCAGGCCGGGTCCGGCGTCGTCACGCTGGGCCTGCCCGAGACGCCCGGGGTGCCGTCGCACGTCACGGCCGACACGATCGTGCTGCCCTACAACGACCGGTCCGCCGTCGAGGCGGCGTTCGCCGAGCTCGGCGACCAGGTCGCCTGCGTCATCACGGAGGCGGCGGCCGGCAACATGGGCGTCGTCCCGCCGGAGCCCGGCTTCAACCAGTTCCTCTCCGAGGTCTCGGCCCGCCACGGCGCGCTGTTCATCAGCGACGAGGTGATGACGGGCTTCCGGGTGACCCGCTCGGGCCACTGGGGCCTCGATGGCCGCCAGGAGGGCTGGCGCCCCGACCTGTCGACGTTCGGCAAGGTCATGGGCGGCGGATTCCCCGCCGCGGCGTTCGGCGGCCGCGCCGACGTCATGGCCCAGCTCGCCCCGGCCGGCCCGGTCTACCAGGCCGGCACGCTGTCCGGGAACCCCATCGCGACGACCGCAGGCCTCACGACGCTGCGTCTCGCGGACGACGCGGCGTACGCGCGGCTCGACGCGGCGTCGATGCAGCTGCGGCACCTGGTGCGCGAGGCGCTGGACGCGGTCGGTCTTGCGTACTCGCTGCAGGGCGCCGGGAACATGTTCAGCGTCTTCTGGGGCGTCGATGCGCCGGTCACCGACTTCGCCGGTGCCCAGGCGCAGGAGGCCTGGCGCTACAAGCCGTTCTTCCACGCGATGCTGGACGCCGGGATCTACCTGCCTCCGAGCGCGTTCGAGAGCTGGTTCGTCTCGGCTGCACACGACGAACAGGCACTCTCTAGAATTGCCGAGGCGCTCCCGGGCGCCGCCCGCGCGGCAGCCGTTGCCACGTCCGAGAGCTAGGAAACTCGATGTCCGAACGTACGATCGTGCACCTCATGCGCCACGGTGAGGTCCACAACCCCGAGGGCGTCCTCTACGGCAGGCTGCCGGAGTTCGTCCTGTCCGAGCTGGGTCACCAGATGGCCGCCCGGGCGGCGGAGTTCCTGTCCAAGAACGAGATCGTGCACATGGTCGCGTCGCCGCTGGAGCGTGCGCAGCAGACCGCCGAGCCGCTGTCGAAGCTGCTCGAGGTGCCGATCCAGACCGACGACCGGGTCATCGAGGCCGACAACCTCTTCGAGGGCAAGACCGTCGGCGTCGGCAACGGCGCGTTCACCAACCCCCGCAACTGGTGGATGCTGCGCAACCCGATCCGGCCCTCCTGGGGCGAGCCCTACAAGGAGATCGCCGCGCGGATGAAGCTCGCGGTCGACGACGCCCGCGAGGCCGCCCGTGGCCACGAGGCGGTCATCGTGTCGCACCAGCTGCCGGTGTGGATCGCGCGCCGCGCGCACGAGCAGAAGAGCTTCGTGCACGACCCGCGCAAGCGCCAGTGCACCCTCGCGAGCCTCACGAGCCTGACGTTCGACGGCGACGACTTCGTGGGCGTGACCTACAGCGAGCCCGCCGCCGACCTTCTCCCCGCGCCGCTGCGCGGCAAGGTCGTGGGCGGAGCCTGACCGTGATCTCGCGCGCCCGCCTCGTGGCGGCGATCGGGGCCCTGGCCCTGGTCGCGGCCTGCTCCGGGGGCGGCAACCGCGGGACGACCGCCGGCTTCGTGTCTGGTGACGGCTCGATCACGACGGTCGACGCCGCCGACCGCAAGGACGCGCCCGTGTTGGAGGGCAAGGGCCTCGACGGCGAGCCGCTGTCGACCGCGGACTTCAGCGGCAAGACCCTCGTCATCAACGTGTGGGGCCCGTGGTGCGCGCCGTGCCGCGCCGAGGCGCCAACGCTCGAGGAGGTCGCGTCGGAGTACGCCGACAAGGACGTGCAGTTCCTCGGCATCGTCAACCGTGCCCCCGACCCGTCGTCGGCGATCGCGTTCAACCGCCGCTTCGAGGTCAGCTATCCCAGCTTCCAGGACCAGGGCGGGCAGCTCGAGCTCGGGTTCATCGACTCGCTGCCCAGCATCGCGATCCCGACGACGTGGGTCATCGACGCAAAGGGCCGCGTCGCCGCCCGGGTCATCGACAAGGTCTCAGCCTCGACCCTGGCCAACCTGATCGACGACGTGCAGAAGAGCACCACATGACGGACTGGTTCAGCGACACCGTCGCCTCCGGCAACCTCCTGCTGGCCGTGCCGGTGGCGGTCCTGGCGGGCCTGGTCTCGTTCTTCTCCCCGTGCGTCGTCCCGCTGCTGCCGGGCTACCTGTCGTACGTCTCGGGCGTCGCGGCCCAGGACCTCGAGTCGGCACGGCGCGGCCGGCTGTTGGCCGGGGCGCTGCTGTTCGTCCTCGGCTTCACGACGGTGTTCGTGCTGGGCGGGGCGCTGTTCGGCTCGGTCGGGCTCGAGCTGCGCCGCTATCAGGACACGCTGTCGGTCATCACCGGGATCCTCGTGATCGGGCTGGGCCTGGTCTTCATCGGCTTCGTCCCGTTCCTGCAGCGCGAGGGTCGGGTCCACGCCGTCCCGACCGTGGGGCTGGCGATCGCGCCGGTGCTCGGCGTGTTCTTCGGCCTCGGCTGGACGCCGTGCATCGGACCGACGCTCGCCGCGGTCCTCGGGCTGTCCTTCGCCTCCGACGACGCCACCGCGGCGCGGGGAGCGTTCCTCGCCTTCACCTACTGCCTGGGCCTGGGCATCCCGTTCGTGCTCGCGGCGCTGGGCTTCGGCCGGTTCATGCACGCCCTGACGTGGTTCCGTCGCCACCAGCGACTCGTCTCGATCATCGGCGGCGTCCTGCTGATCGCCGTCGGCATCCTGCTGGTCACCGGCTGGTGGACCGAACTGGTCGACGAGATGCAGACCTGGGTCACGGGATTCGAGGCGCCGGTATGAGCTCGAATGCTGTCCCGGCGCTGGGGCGCCGGGAGCTGACCCGGTGGTTCTGGCGACAGCTGACGTCGATGCGCACGGCGCTGTTCCTCCTGCTGCTGCTCGCGATCACCGCGATCCCCGGATCGATCTACCCCCAGCGCGGGGTCGACGCGCGGGCCGTCGAGACGTACTTCCTGGACCACCCGAAGGCGGCCCCGACGCTCGACAAGCTGGGCTTCTTCAGCGTCTACACGTCGCCGTGGTTCAGCGCGGTCTACCTGCTGCTGATGATCTCGCTGGTCGGCTGCATCCTGCCGCGCACGTTCGTGTACTTCCGCGCCCTGCGCGCCCGGCCGCCCCGGGCTCCCCGCCACTTCTCCCGCCTGCCGGCGTCCACGACGTTCGAGACCTCCTCGACGCCCGACGAGGTCGCCGCGGCGGCCCGGAAGGCGCTCGGCCGGGCCCGGATCGACGTCGTCGACCGGGACGGCGTCGTCGAGCTGAGCGCCGAGAAGGGCTTCCTGCGCGAGGCCGGCAACCTGGTCTTCCATGTCAGCGTCGTGGTGGTGCTGATCGGCGTCGCGGTGGGCACGTTGTACGGCTACCGCGGCTCGGTCATCGTGACCGACGGCGGCGGCCGGTTCAGCAACTCCCTGACGCAGTACGACGAGTTCTCCTCCGGGTCGCTGTTCTCCTCCGACGACCTGCCGCCGTTCTCGTTCACGCTCGACAAGATGAGCACCAAGTTCCAGCCGTTCGGGAGCCCGCAGGAAGGTGCACCTCGCGAGTTCCGGGCTCAGGGGACCTACACCCCCAAGCCCGGCGTGGGCGAGCGCGACTTCGACGTCACGGTCAACCACCCCCTGCAGGTCGGCAGCTCGTCGGTCTACCTCGTCGGCCAGGGCTACGCGCCGGTCATCAAGATCACCGACGCCAAGGGCAACGTCGTGTGGAACGACGCCGTGCCATTCCTGCCGGCCGACTCGACCTACACGTCCAACGGCGTCATCAAGGTGCCGGACGCCCAGCCCGAGCAGCTCGGCTTCCAGGGCTTCTTCCTGCCGACCGCAGCCCAGAACGCCAAGGGCGCCTCGATCTCGATCTTCCCCGCCGCCGCCAACCCGCTGCTGGGGCTGTTCGTCTGGCACGGCGACCTCGGGCTCGACGACGGCAAGGCACAGTCGGTGTTCACGCTCGACAAGACCAAGCTGGAGCAGTACCTGCGCTCGGACGGCAAGGGCTTCCGCATCAGCCTGCAGCCAGCCAGCGAGGTCGGCGAGGAGGCGAGCACGGCCAAGCTGCCCGGCGGCGGGACGGTGCAATACGTCAGCACGGCGCAGTTCGCCCGCTTCCAGATCAGCTCGTCACCGCTGGTCAAGGTGCCCCTGTTCGGCATCATCGCCGGGCTCATCGGGCTCATGACGTCGTTGACGGTCAAGCCTCGCCGTACCTGGGTCCGAGCCCGTCAGGACGGCTCACGTACCGTGGTGGAGGTCGCCGTGCTCGATCGCGTCTCCCGTGACGACCTGCCGGCCGACCTGGACGCCTTCCTCGAGCGATTCAAGCAGTCGCTCGGAGAGACCGAGGAGACCTCATGACGCTGGCTCAGTACGAGCAGTTCTCGAACTACGCCGTGGCGTCCGCGACCGGCATCCTGGCGCTGGCGTTCGTGGCCTACGTACTGCAGTGGAGCCTCGCTCGGGGCGTGGCCCCAGACCGTGAGCTCGTGATGTCCGGCGGCGAGGCCGCGGCTCCGCCGGTGGCCGATCCCGCCGAGCGCAGCAACGTCGCCGGCAGCATCGGCTTCTCGCTGACGCAGCTGGGCGCCGTCGTCCTGCTGGCGGGGGTCGTGGCTCGCGGGCTCGCCGCCGAGCGGGTGCCGTGGGGCAACATGTACGAGTTCGGGTGTGCCGCGACCCTTGTCGCGGTCACGGCCTACATCATCCTGGTCCGGGTCTGGGAGATCGACTGGGTCGGACCGATCATCACCGGCGCCGGCACGGTCGTGCTGGGCGCCTCGGCGCTGGTGTTCGTGCCGCCGGGTCCGCTCGTGCCGGCCCTGCACTCGTACTGGCTCGTGATCCACGTGCTGGGCGCCATGATCGCGGGCGCGGCCTTCCTCGTCGGCGCGGCCGCGTCGCTGCTCTACCTGATCAAGTCTCGGGCCGAGCGGACGACGCCCGAGGCCGACCGTGTGGGCTTCCTGTGGCGCATGCCCGCCGCGGCCAAGATGGACCAGGTCGCCTACCGCGTGCACGCGTTCGCGTTCCCGATCTGGACGTTCGCAGCCCTGATCGCCGGGCCGATCTGGGCGCAGTACGCCTGGGGGCGCTACTGGGGCTGGGATCCCAAGGAGGTGTGGGCCTTCATCACCTGGACGGTCTACGCCGGCTACCTCCACGCCCGGGCGACCGCGGGGTGGAAGGGCAAGGCGGCCGCGATCCTGGCGCTGATCGGCTTCGCGACGTTCGTGTTCAACTTCGTCGGCGTCAACCTGTTCGTCGGCGGCCAGCACTCCTACGCAAAGTAAGGCGCGCGGCTCGTTCGTCGCCGCTCCCGCTGCCGTCGCTCGCTTGGCACGTGGTTCAGTTGCATTCCACTAGGGTCGTGGCCATGGGTGTGGGGATCACCGCCGACGGGCTCGTCATGGCGTACGACGACGTGCGGGCCGTGGACGGGGTCAGCTTCACCGTCGCCCCCGGCGAGTTCTTCGGGCTGCTGGGACCCAACGGTGCCGGCAAGACCACGACGCTCGAGATGATCGAGGGCCTGCGCAAGCCGCAGTCCGGATCCGTGCGCATCGACGGTCACGAGCCGTGGCGGCGCGAGCCGGAGCTGCAACGCCGGATGGGCGTGCAGCTCCAGTCCTCCTCGTTCTTCGACCGGCTCACTGCCCGCGAGCAGCTCGACACGTTCGGCGCGCTCTACCGCGTCGCTGCCGGTCGTACCGACGAGATGCTCGAGCAGTTCGGGCTCGTCGACAAGGCGGACCTCCGCACCGAGGACCTCTCGGGCGGTCAAAAGCAGCGGCTGTCGATCGCCTGCGCCCTGATCCACGATCCCGACGTCGTGTTCCTCGACGAGCCCACCGCAGCCCTCGACCCGCAGGCCCGGCGCAACCTGTGGGACGTCCTGCGCACGATCAACGACTCGGGCCGGACGGTCGTCCTCACGACGCACTACATGGACGAGGCCGAGGCGTTGTGCGATCGCGTCGCGATCATGGACGCGGGCCGGATCCTCGAGCTCGACACCCCCGCCGCGCTGGTGCGGGGGCTGGACGCGCCGGTGCGGATCAGCCTCGCGCCCGGCACGCTGTCGCTCGAGGACGCGCGGGCCGTGGCCGGCGCCGACGAGGTGGCTGCCGGGGAGTCCGCGCTGACCATCACGACCCGTGACCCCTCCAGGGTCCTCACCGAGCTGGCGTCGCGCGATGCGCTCGACGGTCTCAGCGTCAAGGGCGCCTCGCTCGAGGATGTGTTCCTCGAGCTCACTGGGCGGGAGTACCGGGCATGACGCCCTTCGGCAGCCTGGCCCGGGCGATGTTGAAGGGCTTCTTCCGGGACCGGATGGCGCTGTTCTTCTCGATCCTGTTCCCGCTGATGTTCCTGGTGCTGTTCGGCGGGATCTTCACTGACCAGGGCGCGTCGAAGGCAGAGATCATCCAGGTCGGCCCGGTCGCGGTGCTCGACGACGTGCCGAAGGACGCCAGGGCGTACGTCGACGAGAGCCTGGACATCACCCGGTCGTCGGACCTGGCCGCGGCGGTGGTCAAGGTCCGCAAGGGTGACGCCGACGCCGTCATCAGCCAGGACGGCGACACGTTGTCGGTGCGGTTCTCGCAGGCCGACCAGGTCAAGGCCGGTCAGGTGCAGGGGACGTTCGCCGCGATCGTGCAGTCCGCGAACCTGGCAGTGACGGGCCAGGCGCCGAAGTTCTCGCTCACGACGGCGCGGGTCGAGGACAAGTCGTTGTCGACGATCCAGTTCTTCACCCCCGGCCTGCTGGGGTGGGCCATCGCGTCCGGGGCGACGTTCGGGGCGGCCGCGAACCTCGTCGTGTGGCGCCGCAACGGGCTGCTCCGGCGGTTGCGGCTGGCTCCCATTCCGACGTCCGCGGTGGTGCTGGCCAGGGTCGCCGTGAGCATCGCGATCGCGCTGGTGCAGGCGGTCATCTTCCTCGCGGTCGGGATGGTGCTGTTCGGGCTCAAGCTCACGGGGTCGTGGCCCATGATCGTCCCGCTGCTCGTTGCGGGCACGCTCGCGTTCATGTCGATCGGGCTGCTCGCCGGATCGATCGCCAAGACCGAGGAGGCAGCGATCGGCATGGCCAACTTCGTGGTCCTGCCGATGGCCTTCCTGTCCGGGTCGTTCTTCCCGCTCGACGGCGCACCGCGGTGGATCTCGGCGGTCGGCACGGTCCTGCCGCTCAAGCACCTCAACGACGGCATGCTGGACACCATGGTGCGGGGAGAGGGCCCTGCGGCGGCGCTGCTCCCGGTGGCGTTCCTGCTGGTGTTCGCGGTCGTCGTCAGCGCGATCGCGAGCCGGGTCTTCCGCTGGGACGACTGAGTTCCGTCGGTCAAAGGCCGCGGAGGTAGTCGGGGTCGTCGTCGGGGCCGAGGGGGCCGGGCGGCGGGGTGGGCCCGCCGGGCTTGCGGGGCTTCGGCGGGGCGTCCTTGGCGTGCCCCCAGTAGATCCAGAGCAGGGGGCCGCCGACCGGCACGAGGACCACGACGAACCACGCGATCTTCGGCAGCACCTTGACCTGGGCCGCGGGCGTGGCGAGGAGGTCGAACACGGCGTAGACGAACAGCACGATCCCGAGTACGACGACTACTGCCTTGCCCATGCGCTCCACCGTACTGGGCCTGACGTAACGGCTCGCACCACCGATTAGGCTGGAGGCATGAAGGCATTCTGGACCTACACGCTCGCCCGGTTCGCGGTGTTCGCCGTGTCCTTCGGCCTGGTCTGGGCGATCTCGTCGATCTGGCTCGAGCCGACCAACATCACGATGATCTGGGTCCTGCTGATCTCGCTCGTGGTGTCCTCGGTGATCTCGATCTTCGTCCTCGGCGGCCTCCGCGACCGGCTGGCGCGGAACGTCCAGGAGCGGGCCGCGCGGATGACGGCCCGGATCGAGGAGTCTCGCCGTGCCGAAGACATCGACTGAGAGCCGCGCCTGGATCGCCGAGGCGATCCGCCGGGTCGACGCCGACGCCAACCGCAGCGCCGACACCCACCTGCACGTCCTGCCCATCCCGGTGCCGGGCGTCGACCTCTACCTCAAGGACGAGTCGGTCCACCCGACCGGCAGTCTCAAGCACCGACTCGCCCGCTCGCTGTTCCTCTACGCCTTGTGCAACGGCTGGGTCGGCCCGGAGTCGACCGTCATCGAGGCCTCCAGCGGGTCCACGGCGGTCAGCGAGGCGTACTTCGCGCGCCTGATCGGGCTGCCGTTCGTCGCGGTCATGCCGGCCTCGACGAGCGCCGAGAAGATCGCCTTGATCGAGTTCTACGGCGGCCGCTGCCACCTGGTGGACGACCCCGGGACGGTCTACGACGTCGCCCGCGACCTGGCGGCGGAGTGCAACGGGCACTACATGGACCAGTTCACGTACGCCGAGCGGGCCACCGACTGGCGCGGCAACAACAACATCGCCGAGTCGATCTTCGA
>JAOPXL010000222.1 GCA_025965175.1 Aeromicrobium sp.
GAAGGAGAACTGAGATGGCACGCGTCAATCGCTCAGTCAATGCACATAAGAAGCGCATGCAGACACTCGAGCGGGCTGAGGGATACCGCGGTCAGCGTTCGCGGCTCTACCGCAAGGCCAAGGAGCAGGTCACTCACTCACTGGTCTACAGCTACCGTGACCGCAAGGCCAAGAAGAGCGACTTCCGTCGTCTCTGGATCCAGCGCATCAACGCTGCGGTCCGCGCTGAGGGCATGACCTACAACCGCTTCATCCAGGGCCTCAAGGCCGCTGAGGTCGAGGTCGACCGCAAGATCCTCGCGGATCTGGCCGTCAACGAGCCGGCAGCCTTCTCGGCGCTGGTCCAGGTCGCGAAGGACAACCTTCCGGCCGACGTCAACGCGCCGAAGGACGGCGCCGCGGCCTGACCGCGGCACCCCCTACGCAGTGGCGAGCACTCCCGGTGAGCTCACCGTCCGATCAGGACGGGTGAAGCACGCCAGGAGGCTCGTCACTCGTGCGTTCCGGACCGATCGGCGTGAGTTCCTCGCCGAGGGCCCGCAGGCGGTCCGGGAGGCGCTGGAGACCCCCGGTGCGGTCCGCGAGGTCTTCGCGACCGCCGACGCCACCGACCAGCACACTGACCTGGTGCGCGCCGCCGAACGTACGGACGTGGAGTGGCACGTCGTGACCGACGATGTCGTCGAGGCGATCGCCGACACAGTCCAGCCGCAGGGCGTCGTGGCCCGGTGCGCGATGCTCGACCGCCCGCTGGAGGCGCTGCTCGACCGGTCACCCAGGTTCCTCGTGGTGTGTGCCGATATCCGCGACCCCGGCAACGCCGGTGCCGTGATCCGGTGCGCCGACGCTGCGGGAGCCGACGGCGTCCTGCTGGTGGGCGACAGCGTCGACCCCTACAACCCCAAGTCCGTACGCGCGACGGTCGGCAGCATCTTCCACGTCCCGCTGGTCATCGAACGCGACACCGCGGCGGCGCTCGCCGCGCTGCAGGTCGCCGGGCTGCAGGTCCTGGCCGCCGACGGCGGGGGCGACGTCGGGCTGTACGACCCCGACCTCGATCTGTCCGCGCCGACGGCCTGGCTGATGGGCAACGAGGCCTGGGGCCTGCCCGACGCGACGCGCGCCCTCGCCGATCAGGTCGTCGCGGTCCCGATCTACGGCCGCGCGGAGAGCCTCAACCTGGCGACGGCGGCAGCGGTGTGCCTGTACGCGACGGCCCACGCCCGCCGCGACACCTGAGCCGTTCGGGACCCGCACCTCGTCGGAACTAGTCCGTTGGTACTAGATTCGTTGCCCATGGACTACGACGACTACCCGGACGGCGTGATCATCGCCGGTGCCGACGGGATCGTCGAGTACGTCAACCCGCGGATCAAGGTCATGGCGCGCGCCGTGGGCGACGAGATGCTGGGCATGCACCTGTCGGTCGCGGTGCCGTTCGACGACCTCAACGGCAACTCCTGGTACGACTGCTGCCAGCCCTACGACGGGCTCAACATCCGCAGCCGGATCTCCGAGGCGTCGTGGTGGTCGCCGAAGGGCAGCGAGTACCTCATCACGGCGACCCTGGTGCGGCATCGTGCCGCGGGACCAGTGCAGCGGGTCATCGTCAGCGTCCGCAACGCACGCATCCGCAACCAGGCCGACCGCGAGCGCTCGGACCTCGTCGCGACCGTGGCGCACGAGCTGCGGTCCCCGCTGACCGGCATCAAGGGCTTCACCTCGACATTGCTGACCAAGTGGGACAAGTTCTCCGAGGAGCAACGCCGGCTGATGCTGGAGACGGTCGACGCGGACGCCGACCGACTGAGCCGACTGATCACCGAGCTGCTCGACGCCGCACGGATCGACGCCGGCCGCCTGACCCTGAGGCGAGGGCCGGTCAAGCTCGACGAGATCGTCCGCCACGTGCTGACCAACGTGTCCGGCGGCGCCACCGACCCCTTCGAGATCAGCATCAAGGACGACCTGGACCTGATCTGGGGTGACGGCGACCGCATCACGCAGGTCGTGACCAATCTGATCGAGAATGCGATGCGGCACGGCTTCGGGCTGCGGGAGATCGTCGTGCAGAACACGCGGCACGTCGACGGCACCGACGGCGTCTCGCTGCAGGTGCACGACCAGGGGCCAGGCATCCCCGAGGAGATGCGGCAGCGGGTCTTCAGCAGGTTCTGGCGGTCGGGACCCGGCGCCGGCAGCGGCCTGGGGATGTACATCGTGCGCGGCATCGTTGAGCAGCACGGCGGCGGGATCCAGATCCTGGACGCCGAGGGCGGGGGCGCCCAGGTCCGGGCGTGGTTCCCGATCAACGAGCCCGACTCGATGACCGACTGACCGGGCTCACGCGGGACCGATAAACTCACGGGTGGGTGGTCCCACCCGTTCACCTGTGTTCTTCGGAAGGTCTGCATGTCCGCCCCTAACTCCTCGTACGACCCCGTGGAGGTCACTGCCTTGCGCTCTGACGAGATCGAGCGCATGCGCGACGAGGCCCTCGCGGCGATCGCCGCCGCCGACACGCTCGAAGCTCTCAAGCAGGTGCGGATCGACCACGTCGGCGACCGGTCGCCGATCGCGCTGGCCAACCGCGAGATCGGTGCGCTGCAACCCCAGGCCCGCAAGGAGGCCGGCCAGCGGGTCGGTCAGGCGCGCGGTGCGATCAACCAGGCGCTCGCTGCCAAGATCGCCGCGGTCGAGGCGGCGGAGGAGGAGCGTGCGCTGGTCACCGAGGCCGTCGACGTGACCCTGCCGTGGGACCTCACCCCGGTCGGCGCCCGGCACCCCGTCACGACGCTCTCCGAGCACATCGCGGACGTCTTCGTCGCGATGGGCTGGGAGATCGCCGAGGGGCCTGAGGTCGAGGCCGAGTGGCTCAACTTCGACGCGCTCAACCTGGGCCCGGACCACCCGGCCCGCACGATGCAGGACACGTTCTGGGTCACCCCCGAGAAGGCCGCGATGGTGTTGCGCACGCACACGTCTCCGGTCCAGGCCCGCACCATGCTGACCCGCACCCCCCCGATCTACATCGCCTGCCCCGGGCGCGTGTTCCGCACCGACGAGCTCGATGCGACCCACTCGCCGGTGTTCCACCAGGTCGAGGGGCTCGCAATCGACGAAGGCCTGTCGATGGCCCACCTCAAGGGGACCCTCGACCACTTCGCCCAGGCGATCTACGGCGACGGCATGACGACGCGGTTCCGTCCGTCGTACTTCCCCTTCACCGAGCCGAGTGCCGAGATGGACCTGCTCTGCTACGTCTGCCACAACGAGCCCGACGAGGTCGGCTCCTGCCGCACGTGCAAGGGCGAGGGCTGGGTCGAGTGGGGCGGCTGCGGCGTCGTCAACCCGCGCGTGCTCATCGCGTGCGGTATCGACCCGGAGCGGTACTCCGGCTTCGCGTTCGGCATTGGCATCGACCGCACCATCACGTCCCGCTACGACATCGCGGACCTGCGCGACCTGTTCGACGGCGACATCCGTTTCACCGAGCCGTTCGGAGTCGAGCTGTAATGCGTGTTCCTGTTTCCTGGTTGCGTCAGTACGTGGACCTGCCCGCCGACCTGTCGACGGCCGACCTCGCGGCGCGCCTGACGGCGTTCGACCTCAAGCTCGAGGAGATCGTCTCGTCCGGCATCAGCGGTCCGCTGGTCGTCGGCCGGGTCCTGTCCCTCGTCAAGGAGGAGCAGAAGAACGGCAAGATGATCAACTGGTGCCGGGTCGACGTCGGGCCGCACAACGATCCGTCCGTGCCTGATGCGCCGGGCGAGGACGTGCCGTCGCGCGGCATCATCTGCGGCGCCCACAACTTCGTCGAGGGCGACCTGGTGGTCGTGTCGCTGCCCGGCACCGTGCTGCCCGCCCTCGGGTTCGAGATCTCGGCCCGCAAGACGTACGGGCACGTCTCTGACGGGATGATCTGCTCCTCCGCCGAGCTCGGTCTGGCCGGTGACGCCAGCGGCATCATCGTGCTGGAAGCCGGGCAGGGGCAGCCCGGCGACTCCGCGATCGAGCTGCTTGGCCTCGGCGAGGAGGTCCTCGACCTCGAGGTCAACCCGGACCGCGCCTACGCGCTGTCGTTGCGCGGCGTGGCCCGAGACGCGGCGATCGCGTTCGGCGTGCCGTTCCACGATCCTGCCGAGCTGGACGCCGAGACCGTCGCGACCGAGGGCCCGGGGGCGTACCCCGTCGTCGTGGAGGACCCCACCGCGTCGCCCGTGTTCGCGGCCCTGACCGTCACCGGGATCGACCCGTCGCGGCCGACCCCGGCGTGGCTGGCGCAGCGCATCGAGCTCGCCGGCATGCGGTCGATCTCGCTCGCGGTCGACGTCACCAACTACGTCATGCTGGAGCTCGGATTTCCGATCCACGGCTATGACCGCGCGCTCCTCAAGGGCCCGCTGGTTGTGCGTCGCGCGACGGCGGGGGAGAAGCTCACGACGCTCGACGGCGTGACCCGGACCCTGACCGAGGCCGACGCGCTCGTGACCGACGACCGCGGCCCGGTGGGTCTCGGCGGCGTCATGGGCGGCGAGGAGGTCGAGATGACGCCGACGACGACCGATGTCGTGGTCGAGGCGGCGGTGTGGACCGCGCCGATGATCGCCCGGACCGCTCGCACGCAGCGACTCAGCTCGGAGGCGGCGAAGCGCAACGAGCGCGGCGTCGACCCGACCCTGCCGGCCCGCGCGGTCCGCCGCGTCGCGGACCTGCTCGTCGAGCACGGGGGCGGCACGCTCGAGCCGGGGCTGACCCTGCTCGGGACACCGCCCGTGCCGGCGGACATCGCGCTCCACGCCGACCTGCCGGCCCGGATCACGGGCGTCGAGATCGACACCGTCACAGCGGTCGAGGCGCTCGAGGCCAACGGCTGCGAGGTCTCGGTCGACCACGACTGGCTGAGCGTCACTCCGCCGCCGTGGCGCTCCGACCTGACGGATCCCTACGACGTCGTCGAGGAGGTCCTGCGTGTCGTCGGCTACGACCGAGTGCCCTCGCTGGTGCCCGTCGCACCCGCCGGACGAGGGCTGACCTTCGCCCAGAAGCTACGGCGCCGGGCCGGCTACGTGCTCGCGGGCGAGGGGCTCATCGAGGTCAAGACCTTCCCGTTCGCCGGGCCGGCCGACTGGGACCGGCTAGGCCTCGACGCCGACGACGACCGTCGGCGCCAGGTCCTGCTGGAGAACCCGCTCTCCGCGGAGGAACCCGGCTTGACGACGACCCTGCTCAGTGGCCTGCTCCGGAGCCTGGTGCTCAACGTGGGTCGCGGCCACGCCGACGTCCACCTGACCGAGACGGGTCGGGTGTTCCTCCCGCAGACAGGCTCGGTGGAGGCGCCGATCTACGGTGTCGACCGTCGTCCGACGACCGAGGAGCTCTCCGCGCTCGATGCTGCGCTCCCGCGTCAGCCCCACCACATCGGTGTGGTCATGAGCGGTGAGCGCATTCGGTCAGGGTGGTACGGAGCCGGACGCCGGGCGGAGTGGGGCGACGCGATTGCCGTCGTCCGGCACCTCGCCGCCGCCCTGCACGTCGAGGTCGACGTCCAGCAGGCTCAGCTTCAGCCGTGGCACCCCGGGCGCTGCGCCGCGCTCGTCCTCGACGGCGTGACGATCGGTCATGCCGGCGAGCTGCACCCGAAGGTGCTCAAGGCGTACGGCCTGCCGCCCCGTGTCGTCGCGGCCGAGGTCGACCTCGACGCGCTCATCGCGGCTGCGCCCGAGGTGGGTCCGCGACCGGAGTTCTCTTCGTTCCCCGTCGCCAAGGAGGACCTGGCGTTCGTCGTCGACGCCTCCGTCGCGGCCGGCGACCTCGAGCGGGCCCTGGTCACGGCCAGCCCGCTGATCGAGTCGGCGCGGCTCTTCGATGTCTACACCGGCGACCAGGTGCCCGAGGGCAAGAAGTCGCTGGCGTTCGCCCTGCGGCTCCGCGCCCCCGACCGCACCCTCACGGAGGACGACATCCGGACCGCGAGAGAGGCCGCCGTGAGCGCCGCGAGCGAAGCAACCAACGCCACCCTCCGCACCTGACCGCTGACGCGTGGGTTGCGCGCCGTGACGCGTGGGTTGCGTCCGACGTAACCCACGCGTCAGCGTGCGTAACCCGCGCGCCAGCGTGCGTAACCCGCGCGTCAGCGTGCGTAACCCGCGCGTCAGCGTGCGTAACCCACGCGTCAGCGGGGGTGGGGGTTAGAACTGGACGCTCGGGGGGGCTTCCTGGCCCTCGGGGGCGTTGTAGAACTCGCGGGCGTGGACGCCGGCCATGCCGGTGAACAGCAGCCACGGGATCGTGCGGACGAGGCTGTTGAGCTTCGCGACCGCGTCGTTGTAGTACTGACGGGCGAACGAGATCTTGTCCTCGGTCTCGGCGAGCTCGGTCTGCAGCTGGAGGAACCCGGCCGAGGCCTTCAGGTCGGGGTACGCCTCGGCGACCGCGAGGACGTCGACGATCGCCCGGTCCAGCTGCTGCTGGGCCGCGGCCTTCTCGGGGACCGTGCCGTTGTCGGCCGCGGCCTTGACGCCGGCGCGCGCCGCAGTGACGGCCTCGAAGACGCCCTTCTCGTGCTGGGCGTAGCCCTTGACCGTGTTGACCAGGTTGGGGATCAGGTCGGCGCGACGGGTCAGCTGCACGTCGATGCCGCCCAGCGCCTCCTGGGCGCCAATGTCGACCCGGCGGAGCCGGTTGAACGCGTACGCGGCGAACAGCAGCAGCGCCGCGATGACGCCGATGATGATCCAGAGCATGTTTTCTCCTCGATGGTGGGGCGGGATCGTGCAGGTCTACCAGGAGCCGCCGCCACCGCCGCCGCCCCCGCCACCGCCGCTGAAGCCACCGCCCCCACCGCCGCCGCCCGAGGACGACGACGAGGAGGACTGGGTGGCCGCATAGGCGCTGATGGAGGACGCGAGGGTGGACTCGAAACCTGAGAATGCGTCGTTGTTGCCGAAGATGCCGCCGGTCCGGCCGGTGGTCGTCGACGCGCCGCCGCCGAACCACAGGGGCACGGGAGCCGGCGAGCCGGTCGTGATCTCGTACTTCCTGGCCCACCGGTCGGCGCAGTCGAACGCCACGGCATACGGGATGTACGCCGTGTAGAGCTCCTTGCGGCCGCTGAAGTCGAAGCGGTCCTGCGCCGAGGTGGTCGACAGCAGCCGTTCGAAACCGCCCGCACGTGACCACAGGTCGCGGCCCAGCGGGGTGCGGCGGCGACCGACACCGCGGGACACCAGGCCGGCGCCGCCGATCACGAACGCAGCGAGCGGAAGCAGGTAGATCGAGACCGGCGGGTGCAGGAAAATCCCGATCCCGAGGAACGCTATGGCGGCCGCGATGACCGCGACGCGCGAGAGCAGCTCGGCGTTGACGACCTGCTGCGCGCCGACCCCCGAGGCCCAGGTGCTCGTGACGTCGGGGAGCTCGGAGGTCAGCTTCTGCAGCTGCTGGCCCTCGGTCACCGCGCCCTTGCGGGCCGTGAACGAGGCGCCCTCCCGGGTCACCCCGAGCTCGGTCCCGACGTGGCGGGTGACGTCGTCCGTCGCGGCCCAGGCCTTCCCGTCGCCGAGCCCCGTCACGGTCCACGAGCCGTCGTCGTTGGCCGTGAGCCGGGTGAGCCCCTGCTCCGCCTGGTAGAGCAGCGTCGCCACGAGCGAGCGCTCCGGCACCCGCTCGTTCGCGATGTACGCCGTCTGGACCGGCCCGAGCCCCGGCGGGGGCTCGTACTGCACCGGATAGCCGGGCCGCTCCTCGCGAGCCCGGCGCTCGAGCCAGTAGCCGAGACCCAGCATGACCAGCGACACCGCGACGACGAGCACCAGGGCCAGCAGCGAGCTGCCGAGTGCCCGGTCGGCGCCGACGGACCACGGCACGGTGTGGCGGTCCGGGGTCGGGACGGGCAGACCCACCCGGACCGTGACCGGCGTGTGCGGCGCGAGCGCGCCGGTCGAGAGCGTGACCCGGTCGGTGCCGGCGCCCTCGACGTCGCACGGCCCGTCGCTGTCGAAGCCTGACGTGCACTGCACCTTGCCCGCCGCGGCGGGGAGAGTCAGGTCGATCTGCGTCTTCTCGATCTCCATCTGCCAGCCCTGCGGCACGACGTTCCAGTAGAAGACCGACCGCGACGACTGCTCGTCGGTCCAGCTCGACGACGACGTCCCGCTGCCGGCGTCGGTGGGGGACAGGGCGCCGTCGATCTCGTACTGGATCGTGTAGACGTGCGTGCCCGACGAGACGTACGCATCGGGGTCGCCGATCTTCGCGACGCGGTAGTGACGGCCCTCGCTCCACTGCAGGTCGTACGGCACGTCGTCGCCGTCGAGCGACACCTTGACGTTCTCGGGCTTGAGGCGGACGTGCGAGTCGGACGGATCGGCGAGGTCCCAGAACCGGAAGATGCCGTGCCGGCCGATCGGGAACTCCGTCGTCAAGGTCTCCTTGGCGACGAGCCTCCCGCTCTCGAGGACGACGAAGTCGGCGTCGTAGCTCGTGATCCGCACGGGATCGGCGCCGCCGCTGGTCTCGTCGGGGACGAGGGACGCGAGGGCCGGGACTCCCAGCAGGACCACCGTCACGATCAGCGCGAGACCGCGCAGGAGGTTCCGCATGGCTGCATCCTAGGGGTACGGAGACACGTCGCGTCGCCGTTCCCACGAGACCCCAGAATGCAAACTCTTGCATCCTTGTGCAAGAATGTGTGCATGTCCAAAGTCCTCACCAGCCTCCCGACCGGCGAACGCGTCGGCATTGCCTTCTCCGGAGGCCTCGACACCTCCGTCGCCGTCGCCTGGATGCGCGACAAGGG
>JAOPXL010000005.1 GCA_025965175.1 Aeromicrobium sp.
CCGAAGACGACGTAGTGGAAGTGCGCGACGACGAAGTAGCTGTCCGACAGCTGGAAGTCGAGCGTCGGCGACGCCAGGATGACACCCGTCAGACCACCGAAGAGGAATGTCGTCAGGAAGCCCAGCGCGAAGATCAGCGGCGTGTCGAACGACAGGGAGCCGCCCCACAGCGTGCCGATCCAGTTGAAGAACTTCACGCCGGTCGGCACCGCGATGAGGAACGTCATGAAGGAGAAGAACGCGAGGTCGACCGAGCCGGTCACGAACATGTGGTGGGCCCACACCGCGACCGAGAGGGCCGCGATCATGAGCGTCGCGCCGACCAGGCCGACGTAGCCGAAGATCGGCTTGCGCGCGAACACCGGCAGGATCTCGGTAATGATGCCGAAGAACGGCAGCGCGATGATGTAGACCTCGGGGTGCCCGAAGAACCAGAACAGGTGCTGCCACAGGATCGGACCGCCGTTGGCGGGGTCGAACACGTGCGCACCGAGACGACGGTCGGCCTCGAGGGCCAGCAGCGCCGCAGCGAAGATCGGGAACGCGATCAGCACGAGCATGCTGGTGACCAGCGTGTTCCACACGAAGATCGGCATGCGGAACATCGTCATGCCGGGCGCGCGCATCGTGAAGATCGTGGTGATGAAGTTGACGCCACCGAGGATCGTGCCGAGGCCGGACATGTAGAGGCCCATGACCCAGAGGTCGCCACCGACGCCTGGGGAGTTGACCGCATCGCTCAGCGGGGCGTACGCAAACCAGCCGAAGCTCGCAGCGCCACCGGGCACGAAGAAGCCGGAGACCACGATCGTGCTGCCGAACAGGTAGAGCCAGTAGCTGAACATGTTGAGCCGCGGGAACGCGACGTCGGGCGCGCCGATCTGCAGCGGCATGATCGCGTTGCCAAAGCCGAAGAACAGGGGTGTCGCGAACATCAGCAGCATGATTGTGCCGTGCATCGTGAACAGCTGGTTGTACGTCTCGTCGTCGACCAGCTGCGTGCCCGGCTGAGCCAGCTCGGCACGGATCAGCAGGGCCAGGATGCCGCCGATGATGAAGAAGGCGAACGACGTGACGAGGTACATGTTGCCGATGATCTTGTGGTCGGTCGTGGTGAGGACCGTGACGACCTTCTGACCCAGGGTGCGCTCACGCACACCCGCGCGCAGCTGCTCCGAGCCTTCGTCGAAGGATGCTGTTGCGTACGTCATTTGGACCCTGCCCCGTTCCCTTGGACGTCCTCGACCTTGCCGCGCTTGTTGCCGCTCTCGATGCCGGCGATCTCGTCGGCCTCCACAGCACCCTTGGGGGCACCGATCGCGCCGGCGGACTTGAGCTCAGCAAGGTGCTGGTCGTACTCCGCGCGGGAGACGACGTGGACCTTGAAGATCATGCGTGAGTGGTAGAGGCCGCAGAGCTCTGCACAGCGGCCCGTGAAGTCGCCCTCCCGCGTCGGCGTCAGGTCGAATGTGTTGACCTTGCCCGGGACGACGTCCATCTTGAAGTAGAACTCGGGGATCCAGAAGGAGTGGATCACGTCGGGCGACTTGAGGTTGAAGCGCACCGACTCGTCGACGGGCAGCCACAGCTCGGTGGGATCGGCCGGCGTGCCGATGTCGAAGACGTCGTCGCCCTCTGCCGCGGTCTCGTCGAGGTAGTTGAACGCCCACTGCCACTTGCTGCCGACGACCTCGACGGTGTGGTCCGGGTTGTCGACCTGCTCGAGCACGTTGTTCTGCGACGTGACGGTGTGGAAGAAGAACACCGCGACGATGATGACCGGCGCGAACGTGTAGAGCGCCTCGATCGGCAGGTTGTAGCGGATCTGCGCGGGGACCTCGTCGTCGCTGCGGCGGCGGTAGCGGATCATCGAGTAGACGATCAGGCCGAAGACCAGCAGGAAGATCACGAGCACGGCGATCCAGGCGCCCAACCACAGCTCCCAGATGTCCTGCGTGCGGTTGGTGCTGCCGATCGGGAGCGCGAGGCGCTCAAGAGCGTTCTTTCCGTCCGGTGAGCAGCCGCTCAACACGACGGCGGCGAGGAGAACAACCGCCAATTTCATCCGACCCACGGGGCGCCTTTCTGAACCATGACTGTCACGTGATGACTCCGAGAACCTTAACCCAGCGACCGCTCGCGGCTTCGCCGAGGTACGCCTGTCCGACGGCCTCGTGCTCGTGGTACGACTCATGTCAAGGACAACGCTTCGTCGACCTCGGCCCGGGCGGCCTCGCCGTACGCCGAGGCGATCCGCTTGAGGAAGCTCTCGCGGTCCAGGACGTACTCCTGGGTGCCCTTGGTCTCGACGACGCTGGCTGCGATCGTGCAACCGATCTGCGCCGAGCGCTCGAAGCTCAGGCCCGCTGCGATGCCGGCCAGGAAGCCGGCCCGAAAGCTGTCGCCGACGCCGGTCGGATCGACAGCCACGATGCCCTCGAGCGCGTCGACGTGGATCGGCGCACCGTCGGCCGGGTAGACCGTGACGCCGTCCTTGCCGCGCGTCACGATGCGGGTGCCGACGTGCGCCTGCACGTCGTCGGATGACCAGCCGGTCTTCTGCTCGATCAGCGCGGCCTCGTAGTCGTTGCTGAACAGGTAGGTCGCACCGTCGATCAGGTCGCGGATGACCGCGCCGTCGGCCCATGCGAGCTGCTGCGAGACATCCGCGGCGAAGTCGATGTCGTGGTCACGGCAGGCCTGCGTGTGGCGCAGCATCCCGTCGGGGTCGTCCGGGCCGACCAGGACGAGGTCGAAGTCGCTGCCGAGCGAGAACAGGTCGATGTCGCGGGACTCGGACATCGCACCGGCGTAGAACGTGGCGAACTGGGCGTGATCGGCGTCGGTCGTGCAGACGAACCGTGCCGTGTGCCGGGTCTCGGAGACCAGGACGCCGCTGGTGTCGACGCCGGCAGCGTCGAGCCAGCCGCGGTACTCCGTCTCGAAGTCGCGGCCGACCGCACCCACGAGGAGCGCGCGATGGCCGAGCTTGGCGAGCGCGAAGGCGATGTTGGCGCCGCAGCCGCCACGCCTGACGTCGAGGTCGTCCACGAGGAACGACAACGAGATCTTGTCGAGCTGCTCGGGGACCAGCGAGTCGGCGAACTTGCCCGGGAAGGTCATGAGGTGATCAGTGGCGATCGAGCCGGTGATGGCGAGGTGCACCTACCCACCATAGACAACGCCCCCCTGCTCGTGCAGGAGGGCGTTGTCTGACGTGCAGTGAGGAACGACTCAGTGGAACGAGTCTCCGCAGGCGCACGACCCCGTCGCGGCCGGGTTGTCGATCGTGAAGCCCTGCTTCTCGATCGTGTCGACGAAGTCGATCGTGGCGCCACCGAGGTAGGGCAGGCTCATGCGGTCGACGACGACGTTGACGCCGCCGAACTCGAAGATCTGGTCGCCGTCGAGCGAGCGCTCGTCGAAGAAGAGCTGGTAGCGCAGTCCGGAGCATCCGCCGGGCTGCACCGCGATGCGCAGGGCGAGGTCGTCGCGACCTTCCTGCGCGAGCAGGCTGGCGACCTTGGAGGCGGCTCCCTCACTCAGCGACACGCCGGTGGTGGTGGTCTCGACGGTGGACTGCTCGGTCTCGACTGTCATGTGTACTCCCCATGGTCTGGTCTGGCTGGACTCGTCGCGGTGGACGCCCGCGTCATCGGAAACAAGCGTCGCGACGATTCCATTCCATGGTACGCGTCAATCCTGACGGTGAGGCGACCACGTGCGCGCGACCCGCTGGGCCAGATCCGCGAGATGACCGGCGGGATCGCCCATCGACGCCTCGACGCCGACGCGCTCACTGACTCCGTAGGCCGCCTCGACGCCCATCGCCCGCGTCTCCCGCGACCCGACCAGGACCTGCCCGGCCAGCACGATGCACGGTCGGGCGGCGGCGGCGGCCACCTCGGCCACGCCGAACACGACCTTGCCGGCGCGCGACGAGAAGTCGTACGCCCCCTCCCCCGTCACCACGAGGTCGTGCGCGGCGGCCTGCTCGGCGAGCCCCACGACCCCGGCGACGAGCTCGATGCCCGAGACGACCCGGCCACCGAGGATCATCAGCGCGAACCCGAGTCCCCCGGCGGCTCCGGCACCCTTGGCGTCGGCGACCCGCCGCTCGGCCGGGGTCGTGCCACACGCCGCGGCGACGAACCGGTCGAGCACCCCATCGACCCCGATGACCTGCTCGTCGGTGAGCCCCTTCTGCGGGCCGAACGTCTTGGTCGCGCCGAACATCCCGAGCAGGGTGACGTCGACGTCGGCCGCGATGACGAGCTCGACGCCCGCCAGAGTTGCCCTGGCCGGCGCGAGGTCGACCGTCGTGACCCTCGCGAGGCCGGTCGGGCCCGCGTCGAGCGGACCGTCCGCCGTGGCACCGAGCGCCGCGAGCAGCCCGCTCCCGGCGTCGTTGGTGGCGCTACCACCGAGCCCGACGACGATCC
>JAOPXL010000029.1 GCA_025965175.1 Aeromicrobium sp.
CCCGTGTGGGTCGCGGTGAGGGCTCGAAGGGCAAGACCGCCGGTCGTGGAACCAAGGGCCCCAAGGCCCGCTACCAGGTTCCCGCCGGGTTCGAGGGTGGACAGGTTCCCATCCACATGCGTCTGCCGAAGCTGAAGGGGTTCAAGAACCCGTTCCGCGAGGAGTACCAGGTCGTCAACCTCGATCGGATCGAGGAGCTCTACCCGGCCGGCGGTGAGATCGACGTCGCGTCGCTGGTCGCCAACGGCGCCGTCCGCAAGGGTCGCCCCGTCAAGGTGCTCGGCCAGGGCGAGATCACGGTCAAGGTCCAGGTCACGGCGAACAAGTTCTCCGCGTCCGCCAAGACCAAGATCGAGGCAGCCGGAGGCAGCGTCACCGTTCTCGGCTGACACTGCCCGGGGGCAGGGACTGTTGTCCCTGCCCCCGGCTGTTTCGCTCACTGTTAGAGTCTTGTCGCGGGCGCAAGCCCGCTTTTGTCCGTCCATCCCACGCTCATCCCTATCTGCACAGTGGTGCACGAGGAGGCACGCGGTGCTCAGCGCCTTCGTCCACGCTTTCAGGACGCCAGACCTGCGGAAGAAGATCCTCTTCGTCCTGTTCGTCATCGTGCTCTTCCGCCTCGGCTCGACCATGCCGGCCCCCGGCATCAACGTCGGCAACGTGCAGGACTGTGTCGACATCGCGTCCGAGGACAGCGGCGGAATCTTCGCGCTCATCAACGTGTTCTCCGGCGGTGCGCTGCTGCAGCTGACGGTCTTCGCGCTGGGCATCATGCCCTACATCACCGCGAGCATCATCCTGCAGCTCCTCGTCGTCGTGATCCCCCGTCTGGAGGCCCTCAAGAAGGAGGGCCAGGCCGGGCAGACCAAGATCACGCAGTACACCCGTTACCTGACGCTGGGTCTTGCGATCCTCCAGGCGACCGGCATCGTGGCGCTGGCGCGCAGCGGCAACCTGTTCGGCGGCGCCTGCAACAAGCAGCTGCTCTACCGGCCCGACAACATCCCGTCGTTCATGCTCATCGTGCTGACGATGGTCGCGGGCACCGCGGTCATCATGTGGCTCGGCGAGCTCATCACCGACCGGGGCGTCGGCAACGGCATGTCCATCCTGATCTTCACGCAGGTCGTCGCGACGTTCCCCGGTGCGATGTGGCAGATCCGCCAGGTCAACGGCTGGACCACCTTCTCGCTCGTGATCCTCATCGGCCTGGTCATCGTGGCCGCCGTGATCTTCATCGAGCAGGCCCAACGCCGCATCCCGGTGCAGTACGCCAAGCGGATGGTCGGCCGACGCATGTTCGGAGGCTCGTCGACGTACATTCCGCTCAAGGTCAACCAGGCCGGCATCATCCCGGTCATCTTCGCCTCGAGCCTGATGTACCTCCCGGCCCTGATGGCTCAGTTCAACTCCAGCGCCCCGTGGGCCGGTTGGATCAACGACAACTTCGTGCGCGGCGACCACCCGCTCTACATGGCCACCTTCTTCATCCTGATCGTCTTCTTCGCGTACTTCTACGTGTCGATCACGTTCAACCCCGAAGAGGTCGCCGACAACATGAAGAAGTACGGCGGCTTCATCCCGGGCATCCGCGCCGGCCGTCCGACCGAGGTCTACCTGGGCTACGTGCTCAGCCGCATCACGGCTCCGGGTGCGTTGTACCTCGGCCTGATCGCCCTCATCCCGATGGTCGCGATCGCGTTGATCGGCGCCAGCCAGAACTTCCCGTTCGGCGGCACCACGATCCTGATCATCGTCGGCGTCGGTCTCGACACCGTCAAGCAGATCGAGAGCCAGCTCCAGCAGCGCAACTACGAAGGGTTCCTGAAGTGAGCCGTCTCCTTATCATGGGTCCGCCCGGTGCGGGCAAGGGAACGCAGGCCGTCGCGCTGGCGAAGCGCATCGGTGGGGCGCACATCTCGACCGGCGACATCTTCCGCGCCAACGTGCGCGACCAGACCGAGCTCGGCCTCGCCGCGCAGCGCTACATGGACGCCGGCGAGTACGTTCCCGACGAGGTCACCAACGCCATGGTGGAGGCCCGGCTGGCCGAGGAGGACGCGCGTGACGCGTTCATCCTCGACGGCGACCCGCGGACCGTCGACCAGGTCGACACCCTCGACCGGATCCTGCAGGGCCTCGGCACCAAGCTCGACAACGTGTTGGAGCTCGTCGTCGACCCCGAGGAGCTGATCCAGCGCCTCCTGAAGCGCGCCGAGACCAGCGGCCGGGCCGATGACACCGAGGACGTCATCCGGCACCGCCAGGAGGTCTACACCGCCGAGACCGCCCCGCTGCTGGAGGTCTACGGCAAGCGCGGCATCGTGCTCAAGGTCGACGGCATGGGTGAGGTCGACGAGGTCACGCAGCGGATCGACGACGTCCTCCCGGACTGAGGCGAACCATGTTCGAGCGCGGGATCGAGATCAAGACCCCGGCCCAGATCGACTCGATGCGCGAAGCGGGTCTCGTCGTGGGGCGCACGCTCGAGCTGCTGCGGTCCACCGCGGCCCCCGGGATGACGACAGCTGAGCTCGACGCCATCGCACACGAGCACATCCTGTCGCTCGGAGCGACGTCCAACTTCCTGGGCTATCACGGGTTCACCGGTGTGATCTGCACGTCGGTCAACGACGAGGTCGTGCACGGCATCCCGGGCTCCCGCACCCTGCGGGGCGGCGACATCATCTCGATCGACTGCGGGGCGATCGTCGACGGCTGGCACGGTGACTCCGCGATCACCGTGGCGATCGGCGAGGTGCCCGACGAGGTCACCGAGCTCCTGCGGGTCACCGAGGAGTCGATGTGGCGGGGGATCGCCGCGGCCAGGCTGGGCGGTCGGGTCTCCGACATCAGCCACGCGATCGGGACGACGATCGAGGCAGCGGGGGACTACGGGATCGCCGAGGGCTACACGGGGCACGGAATCGGCTCGGCGATGCACCAGCCGCCCGACGTCCACAACTACGGCCGGCCGCGACGGGGGCCCAAGCTGGTCAAGGGGCTGGCGCTGGCGGTCGAGCCCATGGTGACGCTCGGGACCGCCCAGACGCGCACGCTCGCCGATGACTGGACCGTCGTGACGACCGACGGGTCGTGGGCAGCGCACTTCGAGCACACGTTCACCCTGACCGACGCCGGGGCGTGGGTCCTGACCGCGCTCGACGGCGGCCGGGCACAGCTGACCGAGCTGGGCGTGCCGTACGGCGGACCTGAGCTGTAGGACCAGTCGTGTCCGCCCGAGGACTCAGCGGTGCAGCTCCATCGTGCAGCACTTGACGCTGCCCCCGGACTTGAGGAACTCGCTGAGATCCACCGGGACCGGGGTGTATCCCCGACCACGCAGGCTCTCGGCGAGACCCCTGGCTGCGGCCGGCAGGACGACGTGGTGGCCATCGCTCACGGCGTTGAGGCCCAGAACCCGCGCGTCGGCCTCGGAACAGAGGACCGCCTGAGGGAACAGGTCACGCAGCGTGCGTTGACTGTGCGGGCTGAATGCGCCGGGGTAGTAGGCGATGTCCGCGGGGGCGCCGCCCGACGCGTCGTCCAGCACCGCGATGGCGACGTCGAGGTGGTAGAACCTCGGGTCGACGAGCTCCAACGAGACGACTGGGCGTTCGAGCACCTCGGCGGCCTCGATGTGCGCGTCGAGCGAGGTCCGAAAGCCCGTGCCGGCCAGGATCATCGTGGAGAGGGTCAGGAAGTCTCCCTCACCCTCGTTGGTCTGACGCGGAGCGGAGACGGGAATGCCCTGGCCGGCGAGCCACTGCGCGTACGCCTCGCCCTCCGCGCTGCGCTCCGCGAAGCGGAACTTCGCACCATAGGCCCGACCGCCGACGACGAGTCCGCCATTGGCGGAGAAGACCATGTCGGGTTGTCCGGCCATGGGCTCGATCAGGTCGACGCGGTGCCCCAGGCTCAGGTACGTGTTGCGGAGCACCTCCCACTGGAGCCGGGCACGGTCGACGTCCACGGCGTTCGCCACGTCCATCCACGGATTGATCGCATAGGTGACCTGGAAGTGGCTGGGTGCGCACATCAGGTAGCGACGGGCGCGCGCACGGCGAACGATCGACGGGGCGGCTGCTGCGGGCGTGCGGGTGTCGAGAACGGTCAAGGTGAGGCCTCCGGGAGATGCTCGGCAGCGGCTCTGCGCAATGAATCCATGCTACGGGGCCCTTGCGGCGGTCCACGAATCGGAAAGTGCGCTTCAGGGCGCAGATTTCTTGCGTGTGACTCGATCTGGGGACGAATTCTTGCAAGAATGAGCCATGGATGATCTGGACCGCCAGCTGGTCGGCTGCCTGCTCGAGGACGGTCGAGCGAGCTATGCCGCGATCGGCGACCGGATCGGCTTGTCCGCGCCGGCGGTGAAGCGCCGCATGGACCGCCTGATTGGTGACGGGGTCATTAGCGGGTTCACGGTGGTCCTCGACCCAGATCTCGTCGGATGGAGCACTGAGGCGTACGTCGAGGTGCACTGCCAGGGCACGATCTCTCCCGATGAGCTGCGTGAGGCCTTCGGTCGAGTGCCCGAGATCCATTCCGCGGCCACGGTGTCCGGCGCAGCCGATGCGATCCTTCACATCGTGGCCCGGGACGTTCGCGACCTGGAGCGCGCCCTGGAGCGGGTCCGGATCGAGACGGCCAACGTCGACCACACGGTGACCGCCATCGTGCTGTCGCGTCTCATCGAGCGCCATGGACCGGCACAGGCGGGGCTCCCTGACGGAGGTGACCTTTGACACGGTCGGTACCGACCTAGGTCCTTGGAACTGCCGGGCGTCTCATCTGTTCTCCCGTTTCGCGCCCGGTGGCGCGGAATGCGATTTACGCTGGCGAAACAGGCCCACGAACTGCTCCCATCTCGGGCCCTGCTTTCTGGAGATGCTCGCCATGCCTATACGAAAAATGACACTCGCGGTGGCAGTCGCTGCCACCAGCCTCGCGCTGGCGATGCCGCTCACCGCGGCCACAGCGGCCGGTCCGCCGGCTGCCCGGGCCCTCGCCCTGGCCGGGCCGACCGGGACCGTGACGGGCACCTTGTCCTCATCGCCCGCCGGCCCCGTGGTCCAGGGAGAGACCGTCATCCTCACGGGCAACTTCGCGTCCAGCCAGTCCGGAAAGACCGTGACCTTCTTCGAGGAGTCGCCAGCGGGATCCGGTGAGTTCGTGCCGGCCGGCACCGGCAAGGCCAACAAGTCGGGCAACGCCACCCTGACCTACACCGCCGCCGAGACGCGGAACCTGTACGCGAACGTCGGCACCAACGACACCCAGATCTACACCCTGGTCGCGTCGCCCCCGGACGCAGCGGGACATGTGAACCCGATCACCGGCTCTGGCAAGACGGTCACGGCGCAGTTCGACAACCCGGCTCCCGGCACGGCCACGAAGCTGCAGGTGCAGCGGATCCCCACGAAGGAGACCAACGAGGTCAACTCGACCGATCCGGCCGCACCCGCCGACGCGGCCAAGGGTCCGTGGGTCACGATCGCCTCGAGCACGCAGAACGCTTCGGGCGCCACGACCTTCGCCCTCCCGAGCCCGTACCCGTACCGCGTCGACCACAGCTACCGGGCGCTCAGTGGCCCCACGACGACACCGCCTGTGGCGTTCGGGCTCGGCCAGGTCGCACCCAAGAACAGCGGACTCGCGGCGCTCTACTTCAACACCAACGAGAACCACGCCGTCGACACGCGCACCCGCTACTTCGAGGGTGAGTTCAGCATGAGCGCGGACAGCAAGGGACTCGGATGCACCGACATCGGTGTCACTGATCCCTCGAAGCGGCTGAAGAACTCGACGATGAAGGGACGCGGCAACTACTCGTGGTCGTTCCGCCGCAAGTCCTTCACGCTCAAGCTCGGTACGTCGACGGACCTGTGCGGCATGGGCAAGAGCAAGAAGTACGCGCTCGTGTCCGACGACTACGACAAGTCGCTGTTGCGCAACAGTCTTGGCGGATACATCGGGAAGACCTTCGACAACCTGGCGTGGACGCCGGACTCGACACCTGTCGACCTCTACCTGAATGGCTCCTATCGCGGCAACTACCTGCTCATCGAGCGGATCGGGCCGGATCCGGCGAGGGTCAACATCCCCGAGCTCAAGGGCGGGGAGAAGACGTGCCCGGCCGGGGGAGCCAAGACCCCCGAGGACCAGACCACCAATGCCCTCCACCCCAACAACGTCGATCCCTGTGTCACTGGCGGATACATCCTGGAATGGGACTTCCGCAAGGGCGCCGACTACAACGTCAGCCTCGGGTCCGACAGCGGCTACGTGGGAGTCAAGGACCCCGAGAACGACCTCGACCGCGACGGCAAGGTCACGACGAAGGGCATCAGCTCCCAGCAGAAGACGTACATCAAGACCTACCTCAACCGGGTCGACGACACCCTGCGCGGCAGCGGCTTCACCAACGACACCACGGGCTGGAAGAAGTACATCGACCAAGCCTCGGCGGTGGACTACTACATCGCGATGGAGTACATGAAGCCCGTCGACGGCAACATGTGGGCCAGTGTCTACATGTACAAGCAGCGCGACTCCGCCGCCGGGGCGGGCGACGGGAAGCTCTATTTCGGGCCGATGTGGGACTTCGACCTGTCCTCCGGCTCGGCCAATCGGGCCGGCAACACCGTGAGCTCGTCGGGGTTCTACCTGAAGAACGTGTTGACGACCTCGGCCAAGCAGTCGACCAAGACCTGGTTCAACCGTCTCAACGAGGATCCGGACTTCCGGGCCGCCGTGAAGGCACGATGGAACGCGGTCAAGCCGGATCTGCACCCGACGACATTCCTGGGCGCGCAGGCGGACATCATCTCGACGTCCGCAGCGCAGACGTACAGCTCGTTCAGCCACAGCTACCGCATCAGCTCGGTCCAGGTGATCAAGAGCAACTGGGCTGCGGACGTCAGCTACCTGAAGTCCTGGGCGGGCAACCGGGAGTCCTGGCTCAACGGCAGCAGCGGCTTCAACTGACGTGTGCGAACCTGACAGGGTCCGTGGCCGAGAGGTCTCGGGCCCTGTCGGGTAGACGGCGCGACCGCGATTTGAGTCTGCCCGCTCCGACTGCGTAGAATGGGGAGTCGGCCTTTTTGGGTCCACGCTCCCTTGCACTTGGCGTCGCTGCGGCGGCACCGTGGGGTGCGCCCCGGCCGACGTCCAGACAAGCAATCGAAGAAGAGGTCATGGCGAAAAAAGAAGGCGTCATCGAGATGGAAGGTGCTGTAGTCGAGGCACTGCCCAACGCGATGTTCCGTGTGGAGCTGGCCAACGGCCACAAGGTCCTCGCGCACATCAGCGGCAAGATGCGTCAGCACTACATCCGCATCCTCCCCGAGGATCGCGTCGTGGTGGAGCTTTCGCCGTACGACCTCTCCCGCGGTCGCATCGTCTACCGCTACAAGTAAACAGTTCACGTATCGATCCCCAAGAGAGACTCTCGATGAAGGTCAACCCGAGCGTGAAGAAGATCTGTGACAAGTGCAAGGTGATTCGTCGCCACGGCCGCGTCATGGTGATCTGCGAGAACCCGCGCCACAAGCAGCGTCAGGGCTAAGCACCTCCCCGCACAACAGATCAGCTTCACACAGCATCACCGAAACATCTGTTCGCTCCCGCCACATGCTCGATCGTGGCGGGTCACCCCCGGAAGCGTAGGCCGGGGCCCGGCTCCAGGTCACAGACGACCTGGGAGGCAGCCAGGATGCATCAGGTGGCCATACCTCGCCGAATGGAAGGAAATGCCTACATGGCACGCCTCGTAGGAGTCGATCTACCGCGCGAGAAGCGCATCGAGATCGCACTCACATATGTCTTCGGTATCGGGCGCACCCGCGCCACCGAGACCCTCGCAGCAACCGGCATCAGCCCGGACAAGCGCGTCCACGAGCTCAACGACGATGACCTCGTTGCGCTCCGCGATCACATCGAAGCGAACTACCAGACCGAGGGCGACCTGCGTCGTACGGTCACGGCAGACATTCGCCGCAAGATGGAGATCGGCAGCTACCAGGGCCGTCGTCACCGTGCGCACCTGCCCGTCCGCGGCCAGCGCACCAAGACCAACGCGCG
>JAOPXL010000070.1 GCA_025965175.1 Aeromicrobium sp.
GCGGCGACCCGCTCGGCACCGGCACGGGTGGCCCCGGCTACACGTTCGAGGACGAGTTCCACCCCGAGAAGCAGTTCGACCGCCCCTACCTGCTGGCCATGGCCAACGCCGGACCGGGCACGAACGGCTCGCAGTTCTTCATCACGCTGGTCCCCACGGCGTGGCTCAACCGCAAGCACACGATCTTCGGCGAGGTCGTGGACGAGGCGAGCAAGGCCGTCGTCGACGCGATCGGCGTTGTCGCCACGGACGGCTTCGACCGTCCGGCGCAGCCCGTCGTCATCGAGAAGCTGACGATCACCCGCTCCGAGGGATGAGCACGCCCGCTTCGGACTATCGCTGCTATCGGCACCCTGACCACGAGGCCTACATCTCGTGCCAACGGTGTGAGCGGCTGATCTGTCCGGAGTGCATGCGCGAGGCATCGGTCGGGTTCCAGTGCCCGTCGTGCATCGCCGAAGGTGCCAGGACCGTGCGCTCCCCGCGAACCATCGCGGGGGGCGCCGTCTCCGGCCGCGACGGCATCGTCTCGATGATCCTCATCGGGATCAACGTCGCGGCGTACGTCCTGCAGGTCGCGATGGGCGACCGCAACAGCGCGGTCTTCGATGACGGCGCCCTCTGGGGCTACGGTGTCGCGAACGGCGACTACTGGCGGCTCGTGACGTCGGCGTTCCTGCACGGCAGCATCCTGCACCTCGCGTTCAACATGTACGCGCTGTATCTCTTCGGCCCGTTCGTCGAGCGCGCCCTCGGCACGTGGCGCTTCACCGCGGCCTACCTGACCTGCGCCATGACGGGGTCGGTGCTGGTCTACCTTCTGGCCGATCCTCGCATCAACACGATCGGTGCGTCCGGCGCCGTGTTCGGGTTGTTCGCGATGGCGCTGATCCTGCTGCTGCGCGCCCGCCAGGACGTCCGCGGTTTGCTGGCGCTGCTCGCGATCAACGCGCTGATCAGCACGCAGGGCAACATCAGCTGGCAGGGACACCTGGGTGGGTTCCTCGGCGGGCTCGTGCTCGGTGCCGCGTTCGCCTACGCGCCGCGCAAGCACCGCACGCTGGTCCAGGTCGGCGTCCTCGCCGCGCTGTGGATCGCGATGATCATCGCGATCGTCCTGCGCACCAACGCCTTGCTGCCCTGAGCGGGCTCGTCAGGGCGAATGGGGCCCGAGGATCTATGCACACCTGTGCACACAGATGTGGATAACTACACCGGTGTAATTCACTCCCACTTCATGGCGAACCCGAAGGCCGCCACGATGAAGCCCATGCCGATGACCAGGTTCCAGTTGCCGAGGTCCTCGTACCAGGCGAGGAAGCTCGGGTAGTCGATCGTCTGTCCGTTGAGGACGTAGAACACGACTATCCAGACCAGACCGATGATCGCCGAGGTCACCATCGCCGGTCCCGCCCAGCGGTTGCCGATCTTCTGGGGCCTGGGGCCTTGGGGGGTCTTGTCTCTGGCCACGACGTCTCCGGTAGGTGCTGCGACGCGAGGGCCGCTTTCGATGGGGTGGTCTCCGATAGCCTAGTCCGCGACCCACGACGGACGGAGTGCGGCATGTCAAAGGGCGGCACCCACGCCCGCCAGAGCTGGCCCCTGGCGGTCCTCGGCATCTTCGCGATCAGCGGATTCCTGTTCGTCGCGGCCTCCGTCAGCTCCGCCGGCAGCGACCTGCGGCCGGCCGGCGGCGACGTGGCCTCGTTGCTGCGCGAGCGGTCCCAGCGCATCGACGACCGGCGCGACGACGCCCGGTCGCTGAGCGAGGCGATCGACGGGCTCTCGGCGAGCGTCTCCAGCGGTCCGCTCGACGAGATCCGTGCCCGGGTCAAGAAGCTCGAGGCGGCTACGGGCCTGACGGCGGTCAAGGGCCCCGGCATGCGGGTCACGCTGACCGACTCCCCCAAGGGCCTGGAGTTCCCGGGGGTCGACCCCAACCAGCTCGTCGTGCACCAGCAGGACATCCAGGCGTTCGTCAACGCCCTGTGGGCAGGCGGCGCCGAAGCGATCTCGCTGCAGGGTCAGCGGCTCATCTCGACCAGCGGGATCACATGTGTCGGCAACACCGTCGTCCTGGACGGCGTGCCGTACGCCCCGCCGTACGTCATCGAGGCGATCGGCGACCGGACGAGGATGCGCAGTGCGATCGACTCATCGTTCGAGACCGCGACGTACGCGGACTACGTCGACGCCTACCAGCTGGGTCTGAAGATCGAGTCGGTCGCCGAGGTCAGGGTCAAGGCGTACGCCAACCCCATCGCCCTGCAGCACGCCAAGGCGCTGTCCTAACCTCCGCCGAGCCCGTCCAGGGGTCCGCCCCCGTCGGTCCCGCCATCGTTGCCGCCGTCGTTGCCGCCGTCGGCGCCGTCCGGCGGGGCGGAGACGGTCAGCTGGACCGTCGAGCCGGGCGACACACTCTGCCCCGCGGCGATCGACTGCGCGGTGACCTGGTCCTTCGGGGCGGTGCCGGCCGGGTCGTCGGTGCGCTCGACCTTGAGCCCGAGATCCTCGAGCGCCTTGGTGGCGTCGTCGATGTTCTGACCGACGACGTCCGGGACCGTGACCCGGCCCTTCGAGACGATCAGGGTGACGGTGGTCCCCACATCGACCTTGGTCGGTCCGGGCGGGTTGGTGTTGATGACCTGATCCCTGGGCAGGTCACTGTCCTGCGCCTGCTTCTTGACCTTGAGTCCCCGGTCCTCCAGCAGCTTCTTGGCCTCGTCGTAGGAGTAGCCGTTGAGGCTCGGCAGGTCGACCTGCTCAGGTCCTGAACTCACGACGAGGTCGATCGTGCTGCCGACGTCGACCGGGGTGCCGGCCGTCGGATCGGTCTCGATGACCTTGCCGTCCTCCACGTCGGCGCTGGGCCGCTCGGTCGTGCTGCCGACCACGAAGCCGGCATTCTCCAGCGCTCGGGTCGCGGTGTCGACGTCCTTGCCGCTGACGTCGGTGACGTTCTTCTGGACGGGCGGCTTCTCCTCGTGGTCGAAGACTCCGGCGAACCACAGGACCGCCAGGAGCACGGCGGCGATCACCGCGATGATGCCGAGGATCGCCCGCCAGTTGGGCTTGCCGTCCTCGTCCTCCTCGGGATCGACGTCGCCTGCTGGCGGGAGGACCGGTGCGGCCGGCGCGACGGCGGTGGCGCCGGGGACGACGGCGGTCGTGGTGGTCGGCGCCTCGACGGCGTGACCCGCCAGGACCCGCTCGATGTCCTTCCGCATGTCGCCCGCGCTCTGGTAGCGGTCCTCGACCCGCTTGGCCAGTGACTTGGCAACGATGTGGTCGATCGCCTGGCTGACGTCGGGATTGAGCTGCGACGGAGGACGGGCTTCCTCGCGGACGTGCTGGTAGGCCACGGACACCGGGCTGTCCCCGATGAAGGGCGGCCGGCCGGTCAGCAGCTCGTACAGCAGGCAGCCGGTCGAGTAGATGTCGCTGCGGGCGTCGACGGTCTCACCGCGGGCCTGCTCCGGCGAGAGGTACTGCGCCGTGCCGATGACGGCGGCGGTCTGGGTCA
>JAOPXL010000113.1 GCA_025965175.1 Aeromicrobium sp.
TCAGCGCCGACCAGATCCCGGTCGCGCGCGTCGGTCAGCCCGAGGACATCGCTCACACGGCATCGTTCCTCGTCAGCGAGGGTGCGGGCTTCGTGAGCGGCCAGGTCATCTACGTCGCCGGCGGACCCAAGGACTGACGCCGACATGACAGATCCCCAGGGGCTGGACACCGCCGCCGTCGCCCGGTGGCTCTCGGCCGTGTCGCCTGATGCCGTTGCCGGCCCACTCGAGGCGAGCCTCATCACCGGCGGCAAGTCGAACCTGACCTATCTGGTCACCGACGGCGCGCACGACTACGTCGTCCGGCGTCCGCCCCTGGGGCACGTCCTCGCGACAGCGCACGACATGGCCCGGGAGCACCGGGTCATGGCGGCTCTGGCCGGCACGGCGGTGCCGGTCCCCCGCATGGTCGCGCTGTGCGAGGACGTCGACGTGATCGGGTCCCCGTTCTACGTCATGGACCGGGTGGTTGGTACGCCGTACAGCCGCGCGGCCCAGCTCGAGCCCCTCGGGCCCGAGCGCACCCGCACGATCACCGAGCGGATGGTCGACACCCTGGTCGACCTGCACGCGATCGACTACCGAGAGGTCGGGCTCGGCGAGTTCGGCCGTCCCGACGGCTACCTCGAACGCCAGGTCCGCCGGTGGAAGAAGCAGCTCGCTGCGTCGACGAGCCGCGAGCTGCCCGGGATGGACGAGCTCGTGGCACACCTCGAGAGCAACATCCCGGCCTCCGGTGACGGCACGATCGTCCACGGCGACTTCCGGCTCGACAACCTCCTGGTCGAGGACGACCGTGTCACGGCGGTGCTCGACTGGGAGATGAGCACGCTGGGCGACCCGCTGACCGATGTCGCGATCCTGCTGGCGTACCAGCAGCTGGCCGCGGCGGCTCCCCCGTCGTCGTCCGGCGGAGCGGTCGTGACCGATGCCCCTCTGGCGCCGGGCTATCTGAGCTCCGACGAGGTCGTCGCGCGGTACGCCACCGGGTCCGGGCGGGACGTCAGCGACCTCGGCTACCACCTGTCGCTGGCGTTCTTCAAGCTCGCCGTGATCCTCGAGGGAATCCACCTGCGGCACTCGCAGGGGCAGACCGTCGGGGCCGGCTTCGACGGCATCGGCGACATGATCGCGCCGCTGATCGCCGCAGGACGCGCCGCTTCGCGCTAGGGTTGCGCGCGTGACCGCCGAGATCCTCGAACCCCGGCGCCGCCCAACGCAGGAGCGCAGCCACAAGAAGTTCGACCACCTGCTGCTGGTGGCGCGTGAGCTGCTTCTGGACGTCGGCTTCGAGTCGTTCACGTGCGAGGAGGTCGCGCACCGGGCAGGGCTGCCGATCGGGACGCTCTACCAGTTCTTCCAGAACAAGTACGTCATGGTGTGCGAGCTCGACCGGGTCGACGCCGTCGCGGTGCGGCTGGAGCTGCGGAGCTTCGCGGACGCCATCCCGTCGCTCGACTGGCTCAAGTTCCTTGACCGGCTCGTCGAGCACATGGCGGCGCTGTGGGTCAACGACCCGTCCCGCCGCGCGGTGTGGCTGGCGGTGCAGTCGACCCCGGCGACCCGGGCGACCGCCGCGGTGACCGAGCGCGAGCTGGCGGCCGAGGTGGCACGGGCGCTGGCCCCGCTGACCCCCGGGACGCCCCGTGAGCGTCGCACGATCATGGCCGAGGTGCTGGTGCACGTCGTCTACTCAATGCTCAACTTCTCGATCCGCGACGGCCAGGAGCACAGCGAGTCGATCATCGAGCTCAAGCGCCTCCTCGCGGCGTACCTCCTGAGCGCCGAGCACTCCTAAGTCCCCCGGGGGCGTCGGTTTACCACGGTCCCTGAGCAAACCTGCACGTCCCGCAGGAGGTTTCCCCCGGTGCGCGCAGGACTGCTCTGGGGCGTCACGCCATCCACACCCAGATGATGTCCGTCCGGCCGTGCACAGGACCGGACGAGGACGCCCCGCTGCCGCCCGGGGCAGCGCCACCCTCGAATCATGGACGATCTCATTCCCATCGCCGAGGCCAACGGCGGCTATCTCATGCGGCACCAGCTCATCGCCATCGGATACTCCGACCGGACGATCCACCACGCCGTCAAGGCCGGGCGCCTGACCCGCCTGCGGCACGGGACGTACGCCGTCACCGCGATGCACCGGACGCGGGACGCAGCGGCACGTCACTGCGTCCTGGTCCGCAGCGTGCTCGACAAGCTCGGGCCCGACGTGGTCGCCTCGCACCAGTCGGCCGCCGCATTGCACGAGCTCGACCTCTACGGGGTCAGCCTTCGTAGGATCCACGTGACCCGCCTCGACGGCCTGCCCGGGCGCACCGAGGCAGGGGTGATCTTCCACGAGGGCCGGATCGACCCCGACCACGACATCGACACGATCAACGGCCGACTCGTGGTGCGCAAGGAACGTGCCGTCGTGGAGACCTCCAGCATCTCCTCGATCGAGGCCGGCATGGTCGTCGCGAGCTCGCTCCTGCGGTCCGGCGCCACCACGAAGGTGGCGCTCGAGGAGCACGCCCGGACGTACGAACGCTGGCGCGGCACCCGGACGGCGCGGGTCGCGATCCGCCTCGCCGACGGACGGCTCGAGACCGTCGGAGAGGTCCGCTCGCTCCACATGATGTGGCGCCACCACATCCCTCACCCGGAGCTGCAGTTCGTGGTGACGACCGCGTCAGGACGGGAGGTCGCCCGCACCGACTTCGCCTGGATCT
>JAOPXL010000128.1 GCA_025965175.1 Aeromicrobium sp.
CGAGTCCCCCGTCCCGGACACCCGGTCCGGCAGGGCACCCGACCCGGCCCACCTGGCCAGCACGATCGCCGACGAGATCGGCCTGCAGTGCGACGCGACGAACACCCCGTCGTTCGCGACCCAGACCTACGCCTCGCCCGACCGGTAGCCGATCCGACACCTGGGCCGGAACATACGATGGGTCCCGGGCTGCGTCAGCCCGGAACCCGTCGCCCTCGAGCTATGCGGTCTCGGACTCGTTCTCGTTCAGCGTGGCCTTGGAACGGAGCTGGTCCAGCAGCTTGGACAGCCGGCGAGAGACCTGCATCTGGCTGACCCCGACGATGTCGGCGATCTCCTGCTGCGTCTTGTCCTCGACGAACCGGAGGTGCAGGAGCTTGCGCTCCTCGGCCTCGAGCTTCTCGCACAGCGGGCCGACCGTCACCCAGTCGTCGATGAAGTCGTAGGACTCCTCGCGCCAGGAGATCGTCTCGCCGAGCGGCTGGCCGCCGTCGCGGACCGGCTGGTCGAGCGACGTCGGGGAGAAGCAGCCTCGTGCCGCCATCGCCTCGCGGACCTCGCTGATGTCGGTGCCCAGCTCGTCGGCGATCTCGGCCGCACCGGGCGCCGTGGCGTCGGACTGCATCCGGCGCTCGGTCGCCGCCGTGATGTCGGCCTGCAGCTGCTGGATGCGACGCGGGGGACGGACGCCCCACGAGTGGTCGCGGAAGTGCTTCTTGATCTCGCCGAGGATCGTCACGGTGGCGAACGGGACGAACTCACCGCGGTCGTGGCGGAAGCCACGGATCGACTTGACGAGGGCGAAGTTGGCGACCTGGACGAGGTCCTCCAGGTCGACTCCGCGACCGGAGTAACGACCGGCGAGGTGGCGGGCGAGGCCGAGATATCGACGGACGATCTCGTCCTCGAGCATGGCGCGCTCGGCGCCGGATGCGGCGGCCGCGGCCTCGATGAGCTCGGAACTGTCGTCCTGCTCGTGCTGGCGTGTGGGTGTTGCGTTCACGATGTCCCCCTGAGGGAATGTCGATCAGTGCCCAGCTGCTGCTCAACCGGCCTCCCAACCTTGGCACCGATCGGCCCCACAAGCAAGCGAGTTCGGTACAGATGGGCCACAATTCATAGTTCGAAAGAACTATTCGTCACGATCGCGTGGCACGACGGGGTGTTTCGGCGCCGGTCAGCCGGGTATGCAGGGAGTACGTGACCGGTCGCGAAAGGACCACGATGCCCCGTACGAAGGACACGCTCGACGTGTCCGTCGCGGGCCACCGGCTGCGGCTGACGCACCCGGACAAGGTGATCTACCCGTCCACCGGGACGACGAAGGCCGAGGTCATCGCCTACTACCAGGACATCGCGCCGCACCTGCTGCCGCACGTCGCGGGCCGGATCGTGACCCGCAAGCGCTGGGTGGACGGGGTCGGCACGGCCGCCAAGCCCGGTGAGGTGTTCTTCGAGAAGAATCTCCCGGACTCGGCGCCGACCTGGATCCGCCGGGTCGAGATCCAGCACAGCGACCACGTCAACACCTATCCGGTGTTCGAGGACGCGGCCGCGCTCGCCTGGGCCGGGCAGGTCTCCGCGCTCGAGCTGCACGTCCCGCAGTGGCGGGTCGACCGGCACGACGCTCCGCAGAACCCCGACCGGCTGGTCCTGGACCTCGACCCGGGGCCTGGCGCCGGCCTGCCCGAGTGTGTCGAGGTCGCCAAGGTCGCCCGGACGATGCTGCGGGACCTGGGGCTCGAGGCGTGCCCCGTCACGAGCGGCAGCAAGGGCCTGCACCTCTACGCCGCGCTCGACGGCACGCACGACGCCGACTACGTCAACCGGTTCGCCAAGCAGCTCGCGCAGGCGCTGGAGGAGGAGCTGCCGGACCTGGTGGTCAGCTCGATGAAGAAGAGCGTGCGCGGCGGCAAGGTCCTGGTCGACTGGAGCCAGAACAACCGCAACAAGACCACGATCGCTCCCTACTCCCTGCGCGGCACGACCGAGCCGCGCGTCGCGGTCCCCCGGACCTGGCGGGAGCTCGACGACCCCGACCTGCGGCACCTCACGATGGACGAGGTCATCACCCGGATGAAGCGGCGCAAGGACCCCATGGCCGCCCTCGCCGCCCCGCCCACCAGCGAGGACCGGCTGGCGGCCTACCGGTCGATGCGCGACGCGTCAAAGACCCCCGAGCCGGTGCCCGAGGGGGCGTCGACCGGCTCGACCGGGACCTCGTTCGTGATCCAGGAGCACCACGCCAGCCGGCTCCACCACGACTTCCGGTTGGAGCATGATGGTGTGCTCGTGTCGTGGGCGCTGCCCAAGGGCGTACCGACCACCACGAAGAAGAACCACCTCGCCGTGCAGACGGAGGACCACCCGTTGGAGTACGCCACGTTCGAGGGCACGATCCCGGAGAAGGAGTACGGAGGAGGCACGGTCACGATCTGGGACAGCGGCACTTACGAGCTCGAGAAGTGGAAGCCTCGAGAGATCATCGTGACGCTCACCGGCCGCGAGGGCGGCGGCCTCGGGGGTCGCCGCAAGTACGCACTGATCAAGACAGACGACAACTGGCTCATCCACCGGATGAAGCTCTCCTGACCACACGCACGACATCACCGAAGGAGCACCACATGCCGTTCAAGAAGAAGACCTTCCGCGACAAGCTCGAGGCGCAGCTGAGCGATCTCGCCGAGCAGACCGAGGAGCTGCGCAAGCAGGTCGTTGAGCGGGCCCCGGGCGTCCGCGACCAGATCGTCGAGCAGGGCAACGAGCTGGCCAAGCAGGTCGCGGTCAAGGCGCCGGTCGTGCGCGAGCAGCTCATCGCCGCTCTCCCCGACCGCGAGCAGCTGCTCGATCTCCGCGACGACCTGTTCGACCGCCTGCCGCAGAACGTCCAGGAGAAGCTGCCCGAGAAGGTCAAGCCCCAGCGCAAACGCCTGCGCAAGGTCGCCGCGATCGGCGTCCTGACGGGAGCGGGCGCCGCGGCGTTCGCGATCCTCAAGCGTCGGGGCGAGACGCCCTCGGCCTACCCGGCCCCCACGCCGGCGTCGACCCCGCCGCCCACGACGACGGCCCCGCCGACCGTCGCGCCGGCACCGACCACTGCCGGAGACCTGCTCGGCGAGGACGGGCAGCACAAGGCCCCGACCAGCTGATCCCCCGAACGATGACCTGACGCCGGCTCGACAGCTCCGCGGAGCCGGGCCGGCGTCGTCGTCCCCATGGCATTCTGTTGCAGTTGGGCGAATCCGATCCGGCCCAACGGGGTACTCGACTCAGTGATGAGCAACAGAACCCTGACACTCGTCCCACCGCACCCGAGCGGAACAACCGGCTCGGTGAAACACTCAACAGGATCACGGCGGCCGCCGCGCCGCGAGGAGGTGTGTCAGAGCATGTTGCCGTTCCCGCAGGAGCCGGCTCTCGCACGATCTGCCACCGAGCTGCCCGACACCGAGGCCATGCCCGGAGGCGCTGTCTACGAGCCCAAGTTCGACGGTTACCGCGCCCTGCTGTTCGTGCACGGCGGCGAGTGTCGCATCCAGTCCCGGGCGGGACGGGACGTGACGCACGCCTTCCCCGACATCGCCGCCGCTGCGATCCAGAGCCTGCCGTCCGGCGTCGTGGTCGACGGCGAGATCGTCCTGTGGGGCGACGAGGTCGACGACTTCGTCGAGCTCGACCGGCGCCTGAACCACGCCGCTCCGGCCTCGGTGCGCGAACGCCACCCCGCCTCGTTCATCGCGTTCGACCTGCTGTCCGGTGCGGGCATGGACATGCGCCGGAGCCCCTTTCGCGTCCGGCGGCACGCCCTCACGATGCTCCTGGGCGACGAGCCGGCGCCGCTGCACCTCGTGCCGCAGACGCCGGACCTCGGGGAGGCGCAGGCCTGGCTCGCGACCTACGCCGGGGCCAACGTCGGCATCGAGGGCGTCGTCGCCAAGGGACTCGCCACGGCGTACGAGCCCGATGGTCATCCCTGGCTGAAGGTCCGCACGCACGACTCGACCGAGTGTGTCATCGGCGCCGTGGCCGGCAGCCTGCGCGCACCTCGTCGGCTGATTCTCGGCCTGCTCGACGGCGACGGTCTGCTCGGACCGGTGGGCTGCACCGTCGAGCTGACCCTGCCGCAGAGCCGGCGCATGGCGTCGCTGCTGTTGCCGGCCGAGTCCTCCCACCCGTGGACCCTGCCCGACGCGATCGTCGACTCCCCGGGCTGGACCGGGCCGGCGACCGACGGGGTCCTCGTCGTGCCGACGCACGTCGTGGAGGTGTCGGTGCAGGCCGGTGAGGACCCGGCGTCGTGGACCACGCCGCGCGAGCTCATCCGCTCCCGGCCCGACCTGCGCCCCGACGACCTGCAGGCGCGCTGGATCCACGCCTGAGGACTCGAACGTACGGGCGCCCAGTCCGTCAGGCGCTCAATCCGCCAGACGCTGCTCGACCGAGGCGCGCAGCGAGTCCGCGAAGCCGCTGTCGAGCTCGAGCAGCTCGTTGATCGCCTCGCTGCCCAGACGCAGGGCCCGCAGCGGTGTCGCGGCGATGACCGAGGCGCTACGCAGGCGGTGGTTGACCAGGGCGATCTCGCCGAACACGTCACCGGCACCGAGCGTCGCGATCGTCTCGCCGCTCTTGCGGATCTCCGCGGAGCCGTCGAGGACGATGTAGGCCGAGTCGGCCGGGGTCGACTCCATGATGACCGACCAACCGGCGGGGATGTTGACGGCCGTCCCCACGGTCGCCAGCCTCTCCACGAGGCTCGGGTCGTAGCTGGTCGAGCGCGTCAGCGCCTCGACGACCTCGGGATCTGCCTTGAGCTTGCCGAACATGCGGACACCTTTCATTTTCATCGGGAGCTACCCGTCAGGGAGCGACCACAGACGGGATTGCCACACGGTAGCGCCTCCGGTCACTACATTGGGCAGTCGAACCGAATCGGCCCGAACCATCTCGGACCCGGGCGGCGTACGAAACGGAGATCCGTCGTGGCGCGAGTCCATCGTCTGGGCACCGACTGGCTCGTCGGGCCCGACGACCAGCCCGTCCGCCGGCTCCGGGTCCGGGTGCAGGTGCTGCTGACGGTCCTGCTGATCCTGACCAACGTCATCGGTGCGGCCATCGTGTTCGGCCTGACGTTCCTCATCACACCGGGCGGCGGACCGAGCGCGACCTTCCTGACCTCGCTGGCGATCGCCGTGCCGGTGTACGTCGCGCTGGCCGTCGTGATCGGCGCCACGACCGTGACGGTCAGCGCACTGCGGGCCCTGCGGTGGGTCATCGAGGACGAGTCGCCGACCCGGCTCGAGCGGCGCACGACGCTGCGGCTGCCGTGGCGGCTGACCCTGATCCAGTCGGCCCTGTGGGGCTGCGGTGTCGTGGTCTTCACCGTCATCGCCCTGCTGGCGCAGCCCGAGGCGGCGCTCAGCACGGTGTTCGCGGTCGGGATCGCCGGGCTCGTGGTCAGCGCGATCGCCTACCTGTTCACCGAGCTCGCACTCCGACCGATCGCCGCCCGAGCGCTGGCGGGTCGCACCGACGAGAGCGAGATCAGTGCCGGCGTCGAGCGCCGGATGGTGCTGTTCTGGGGGCTCGGGACCGGTGCGCCGGTGCTCGGCCTGGTCGTCGCGGGACTCGTGGCGCTGATCCGGGACGACGAGGACATCGCCCGGCTCGCCTCGATCGTCCTCGGCCTGGCCGCCGTGATCTTGGTGTTCGGCCTCCTCGTCACGGTGCTCAACGCGCGGGCCGTCGTCGCACCGATCTCGTCGGTGCGCCACGCGCTCTCCCGCGTCGAGGGCGGCGACCTGGACGTCGAGATCCGGGTCGACGACGGGTCCGAGCTCGGCCTGCTGCAGTCGGGCTTCAACGAGATGGTCCGCGGCCTGCGGGAGCGTGAGGAGATCCGCGACCTGTTCGGCCGCCACGTCGGCAAGGCGGTGGCGTCCGCCGCCACGACGGGCCACCTCGAGCTGGGCGGCGAGACCCGGCTCGTCTCGGTCCTGATGATCGACCTGGTGGGCTCCACGACGTACGCCGAGACCCGTGAGCCCGCCGAGGTCGTCGAGATGCTCAACCGCTTCTTCGCGATCGTGGTCGAGGAGGTCGACCGGCGCGACGGGCTGGTCAACAAGTTCATGGGTGATGCGGTGCTGGCGATCTTCGGCGCCCCGGTCGACCTCGACGACCACGCCGGCGCCGCCCTGTCCGCCGCCCGCACGATCGCGACCCGGCTCCGCGACGAGATGCCCGAGATCGGCGCCGGGATCGGTGTGTCGACCGGCCAGGCCGTCGCCGGCAACGTCGGCGCCCGGTCCCGGTTCGAATACACCGTGATCGGCGACGCGGTCAACGCCGCGGCCCGGCTGACCGAGCTTGCCAAGGACGTCGACGGCGGGGTCCTGGTCGCCACGACCAGCGTGACGGAGTCGAACGCCGACGAGCGCAAGCACTGGGCCGAGCACGGTGCCACGGTGCTGCGCGGACGTACCGAGGAGACCGCGACCTCCCGCCTGGCCTGAGGCGGTGCGCGAACGAAAAAGCCCCGTTCCTCCCTGCGATGCGGGAGGAACGGGGCCGTCTTGCGCGCCCGAAGGGATTCGAACCCCTAACCTTC
>JAOPXL010000136.1 GCA_025965175.1 Aeromicrobium sp.
ATGGGCCTGGTCATGGTCCTGCTGCTGGGCGACATCGACCTGTCGGCGGGTGTCGCCGGCGGCGTGTCCGCCTGCGTCATGGGCCTGCTCATCGTCAAGCACGACCAGCCGTGGTACCTCGCGGTGCTCGCCGCGCTGGTCACCGGTGCGGCAATCGGCCTCATCATTGGTGTGCTGGTCGCCAAGCTCGGCATCCCGTCGTTCGTCGTGACGCTGGCGTTCTTCCTCGGCCTGCAGGGCGTGACCCTCAAGCTGATCGGTGAGGGTGGCTCGGTCCGCGTGTCGGATCCCGTCATCAGCGGCATCACGAAGGACAACCTGAGCACGACGTGGGGCTGGATCCTCGCGATCGCGATCATCGTCGGCTACGCCGTGATCGCGCTGCTCAGCCACCGGAGGAAGGTCGAGAAGGGCCTGCAGCACCAGCCGCTCGCCGTCGTCATCGGCCAGATCATCGTCCTGGGGCTGATCCTGATCGGCGTCACGGCGGTGCTCAACGTCAACCGTGCCCCCAACCCGGGCTTCGTCATCGAGGGCATCCCGTACGTCCTGCCGGTCGTCGCCGTCCTGCTGATCTTCTGGACGTTCGTGCTGGCCCGCACGTCGTACGGCCGTCATGTGTACGCCGTGGGCGGCAACCCCGAGGCGGCGCGTCGCGCCGGCATCAACGTCGACCGCATCCGCATCTCGGTGTTCATGATCGGCTCGTCAATGGCCGCGCTCAGTGGCATCATCGCAGCGTCCAACGGCGGCAAGGTCTCGACCTCCTCCGGCGGCGGCAACGTCCTGCTGTACGCCGTTGGTGCGGCCGTCATCGGCGGCACGAGCCTGTTCGGCGGCAAGGGCAAGGCCCGTGACGCCGTCATCGGTGGTCTCGTGATCGCGACGATCGCCAATGGTCTCGGTCTGCTCAACCAGGCGTCGTACATCAACTTCCTCGTGACCGGCGGCGTCCTGCTCCTCGCAGCGAGCGTCGATGCGATCTCACGCAGGCGGCGTTCCGCGACAGGCCTCTGACCATGGCTTCGGCCGGGCGCGCAGGCGTCGGCACCAACCAGGAAGATGTCCGGAGGCACAATCTCGGGACCGTCCTCGGTCACGTGCATCGTGCCGGCCGGCTCTCGCGGGCGGAGCTGACGGCAAGGATGGGACTCAACCGCAGCACGATCGCGGGACTGGTGACCGAGCTGGAGTCGTTGGGCCTGGCCGAGCAGGCCAAGCCCTCCGGCGCCCGCATCGGTGCAGGTCGGCCGTCGGTCGACGTCAGGGCCAAACCGGGGGCGTACGTCCTCGCGGTCGACCTGCGGGTCGACGGCCTGACCGTGGCCCGGGTGGGACTGGGCGGTGTCGTGCTGGCGCGCGCCACCGGTCCGGTCCCGCCGGGCCACGACCCGGAGGCGATCAGCACCTCGGTCGTCGAGCTCATGCGGCTCGTCGTCAAGGACGTCGAACCGGGGTCGGCGCTGGTCGGTGTCGGGGTCGGCATCCCCGGCATCATCCGGGCCGAGGACGGCTTGGTGCGGCTCGCGCCCAACCTGGGCTGGCGGGACGTGCCGTTCGCCAAGATCCTCTCGGCGCGCCTCGGCGGCCTCGGCGTGCCGGTGTTGGGTAACGACGCCGATCTCGGCGCGCTGGCCGAGCACCTCCGCGGTGCCGGGGTGGGCGTCGAGGACCTGGTCTACCTGTCCGGCGAGGTCGGTGTCGGTGCCGGTGTCATCGTCAGCGGTCACAAGCTCGAGGGTGCGGGCGGCTACGCCGGCGAGATCGGGCACCTGCCGTTCGTGCCGGACGGGCGGCTGTGCCACTGCGGGGCGTACGGCTGCTGGGAGACCGAGATCGGGGCGGAGGCCATCGCCCTCGCGATCGGTTGCCCGCCGGAGCGGCTCGGCGCCCTGGGGGAGTACCTCGACGGCGTGCACGAGGCATCTCCCGACCTGCGGATCGTCGGTCAGGCGCTCGGCCGGGGACTCGCGGGGATGGTCAACATGCTCAACCCGCGTGTCATCGTCCTGGGTGGCTATCTCCGCTCGCTGTTCCCGCTCGTCCACGCGGACGTCGAGGCCGAGCTCGAGGTCCACGCCCTGACCGCTCCGCGCGAGCTGGTCCGCGTGACCCTGCCGGGTCTCGGCGGTGACTCGGTCCTCCACGGGGCCGCTGAGCTTGCCTTCGAGCCCCTCCTGGCCGATCCGGTCGGTCGCCTCTCCACGGCCTGCCACGACGCCGAGGCGGCCCTCGCCGGCTGATCCCGTCGTCGAGGACAGGGAGGTGGACCGGGCGGCCCTCCCGTCGGCTCAACGACGTGCGTCGCTCGAGATCTGGTTGAAGAGCGCCCAGATCACTAGGACGTCGAAGGCGATCACGACGAGCGTCCAGAGGGGGTAGTAGGGCAGGAAGGCGAAGCTGAGGATCGCGCTCACCGCGGCGATGCCGATGCCGATGACGTGCCCCCAGACCTGCCCCGTCAGGATCGCGAGTGCCGTGGCGAGTCCCAGAGCGCCCACCACGATGTGGATCCAGCCCCACGCCGTGACGTCCAGCTTGTACGCGTAGTCGACGCCGGTCGCGTAGACCTCGTCCTTCGCGACGGCGGCGATGCCCTCGAGGAGCTGGAACACGGCGGTGATCAGCAGCATGGCAGCCGCGAAGCTGACCAGCCCGTATGCCGTTGCGCTCCGCGCGGGGCTCCCGTGGGTGCCGTGCGTCGGCGATGTGGTCATGTCTGCTCCTCAGGCTCGGCTGGGTGTTGATTGCCAGTGGTGAGACTCGCCATCAACCCTCGATCTGCGCGCAAAAGTAGTGCGGAGGCCTCTCTGGTCCTTCCCCCGTCGCGGGTGACCTCCCGGCTCCCGCGGAACGGCAGGCTCCACGTATGGCAGGCCGACGGGCCGTTGGACCATCAACGGGAGAGCGACATGGTCACTGAGGCGTGATGGGCCACGACTACCGCTGCCGGACCGCTGCTGCCGTGGCGTGGGGCCGGGCGCATGCCGAGCGGGTCCTGCGCCTGACGACGGTCCGGCGCCTGCTGTCGGCGCTGCTGCGGGTCGAGGTCGTCGACCGGTCCATGGCGCTCGCTGCCCAGGCCCTGCTGGCGCTCCTCCCGCTGCTCGTGGTGGCGGCGGCCTTCCTGCCCGACACCGTCATGGACGCAGGCCTCGAGCGCCTGCGAGCAGTGACCGGGGTCGGCGCTGCGCAGACCTCGGTGCTGGGGGAGAACGTCACGGGCGGGGTCGACGCCGCCCGGGTCCGCTCGCAGGCGGGGGTCGTCGGCGTCGTCATCACGATCTTCTCGGCCAGCAGCTTCTCCCGAGCGACACAGCGGGCGTACGAGCGGGTGTGGGACCAGCCCCACGAGGGCGGCCTGGTGAGCCGCCGGAGGTCGTTCGTCTGGCTCGTCGCCTGGCTGGCCGGCCTCCAGCTCCTCGCCCTGCTGGGTGCGGCCCTGGGCCGCGGCTCGGGCGTGACCTGGGAGGTCCTCGCGTTCACCGTGCGCGTGCTCCTCGCGGGGCTGCTGTGGTGGTGGTCGCTGCGCTTCCTCCTGCACCAGCGACTCGGCTGGCGGCCGCTGGCGCCCGCCGCGGCGATCACGGGGTTCGGTGTCGTGGCGTACACGGCCGGGTCCACGTTGGTGATGCCGGCCTACGCCTCCTCGTCCGCGGCCCAGTTCGGCGTCCTGGGTGTCGTGCTGACCGTGGCCACCTGGCTGGTCGGCTTCGCCGGTGTGCTCCTCGTCTCGGCCGTGACGGGCCGGGTGGTCGCGCAGGACCCGGGTCTCCGGGCCCTGTGCCGGCGTGTCGTGGCGGTGGCGCGGTCACTGCCGGGGCGCAGGTCGCACCCCGAGTGAGCTCCGCGAAACGACTGTCGCAGTCGGATCACTCGGGGCTGTCGGCGTGCCTGGCTGCCGCGGCCCGGGTCGTCGCGATGTGACGGACCCGCGAGTTGACCACGGCGGCGGTCGTCGCGACGAAGATGACGTCGAACACCATCTGGATCAGGACCAGCGTGCGGGCCACCTGTCCCTCCGCGTGGATGTCGCCGTAGCCGACCGTCAACATCGTGCTGAGGGTGAAGTAGAGCGCGTCGACCCGCGTCTCGAGGCCGACCACCTGGCCCTGGTGCCGCAGCTCGAGGACGTAGTAGAGCAGCGCGAACGCAAGCGTCATGATCACGACGGCAAGCACCAGGCCGTCGATGTGACGATCACCGTCACGCACCGCCAGGCGGAGCTGCCGGACCATGACCAGGGCCGTCGCCGCGAGCAGCAGCAGGACGGTAACCAGGCGCGCCAGGAAGCTCGCGCGCACATCGGCTGACGTCGGCACGACGGCGTAGACCGCGACGAGCAGCACCAGGACCGCGATCCGGTGCAGCCAACTGCCGAGCACGCTCATGCCCGATCGCCGAACGCTCCGGTGACGACGTGCACCCCCGCGTCGAGGATGCTGATGAGCAGGGCCGCGACGATGGTGCTGAGCGGTCCACCGACGTCGAGGTTGTCCGTGAGCCCCGCGGAGAGGGCGAGCAGGAGGCCGTTGACGACCAGGGCGAAGAGGCCGAACGTCACGAGCGTGATCGGCAGGGACAGCAGTCGCAGGACCGGGCCGATGATGGCGTTGACGAGTCCGAAGACCGCAGCGGCGCCCAGGACCCCCAGGACACCACCGTCGATCTCCACGTCGGGCACGACCAAGGCCGCGATCGCCAGCACCGCGGCGAGCAGGATCCAGCGCAGGAGCAGCAACCTCAGCATGTCCGCATCCTGCGCATGCGCGGCGCGTCGGGCTTCCCCCGTGGGGGGTGAACGCCGTATCAGACGGCGAGTGCCCCGGTGAGCACCTCGGCGAGCGCGTCCTCGGCGGCGCCGAGGGCCGCGGCGTGGATGCCCAGGGCGCTCAGCCGGATCTCGGGCAGGTGGATGCCGGCGGTCGGGAGCCTCTCCGCCAGCACGGCCGCAGCGGCGGGCACGACGTGCTCGCCGAGGGGTACGAAGTATCCGCCGAGCACGATCGCCGATGGATCGAGGATCGCGGCCAGCGTCGCGAGCCCGCGGCCAAGGTGCTGGCCCAGGACCTGCAGCGCGGCCCGGACCTCGGGGTCGTTCTCGGCGCGCTCGGCGACGGCGGTCGCGGTCTGCAGGGGAGTGGCGTGCTCCTGCATCCCGACCCCGTGCAGCATGGCCCGCAGGCCGATCGAGGCCTCCCAGCAGCCCAGCCGTCCACACCCGCAGGTCGCGGTGGGGTCACCGATCGGCATGTGACCGACCTCGCCGGCGAAGCCAGCACCGCCGCGCATCAGGCGGCCGTCCTGCACGATGCCGGCGCCGATGCCGATCGTGCCGGTGAGGTACAGCGAGTGACGGACGTCCGCGGCGATGCCGTGCGAGGCCTCGGCCAGCGCCGCGCAGTTCGCGTCGTTGTCGACCGTCGTCGGGCAGCTCTCGCCGAACGCCGTCTCGAGCTCGGTGGCGAGCTTCCGCCCGTCCCAGCCGAGGTTGGGCGCCCAGGACACCGTGCGGTTGTCGTGCGCCACGAGGCCCGGCACGGCGACGGTCGCGCCCACGACGGTGTGGCCGCTTGCGAGCAGCGCGGACCGCACGTCGGTGGCCAGTCCGATCAGCTCGCGGGCGCTGGGGGGCGTGCCGACCGTGGTGACGGGCCGTGTCTCGACGACCTTGACCCGGCCCGCCAGGTCGAGCGCGACCGCGGCGACATAGTCGACGTTGACCTCCAGCCCGAGCCCGATGATCGACTCACCCGTCAGCGTCACGGGACGCCCGGGCCGGCCCCGGCCCGACGGCACGGAGTCGTCCTCCGCGACGGCGCCGCCGGCCTCGAGCGTCCCGACGATCGTGCCCACCGTCGCCTTGGCCAGCCCGGTCCGCCGAGCCAGCTCGGTCCGGGTTGCCGGGCCGTCGGACCGCAGGGACCGCAGCACCAGACCGGTGTTCTGCCGGCGGAGGTGCTCGGTCCCGGCCGGGGCCCCCGTCGCGGTCACGATCAGCGCACGCCGTACAGGTGCTCGAGCGCCAGCTGGTCGAGGTGCTCGAACGCCGCACCGCGGGCCGCGAGCTCGTCGGGATCGGCAAGCGGCGCCTGCTCGAGCTCGGCCCAGCCCTCGCCCTCGGCGAGGGTCGGCACCGACAGCTCGGGCAGCTTGGCCGCCTCCAGCGCCGCCTGCACCTCGGGATCGGCGCGGAAGGCCTGCACCTTGTCGCGCAGGATCAGGTAGTTCGTCATGCACGCCTCGGCCGCGACCCAGACGCCCTTGTCGTCCTCGGTGCGCGGGGTCTTGAAGTCGAAGTGGACCGGACCGTCGTACCCGCCGGCGAGGATCGTGTCGACGACCCAGAAGGCGCCGCGCACGTTGCCGGCGCCGAAGCGGAAGTCCTGGTCGTAGCGCGGACCGGTCTGTCCGTTGAGGTCGATGTGGAACAGCTTGCCCTGCCACATCGCCTGCGCGTAGCCGTGGGCGGCGTTGAGCCCGGCCATCTCCTCGTGCCCGATCTCGGGGTTCACGCCGACATTCTCGGAGCGGTCGAGGGTGTTGATGAACGCCAGCGCGTGCCCGATCGTCGGCAGCAGGATGTCGCCGCGGGGCTCGTTGGGCTTGGGCTCGATCGCGAACTTGATGTCGTAGCCCTTGTCGTGGACGAACTCGCCCAGGACGTTGAACGCCTCGCGGTAGCGGTCGAGCGCCGCCGCGACGTCCTTCGCGGCACCGGACTCGGCGCCCTCGCGGCCGCCCCAGCAGACGTACACCTTGGCGCCGAGCTCGGCGGCGAGGTCGATGTTGCGCATGACCTTGCGGATCGCGAAGCGCCGGACGTCGCGGTCGTTGGACGTGAAGCCACCGTCCTTGAAGACCGGGTGGGTGAACAGGTTGGTCGTCGCGGTCGTCACGGCGAGCCCGGTGTCGGCGAGGCCCTTCTTCCACCGGTCGATGATGGCGTCGCGCGAGGCGTCGTCGGAGCCGAACGGGATCAGGTCGTCGTCGTGGAAGTTGACGCCGTATGCGCCGAGGCGCGCGAGGTTCTCCAGCGCGTAGATCGGGTCCATGTCGGCCCGGGTCGGCTCGCCGAAGGGGTCGCGGCCCGGGTAGGCCACGGTCCACAGGCCGAAGGAGAACTTGTCGTCACGGGTGGGGGTGGGGATGCTCATGGTCAACCAATCTGTTGTGGGTGTCAGGACGTGCGGTCGCGCAGGCGTGCGTAGGCCTCACGCACGAGCGGGTTCGGTGTGGCGGTGTACGTCTCGGCGTGCGGTGGCGCCCAGGACGGCGGCTCGGTGCTGCCGGACCAGGCCCAGGCGGCCTGGCGGGCCGCGCCGAGGGCGACGTACTCCCCGGGTGCCGGCACGGTGACGGGTGCCCCGAGGATCGCGGGGGCGAGAGCGTGGACGGCCGGGTTGCCGGCCGCGCCGCCGACCAACAGGATGCGGGTCGCGGTCTCGCCGGTCATCCCGGTCAGCAGGTCGACGGCGTCGGCGAGCGAGCACAGCAGCGCCTCGAACGCCGCCCGGGCGACGTCCTCGCGGCTCGTGCCGGAGGTCAGCCCGGCCCACGTGCCGGTCGCGTCGGGACGGTTGGGCGTCCGCTCGCCGTCGTAGTAGGGCGAGATCGTCAGGCCGTTGGCCCCGGCCGGGGCGGCGAGGGCCAGGCGACCCAGCTCGCCGTGGTCGACGCCCAGCAACCGGCACTGCAGGTCGAGGATCCGCGCCGCGTTCATCGTCGTGGCCATCGGCAGGAAGCGGCCCGTCGCGTCGGCGAAGCCGGTCACCGAGCCGGTCCCGTCGGCGATGCGGCTCACGCTCACGGCCGAGGCGACGCCCGAGGTGCCGATCGACACCACGACGTCGCCCGGCCCCAGGTCGAGGGCGAGGGCGGCGGCCATGTTGTCGCCGGTCCCGGCGCCGACGGCGAGTCCCGTGGCGGTCTTGGCGGCGATGCCGGACGGCGCCACGATCCGCGGCAGGCCGACGGCGTGACCGATTGCTGCCTCGGCGAGATCGGGGCGCCAGGCATCGTCGGCGGTCGAGAAGTAGCCGGTGCCCGACGCGTCGCCACGGTCGGTGAACGCCTCGCCGCTGCCGACGACGTGCCGTGACACGTAGTCGTGGGGGAGGAGCACCTCGTGCGTACGCGCCGCGGCCTCGGGCTCGTGGTCGCGGAGCCAGCGCAGCTTGGTCGACGTGAACGAGGCGACCAGCACGCTGCCGACCGTCTCGGCGCAGGCCTGCGGCCCGCCGAGCTCCGCCACGAGGTCGACCGCGGCGGCGCTCGACCGGGTGTCGTTCCAGAGCAGGGCGTCGTGGACGGGCTCGCCGGCTCGGTCCAGCGCGACCATGCCGTGCTGCTGGCCGCCGATCGAGATGGCCGACGCGCGGGGGAGCAGCCCGTCGGTGGCCTGGTCGAAGGCGTCGAGCCAGGCGCGCGGGTCGACCGCGGTGCCGGTCGGATGCGGCGCCGACTGCTGCGCGACGACCCGGCCGTCGCTCGCGTCGACCAGGACCGCCTTGGTGGACTGGGTCGACGAGTCGATGCCGAGCACGAGGTCTGCTGCCATGCACCATGTTTAGTACGACTCTTGAACTAAGTCAAGGTCCCGGGCACCCGGCACACTGGTCGGCGTGACGATTCATCCCGACCACCCGTTCGTGCCGCCCGAGGGAGAGCGCGATCCGTTGCGCCGGCTCCGCGGGCGGATGCCGGCTCCCGTCACGGTCTGGTCGACCGGGCAGGGGCGCGACCGGCACGGCCTGACCGTCTCGTCGGTGCTCGTCGCGGACGGCGAGCCCCCGCAGGTGCTGGGGCTGGTCGATCCCGACTCGGACTTCTGGGACGCCACGCCCACGACGTGGGTCGTCAACGTCCTGGGCGCCGAGCACCGCTTCCTCGCCGACGCGTTCGCTGGGACGGCGCCCGCGCCCGGCGGCCCGTTCACGCTGGGCACGTGGACCGACAGCGAGTGGGGGCCGGTGCTCGAAGGGACCGCGGGCTGGATCGGCGTACGCCTGGTGGACCAGGCACCCCGGTCGGTCGGCTGGGGCTCGCTGGTCCAGGGGGAGATCGAGTCGATCACGGTCGGTGCGGCCGACGCGCTGATCCACCTGCGGGGCCGCTACCGCGAGGCGCGCACCGACGACGCGCCCCGTCCCGGCGGCACACCGTGACCCGGTCGACCTCCCGTGGGCGCGCAGTCACTCAGCACGCCGATAGACTGACTCCTATGGCAGATGACGGGAAGGTGGCACCGGTGAGCGTTCTCTCGGGCCTGTCCGGACCAGCCGACCTGCGGGACCTCGACGAGGACGAGCTGAGCCGTCTCGCCGCCGAGATCCGCGAGCTGCTGATCACCTCGGTCGCCTCCAACGGCGGCCACCTGGGCCCCAACCTGGGTGTCGTGGAGCTCGGCATCGCGATCCACCGGGTCTTCGAGTCGCCCGCCGACCGGGTCGTGTGGGACACGGGCCACCAGGCGTACGTCCACAAGATGCTGACGGGACGCGCGGGACAGTTCGGCGCGCTGCGCACCGAGGGCGGCCTGTCGGGCTACCCGAGCCGCGCCGAGTCCGAGCACGACTGGGTCGAGAACTCCCACGCCTCCACCGCGCTGTCCTACGCCGAGGGGCTGGCCAAGGCCAAGCGGCTGCTGGGGCTGCCCGGCACCGTGGTCGCGCTGGTCGGCGACGGGTCCCTCACCGGCG
>JAOPXL010000230.1 GCA_025965175.1 Aeromicrobium sp.
CAACGCGTCAGTAAGTAGAGACCTACGCGCCGCGACGAAGGCTGCGAACTCGCGCACCTGTGCTTCAGCGTTTGTCACCGGCTCCAATCCGAGGGCGCGGAGCCCCTCGTTTGCGTCGGTGAGAGAGACGAGCCCGTCCTCGATGGGGCCGGTCGTCCAGCCACGGTCCTAGTAACTCATGACGGCAGCAGCATCGACCGTGGTCCCCGAGAGCCGTGAATCGAGCCAGGCCCGCATCTCATTTCGATCAGTCGGTATTTCGAGCGAGTCGCGGAGCTCTTCCGCGACGTCTGGTGCCACTGTCGCGAGTAAGGTCACCAAGGCCGAGGTGTCAGGCCGAACGGCACCCCGCTCGGCACGGGCAAGCTCTACGTCGGCCTCCGGTAGTCGGAGTGCGGTCGCAAGATCAGCGTTGGACGGGGTGCCCCCGCGTACGGCACCTCGTAGGTCGACCAGCGCGAGCCGGAGATCCTTGAAGACTGTTGGGGCTCCTACGGCTTGGGTGATGCCCTCGGCAGCTCGCTCCGCGAGCTCGATTCTTGTCAGGCCCTGCGCGTGTCGAACGAGCACGACTCCACGCCCGTCATCGCCTTCGACCCAGCAGGACAACTGGCCCTGAGGATCTTGAACCTGGTATCCGTCCACGCTGGTCGAGAACTCAGTCACACGCATGAGGTTTGTTGTCCTCAACCTATGCGCTGCCTGCCCGAGCTGTCTGGAACCGCGACTGAGCACACCCTGCTGGTGCGAAAGCACCAATAGGACGAGCGTCTCGAACCAGTCCCCGAGCAAGTCCAAAAGTGGACCTTGGCTCGTCGGTTCCGTCCAGCGGACTTTGATCTCGGCGTCGGCCACAGACCTGAATCGGTTCGGAGCAGTCTCAGACACGTAGCGACCGACTCGTCGGGCCAAGGAGCGATCGGTGAAACCGAGTCGAGGCAAAGGAAGTTGGGCCAGAAGCGCAGCCTGCGGCACATCTGGAACGGCGTAGTAAATTGTCTCGCCGTCGTCAGCGATCTCGGCCAGCTCGACAGCCCCCAGCCGCTCGACCAAGACGCCACGAGGCTGATCACCTGTCGGGTCGGCGAGAAAGTCGACCCAACTACGTTCGTACTCGGCGCGGGTTCCTCGCACCCAGGCCCCATCTTGGCTGATCAGTTCCGCGAGGTACTCGATGCGGGCCACAGCAGAGTCTTCCGCGTCCCAATGTCGTGCCCCCAGCGCCCGCAGCCTTTCGATGCCGCGCGACCCAACAGAACGGCGGAGATGCGGGGACGGCGCCGGCAGGTACGGCGGAGCGTCGCCCTCGACCCACCAGGCATTTGCAATCGACGTGAGCGTTACCGTCGTCCGATCACCGGGCTCTCGCTGAGGGAACCACGGAGAAGTCAACAGGAAGGTGGCCACGAAGGATGGCCAGGTCGCGACATCTCCACTTTGAGGACGTTCGAAGCGCGCATCGAGTGCGAGGTCTTCCCATCGGTCCAGCCCGGCTAGCACCAATTCGCCAAATATCTCCTGGGCACGAGTCGAGAAGTCATTCCACTCTGACTGGCCGGGAAGACGTGCGATGTGGACCATCCGGTATTCGACGCTTGTGTATGTGGCGGGTCGGCCGCGCCATTGGTCTGCCGCGTCGAGCCACGTCTCGCGCAGTCCAGATGGAACCCACCCGGGCAGGTTGAAGCGAGGGAGTGAAGTGGGGCTGTTGATGGTCGATCCGTATACGTTCCACCGGGCGCCCTCCATCTCAATCGGCCAGAGTCCGTGGCGTACACCGGCTCTCTCCAAGAACTCGCGCATAGCGTCGAGGTCCTCCTCGACAACCCAGGCGGACGGCGGTTGGAGAATGCCGTCGGGTATGCCATCGAGATCGATGTCGTCACCAAGTGCTTCAACGAGGCGTACCAATGCCTCGTCAACCCAGGCGTCATCTCCTGCCCAGCCCTTGCCGAAGTGCGCCTCGTCTGCGGCAATCCACCCTGAGACACTCGGAACGCGGAAGGGCGTCGTGGGGAAGTACTCCTCCCCCAAGGGACTTCGTGCGTCCCGCCAGACATCGAGCGCGTAGCGAAGTGAGGCGTCGAGGTCGGCTTCGCCCAGGTCTTGCTGACCACCCATCACTTCGGCGACGACCCGGAGAATGTCTTCCGACCCGAAGTCGGCGACGCACTCCGACAACCAATGGCGCCCTTCGCGGTAACTTTGATCGTCAAGGCGCCAAGGAATGTCATCCCGAACGTACGCCAGTTGGTGAGCCACGGCTTCCGGGGGTTGCATTCGTGACGGCGTGGCGCCTCGTTGGGGCGGGAAGAAGACCGTCGGGTTGCCCGGTACTCCGTTCGCATGAAGTAGGCGACCTACCCCTGCCACGATCTTGGCGCCTGCTAGTGGCGCCGATCGTGGCAGGGACGCAGCCAACTCGTCGTAGAACACTGCCCATTCATCTGGGCTCGCACCAGTCGATTGGAGGTGGAGAGCGCATGTCTCAGCGAACGCCACGAGCGCCTCGCTCGCCGTCCGCCAGCTCGCCGCATGTCCGAGCTGGAGGTAAAGGTCCGCGAGCCTTGCGATTCTGGTCGAGCCGAGCCCCGGGTCAATGAGCCCTCGCAACTGCTCTGGATTGAGTCGCTCGGGGGTGAAGTGTTCGCCGTGCGCCTCCCACAGGGACCCGTCCGCAACGGATACACGTGAGGGCGTTGCGGCCTCGCGTGAGGGAAGGAAGGCCACACCTGCCAGGGGACGGGACCGATCCTCCATCGCAGCTACCAGGCGTGGGAGGTGGCCCTTGGACCAACATGCCAGATCGACCAGTGTTCCGGGTGGCAACTCGACATGCCCCTCAGTCGCAGAAATCAAGAGGTCTGCGGCAAGCGCGGCGGCCTCACCTAGGAATAGGTCGTTGATGGGGTAGGTCTCGTCCAGCGAGCGTCGGTCCAGACTGGAGAAAAACGGGGCCTGGAGATACACGGGCAACGGGCATTCAACCCGGTTGCCCATCGGCAGGAAGTTGTAGAGCCTCGGCGAGTCCAGTGGGTCACCTGCTGCAAGCGCCAGGACGACCTCTGCGTCACCCTCCCATTGATCCCATCCTGGCAAATGAGCCCCCGCGTGGCGGGTGGCCTCAATCGCCTTTAGCACCGTCGACTCGGGGATTGTTCGCCGGGCGACGACGAACTCACTGTCGTCCTGGAGTAGCGACCGTGTCAGGCCTCGAGTTCTGTCGATGTCCTCGACCAAGCGCGTTAGCGAGATGCTCGCCTCGGCGTCCGGTTTTATCGTGATGAGATCGATCGTCTCGATCCGGTCGAGGAACAGATGCATAGGCACGCCGCTGCCCTCAACCGCTTCCAGCTCGCCTCGCGCGTCCTCAAGGGCACGTTCTGACTTCAGCGGAAGACGGATCACGGTACAGAAGCCGGCGTCACCGAGATCAGTCGTGCGCTGGGGCACATTCATCAGAGGAAAGGTCAAGGTGAGGGTGGAAACGTTCTCCGCCAACTCGGCGGCCAGTCCGTCCTCGCGCGGTGCCCAGCGAGCGGCAAGGTCGACGAAATCGCCGTGCGTGCCGAATCGGAACGTAAAGCCATCGAAGTCGTTCGCGTCATCTCTGGATCGGCTGTACACCTCCGGGCACTCGCTGAATTGGAGGACACTCTTGAAGCCGACGCCCTTGTTACCGATGCCTTCGCTCGGAGGTTTGTCACTCACCGCGACGTCGACCATCGCGGCGAAGTTTCGGTCGGTGAGGGGGTGCCCGCCGTTGGCGACGTACAGAGTGCCAAATGGCCCTTCGGTCTCGTCAAGAATGACTCGAATCTGGCCGTTCACGGCGTCCTTGCCGTGGGCGTCGTGGGCGTTCTGGATGAGTTCGATGAGTGTTCGGCCGTGGTAGTCAGCCGAGATGATGCCCTCAATGAAACGCTTGATCTGAAGTGTCGGTCGCTCTCCGTTCTTGCGCCCAAACAGGAACTGGTCGACCTGCCACTTGGCCTTCTTGTCAATCAACTCACGAAACGCTGGCAAGGGGAGACATTGTTCGGCGGCCGCGTGCACGTCGTCTCCTCTTCTGCGAGCCGTCAACGGGACGGGCGGCCGGGCAGTCATTGGCGACCGTCCACTCGTCCATCTTGGCAGTGAGCGCCGACACCGGCGGGATTACGGGTAGTAATCCGGCAAGGGCTTCAGGCTGCGCTCGTCGGTCCTGTGGGCTGACGGTCGCATCCGCGGGGCGCACCGATGCCGATTGCCAGCGGTCGCGATGTGATCCCGTGCAGTCCTCGGCTCACCTCGCTCATGGAGGGGACCACGGCATGGTCGCAGATCCTTTCAAAAGCACAGCGGATGCTGGGGATGACCGAACTTGGTTGTAGCGAGCGCCGATAGACCGTGATGCATGTCGACTACTGCTGCGATGCGGTCGGCTCTTGCACCTGATCCCCATGCGGCGACTATCGGTGTCGACGACGCTTGAAAACGAGGCCATAGCGACGGGCGAAAACGAGGCCACCCAGACAGATTGGATGGGTGATCTCAGTGGAGGATTGGGCTTTGATTCGGCGGCTGGTTGCGGACGGTGTTCCGCAGCGTCAGGTCGCACGGGACCTGGGTGTAGCGAGGTCGGCGGTCGAGCGGGCGTTGGCTTCGGACCGGCCACCGAAGTACGAGAGGCCGGCGCGCCGACAGCGTTTGCGCCGTTCGAGCCACTGGTCCGGCAACTGCTCGTTGCGACGCGTGACATACCGACTGGGACGCTCAACCAGCGGTGCGTCAGCAGGTTGCCGCACTCGCCTCGGGCGGGTTCCTCACCGAAGCACGCAACGTCGTGCTCCTGGGCCCACCGGGCACCGGGAAGACCCACCTGGCTACCGGCCTGGGCATCGCTGCCGCGCACCACGGCCACCGGGTCCTGTTCGCGACCGCGACCGAGTGGGTCACCCGGCTCACCGACGCCCACCGCGCCGGACGGCTACCGCAAGAGCTCGCACGGCTGCGGCGCTACGGACTGATCATTGTCGACGAGGTCGGCTACCTGCCCTTCGAGCAAGACGCAGCGAACTTGTTCTTTCAACTCGTCTCGTCTCGTTACGAACACGCCTCGCTGATCCTGACCAGCAACCTGCCCTTCAGCGGCTGGGGCGGTGTCTTCGGCGACCAGGCAGTGGCCGCAGCAATGATCGACCGCGTCGTCCACCACGCCGACGTCCTCACGCTGAAGGGCGCCAGTTACCGGCTACGCAACCGCGGGATCAACACGTTGCCCAGCATCAGAACCCAGGACACGGCAGACTAGAAATCAACGAACCGGTGGCCTCGTTTTCGAGCGTCGAATCGGCTTCATTTTCGAGCGTTGCCGACAATCGGTGCCGCGGGTCGTTCAGCCGGATCTGGAGCGAGCACCAGGTGCGAATCATTCTCCGGCTCGACCGGGTCCGTGGCTCCTCAAGTCGCTGGGCAAGATATCGCTGGAAAGGTGAAATCCCGGCGATGTGACCGAGGCCAGTGATCTTTCCGGGGTCTTAATGGAACACGGCTACCGGACGCTTCGGCACGGCCAAGGCAGACGAGCGAACGGCCTCGAGGGGCCAGCTCGTGACAACACTGAGCTGAGCGTCTTAGCACTTGGGTTGGTCGACAAAATGCCGAGGTATCAGCGTGTCGATCGCCACCTGAAGAGGCTCTGCTCCTGGCCGCAGCAGGGCCGCGAACGGGAGTGGTTGGCGGACCTGTCCGACCTCGCGGAAGCGATGGTCAAGAAGCCCGTCCGACCACAATGCACGGTCGACTACACTCACCACTTAATCACCACTTATTCGGGCAAATGGGCGCATATCGAGGCATGTACCGTCCAATGCGAGGGCGGACTCCGGGCGCATCGGTGCAGGTCAGAGCATGTTTTGGCAACTTCGAGCAAACCGCCCGGGGGGAGGGGCTTTGGAACAGGGGGTCGCAGGTTCAAATCCTGTCAGCCCGACGTTGTGATGTCTCAGGACATCCCGGAAGACCGAACCTGTAAGGGGTTCGGTCTTCTGTCATTTCTGGGGCTTTCCGCACGGGTGGTAGTCGCGGCTGGTGTCGGTGGTCAGCTCGCGCAGCAGCTCGCCGGTGATGGCGTTGACGACTCGGACGGGGAGGTCGTCGATGAGCATGATGACGTGGGTTCGGGCGGGGGTTCGTCCGCCGATGTGGCGGAGGGTGGCCCGGTGTGGCAGAGATCGGTGGGGTCGGCGGTGGTTGTATACGTCGATGAACTCGCCCAGCAGGGCTTGGAGCTTGGGGATCGTGGCTGGCTGATCAGACCTGGCGCGGAGCCACTTCTTGAACGTCTGCTGGAATCGTTCGACCTTGCCCTGGGTGGTGGGGTGGTTCGGTTTGCCATTCTTCTGGGTGATGTCGAGGTGGCGGAGCTCGGCCTTGCGGCGGCCTTGGCGTCCGATGCCGGCGAGGCGGACGGTGGGGGCACCTTCCTGCACGAAGTGCTTGGGGGAAAGTCGGACTGCCAGGTCTCGTTCGGCATCGATGCTTCGAACCGGATGTAGGACGACTACGACGGGTCGATGAACGCGTGGACCGCTGACCCGGATCGCCCGCTCCAGCGCGCCTGATCGGTACCCGGCGCCAGCCGAGGCAGTGTTTTCGACGACCCGGGTTCGGCCAGCCTGCTTGCTGAAGGCCGTTGCGTGCTGTTCACTCCACGTACAGACACGTTGTCAGGTCCGGATGTCTGGGCCCGGCAGCCTGTGCGGGTCCCGTCCGGGGACCCAGAACTGGAGACCTGCCATGAAGCGAACCATTCGAAGTGCCGCCGTCGTCATCTCTCTCGCCGCGCTGGGACTCGCGGCCTGCGGGGGTCCGCCGGACAAGAAGTCCGACAGCACCACCGAGGCCGCGAGCGCGACGTCCGCCAAGGACCTCGGGGGCATGAGCGCGCTGGTGAAGGCGGCCAAGAAGGAGGGCACGCTCAACGTCATCGCCCTGCCGCCGACCTGGGCCAACTACGGCAAGATCATCACGGCGTTCGAGGACAAGTACGGCATCAAGGTCACGTCCGCGCAGCCGGACGCAGCCAGCCAGGACGAGATCAACGCTGCCAACACCCTCAAGGGCACGAAGCGGGCGCCGGACGTGTTCGACCTCGGCCAGTCCGTCGCTCTGGCCAACACCGACATGTTCGCGCCCTACAAGGTGGCGACCTTCGACTCGGTCCCCAAGCAGTTCAAGGACGCGAACGGCACCTGGGTCAACGACTACGGCGGATTCATGTCGGTCGGATTCGACACCAAGAAGGTCCCCGAGGTCACGAGCCTGGACGACCTGCTCGGGGCGAAGTTCAAGGGCAAGGTCGCGCTCAACGGTGACCCGACCCAGGCCGGTGCTGCGTTCAGTGGCGTCGTGATGGCGGCGATCGCCAACGGTGGATCGGCGGACGACGTCGCCCCCGGCGTGGACTACTTCGGCAAGCTGAAGGAGGCCGGCAACTTCCTGCCGGTCGACCCGACCCCGGCGACGATCGAGTCAGGTCAGACTCCGGTCGTCATCGACTGGGACTACACGAACACGGCCGAGACCGCGAAGCTGCCGTCCTGGAAGGTCGTGGTGCCCGAGGGCGCCGCGGTCGGCGGCTACTACTACCAGGCCATCAACAAGGATGCGCCGCACCCCGCTGCGGCCCGCCTGTGGCAGGAGTTCCTCTACTCCGACGACGGGCAGAACCTCTTCCTCGGCGGCGGGGCGCGCCCGGTCCGCGCGGACGCGATGAAGTCGGACGGGACGCTCGACGCCGCCGCGTACGACAAGCTGCCCGCGGTGCAGGGCGATCCGGTCCTGCTCACCGAGAAGCAGACCAAGACCGCGGCTGACTACCTGTCGAAGAACTGGTCCAAGGTCGCCGGCTGAATGGGCCGACAGCCGTGAGCCGAGGCGTACGGCGCCTGGTCCCGGTCCTGGGCCTGGTGCCGTTCCTCGGCTACCTGACGATATTCCTGCTGATCCCCACAGTTTCCGTGGTGGTGGGAGCCTTCGTCGAGAAGGACCGAGCGAGCCTGTCCAACATCCGGGCCCTCGGCGACGAGGTCGTGCTGCGCACGCTGTGGCGCAGCATCGAGCTGTCCGCCGAGAGCGCGATCATCGGGGCCGTGCTGGGCGCGTTGCTGGCGTACGCTGTGGTGACGGGCAGACCGGACGGGACGCTCCGACGTTCCGTGACGAGTGCGTGCGGGGTGCTGGCGCAGTTCGGCGGAGTCACCCTGGCATTCGCATTCATCGCGACGCTCGGGTTCTCCGGTGTCGTGACCGAGGCCGGTCGGGACGTCCTCGGCGTTGACCTGTTCGGCAGCGGTTGGCTGTTCGGCCTGAAGGGGCTGACGCTGGTCTACACCTACTTCCAGATCCCGCTCATGGTCATCGTGTTCCTTCCGTCCCTCGACGGCATGCGGTCGCAGTGGCGTGAGGCTGCCGAGAGCCTGGGTGCGTCCACCTGGCAGTTCTGGCGGTACGTCGCCGGTCCGCTGCTGCTGCCGGCGTTCCTCGGGTCGACCCTGTTGCTGTTCGCGAACGCCTTCGCCGCGTACGCGACGGCAGCCGCCCTCGTGAGCCAGGGCAGCCCGATCCTGCCGTTGCTCATCCGCAACGCCCTGACCAGCGAGATCGTCCTGGGCCAGAGTCACCTGGCCTTCGCGCTGGCCCTGGACATGATCGTCGTGGTCGTCGTCGTCATGACGATGTACGCCCTGCTCCTGCGCCGGACCTCTAGGTGGCTGCGATGACCACGGCACGCGTGCGCGCGCATCGCCGGCTGCAGGCGTTCCGCGTCGTGGTGCTCACCGTCCTGGGCCTGTTCTTCCTGGTCCCGCTGGGCTCGATGGCCGCCTACAGCGTCCGGGTGCCGGCCGGCGGGCGCACTCTCGACTTCTGGAGACAGCTCGGCCAGGACCCCGATCTGCGGGGCGCCATCGTGACGTCGTTGGAGCTCTCGTTGCTGACGGTCGTCCTGATGCTGGTGCTCCTGGTGCCCACCATGGTCTGGGTCCGGCTGCGGGTTCCCGGCATGTCGCGGATCGTCGAGTTCCTGTGCCTGCTGCCGCTGACGATCCCCGCGATCGTCCTGGTGGTGGGACTCAAGGGTGTCTACGCCTGGGTGACCTACTTCCTGGGCGACTCGAGCCTCACCCTGACCTTCGCGTACGTCGTGCTGGTGCTGCCGTACGCCTACCGCTCGATCGACGCCGGCCTGGCGTCGATCGACGTCGTCACGTTGTCCGAGGCCGCCCGGGGTCTCGGCGCCGGCTGGTTCACCGTCATCACCCGGATCATCGTGCCCAACATCGGGGCTGCGCTGCTGTCGGCGGCCTTCATCTCGGTGGCCCTCGTGCTCGGTGAGTTCACCCTCGCCTCGCTGCTGAGCTACACCAACCTGCAGGTCGTCATCAACCTGCTGGGCAAGAGCGACAGCCAGACGTCGGTCGCGGCCTCCCTGGCGTCCTTGGTGTTCGCCTTCGTGCTGCTGATCCTGCTGTCCCTGGTGGGCCGGCGGCGTGGCGCACGCCGCACCGCGCCGGCCCTCGACCTGATGGCACCACCCGTTGCGAAAGAAGGATGAGTCATGATCGCCACGTCGACCGGCGCGCGGGAGGGCCTCGAGGTACGTCTGGAGGACCTGCGACGCAGATTCGGGACCGTCACCGCGCTGGACGGGTTGTCCTTGACCCTTGCCCCCGGTGAGCTGGTGGCTCTGCTGGGTCCTTCCGGCTGCGGGAAGACGACGGCGTTGCGCATCGTCGCCGGACTCGACGAGCCCGACAGTGGTCGCGTCGTGGTGGGCGACCGTGACGTCACGGACGTGTCGGCCAACAAGCGCGACATGGGCATGGTGTTCCAGGCGTACAGCCTGTTCCCGCACATGACGGCCCAGCAGAACGTCGAGTTCGGCCTCAAGCTGCGGGGGCACGACTCGACGCGACGCCGGGCCCGGGCCGGTGAGGTGCTGGACCTGGTCGGGCTGTCGTCGCAGAAGGACAAGTACGCCGGACAGATGTCCGGGGGGCAGCAGCAGCGTGTGGCGCTGGCGCGTGCACTCGCCATCGAGCCGTCGGTGCTGCTCCTGGACGAGCCGCTGTCGGCCCTGGACGCGAAGGTGCGGGCGCAGCTGCGCGACGAGATCCGACGGGTCCAGCTGGAGGTGGGTACGACGACCCTGTTCGTCACCCACGACCAGGAGGAGGCGCTGGCGATCGCGGACCGGGTCGGCGTCATGAGCCAAGGCAGGCTCGAACAGCTCGACGCCCCGGAGGCGCTCTACTCGAGGCCGGGCAGTGCCTTCGTCGCCTCGTTCGTCGGGCTCATGAACCGCGTCCCGTGCGAGGTGCAGGGCGGACGTGCCACGTTGCTCGGGACGTCGGTCACCACGCTCGACGGGTCCGTCCACGGCGGACGCGGCGTCGCACTCGTGCGCCCCGAGCAGGTGCAGGTGGCCGCTGGCGGGGACGACGCCACCGTCGTCCACATCAGCTTCCTCGGCTCGTTCTCGAGGGTCACGGCACGACTCGTCGAGGGCACGGAGCTGATCGTGCAGACACCGTCCGCGACCGTGCAGGACCTGCGGATCGGGGACCGCGTGGGGCTGAGCCTGCTCGCGGACGATCTGCTGGTCTCGGCCACGACGGACTGAGCCCTCGAGGTCAGTCGCTCCTGCTGATGGCCACCAGCTCGTGCAGCGGCACCGGGTTGTCCCGCGTGGCGCGGCAGGTGAGCTGGAGCTGGTAGGCGCCGGGCGCCGTGCGGACCTGCACCGCCCACCGGACGCCGTCGACCTCGAAGACTGCGTCGGTCAGGCCGGCGCTGATCCGGCGCGACACGAGTCGTACGGAGTCCATCCGGGCCTCGCCGAGCTCCCGTCGCAGCGCTATCTCCGCGAACTGGACCGGCATCGCATACGACGAACGTCCGCGCAGATGGTCGAGGTCGAGCTCGTCGGCAGCGAGGCGATCGGCGATCGCAAGCGAGGACGCGGCGTCGAGGCGTCCGTAGTACAGCCCCTCGGGGAGCACCAGCATGTTGCCCGCGAACCGGTCGCCCCCGATGTGCGACACCTCCCAGGTGTCGTCCGGGTGGGTCGCCGCCAGGGCCGCAGCGACCGGACGACCGCGTTCGGCGCAGCACGCGTCGTGGCGACCGTGCGTGCAGACGCACAACAGTCTTCCGTCGAACGGCGTCAGGCCGGGGGAGCGGCCCGCGCCCAACGCGACCAGGTCGAGGGCGAGCAGCTGGTGGGGATCGGTCAGCACCGTGGTCTGCATCCAAGGACGGGAAGGGTGCGCGAATGCCGCGAAAACCCGGATTCCCTCCGGATGGGTGCTGCGGTCGGGCCGGCGCACGAGCAGTGGCCGGACCCGCGCCGAGGCGGCCGCGCGGAGCACAGCCTCGCCCAGCCCGTCAGGCAGCCGGGCGTCGCGCAGCGCGTTGACGCCCCACGGTCCGGGGTGCTCGACCAGCAGGAACGCGCGTACGTTCGACGCCGTGCCGGTGGCGGGTTCCTCGCGCCGCTGGCTGGTGGTGGCGCAGCGGAACGCGGGGTCGCGCGAGGTCACCGGACGACCTCGAGCAATCCTTCCCGGACGAGGCGGCGGCAGAGCACGAGCCGGCTCTGCGGGTCGAGAGTGTCGGCCAGATCGGCAGCAGTGAGCTCGTCGCGTGTGCGCAGCTCGTCCAGGGCCGGCCGCAGCCAGCCGGGCATGTCGAGGGAGCGGTCACCCAGCAGCACCTCGACCCTGTCGCCACGCGCGATCAGCACGCACGGATGACCGGGCCGGCGGCGCAGCTGCGTGTCGTCGGCGATCGAGTCAGCGGACAGGACGTCGTGCAGCCCCCCTGCGAGGCGGGGGCTGCGGGTCGTGAGGAACCGACGGATCTCGGTCTCGACCGCCGTGCCCGCGTCGACCTCGCGGATCTGAGCGGCCAGCGACTCGAGCTGGTGGGCGAGCTCGTCGGCGAGCGGTCGGGGATCGTCGAGATATCCGGCCGGCAGGTGCTGGTCGGGCACCGCTGCGACGAGGTCGGCGACGCTGCGCTCCAGCAGACCGCGCCACGTGAGCTGGTTGATGCCGATCGTGACGTGCAGCGAGACGGTGTCCTGCGCACGCGCGGCGTGCGGGGTGCCGGTGGGCAGGTACATCGACAGCCCGGGCTCCAGGAGCACGTCCTCGGCCCCGTCGGGGCCGTGGACCTCCCACTGCTTCGAGCCGGCGGTCTGGAACACGAACACGTCGTGGGTGTCCGAGTGCACCGCGAAACCCTGGGCGCCGGGCGGGGTGAGGTAGGCGTTGGCCTGGCACGGGTGCCCGAGCTCGAGCTCGAGCTCGGCGACCAGCCGGGTGATCGGCAGCCAGTAGCGGTGCAGTCCCTGGAGGACGATCGTGGCGCCCCCCTCGAACAGGGCCAGCGCCTTGCGGGAGTCCACCAGGCCGGTCAGCGGCTTGCCGGCGAGGGTCGCCCCGCGGGTGTAGGAGGACTCGGGCAGCACGGCCCCGTCCTGGGCCAGCCGGATGGACGGGGTACGGATCGCGGAGGACGTGAGCAGCGTGTCGATGTCGTCCAACGACAGCAGGGCGAGCAGCTCAGGATCGGCGCGGTGCAGGTGCACCCGCGACGCCCAGACCTTCGTCAGGAAGGTCTGGGCGTCCCCGCTGAGCAGGTCGAGCGCGGAGTTGGGCACGGTCAGGACGCGTCGCCGTCCGTGGTGTCCTTGGCGTCGCCGTCGGTGCCGTCGGAGTCCGCCCCGTCGCCGTCGGTGCCGTCGGAGTCCGTGGTGTCGCCGTCGGTCGTGTCCGTGGCGTCGCCATCGGTGCCGTCGGCGTCACCGCCGTCCGTGCCGTCGGCGTCGCCTCCGGGAGCCGGCGTGCCGCCTGCCGGGCTGCTGGTGATGTCGTCGTCGTTGAGCGGCTCTTCGGGGGTGGTCGTCATACGTCCTCCTGGGTGCGAAGTGGCTGACCGCCCCGGACGGGCGGCTCCTACAGTCTGCTGCCACGTCCGTGGCCCGACAAGCGGGGAGTGACAGATCTTCGGCGGGGCTCCCTCGCCCGTAGTGGGTGAGGGCTGCCGCGGCGTGGATCCCTAGCGTGGTGAGCGTGGCGCGGTCGTGGGTCGTCACGCGGAGAGGTAGGCGCATGAGCGATGTCGCACAGATCAGCACCGGGGCGCGTGGCGTCCTGGTCGTCACGTGCATCTCGACGCTGGTCGTCAACGCGAACACCTCGGCGGTCAGCATCCTCCTGCCGGCCATCTCGAGGGACACTGGCACCTCGGTCGCGACGCTGCAGTGGGCGGTGACCGGCTACTCGCTCGTCGGCGCCGCCGTCATCGTGACCGCGGGGTCGCTGGGCGACGTCTTCGGGCGCAAGCGGGTCTTCCAGCTGGGCCTGCTCCTGTTCGTCGGGTCGTGCCTGATGATCGCGCTGGCGGGATCAGGCGGCATGGTGATCGCCGGGCGCGTCATCCAGGGCGCGGCCGGGGCGACGATCCTCGCGTGTGGTCTCAGCCTCCTGACGGTCGCCAACGACGATGACTCGCAGCTGCGGTCGGTGTCCCTGTGGGGCGCCGCCGCGGCCGTCGGTGCTGCCGCCGGGCCGTTGCTGGGCGGGGTGCTCGTCGACCTCACCGGATGGCAGGGACTGTTCTGGGTCGACGCCGGCGTGGCGGTCGTCTGCATCTTCATGACGTCGGCGACCGTTTCCGAGTCCAGGGACCCGGACCGTCCCGAGACGATTGACTACGCCGGCACGTTGCTCATCGCACTGGTGCTGACGCCCCTGATCCTCGGGGTCTCCAAGAGCGGTGACTGGGGATGGTTCTCGGTCGCCACCCTGGGCTGCTTCGCGATCACGATCGCGGCCGCGATGGGGTTCGTCGTTGTCGAGCAGAAGGTCGCGGTGCCACTGCTGGACCTGGCCCTCCTGCGCAACCGGGTCCTGGTCGGCTCGACCATCGCGATCCTGATCGGTGCCGGCACGATCAACGGGCTGATGTACCTGCTCAGCCTGTACTTCCAGGACCCCTCCTCCCTCGGCTTCAGCCCGCTCGAGGCCGGCCTGGCAACGCTGCCAGCCACGGTTGGCCTGGTCGTGGTGGCGCCGCTGGTGCCGCGTCTGGCGGTGCGGATCGGTGGCCGGCAGACGGTCTGTGCCGGCTTCATCCTCACGACGATCGGCTTCGTGGTCGTCGGGCTGGTCGACGCATCGTGGACGTACGGTGCGTTCCTGCTCCCGCTGGTCGCCATCGCGGTGGGCATGGGCCTGTCCAACGGTCCTGCGTCGTCGGCCGCGACAGCCTCCGTCCCGGAGAACCAGGTCGGCGGCGCCTCCGGTGTCTCCAACATGGCGCGGTACGTCGGCGCGGCCGTCGCGACCGCGCTGGCGGCCACGATCTACGGCACCGTGATCGGCAACCAGACCGACGACGGCGCTGCGAAGGGGGACGCGCTCGCGTCCGGGCTCGCTGCGGCCTCCTGGCTGATGGTCGTCTTCAGCGTCCTGGGTGTCCTGATGGCCGTCGCGATGGGCAGGCACCGCCCCGCGAAGGGGACCCTGGATGACGCTGCCGCTGCGGTGGCCGCGCACACGTACACCCTGCCGACCTCCGCCACGGCCGGCCGGTCCGGCTCACGAGGCTGAGCCACGACGCACGCACCGGGAGGCGGCGTTCAGGCCAGTCGCTGCGCCAGACCGTCGAGATGCGTGTCGAGGTGTCGTTGGTACCAGCCACGGCCCGCCCACTTCTCGGGGTCCTCGAACCCCGGGATCGTGTGCTCGGGCACGTCCTGCTCGGTGGCCAGGTTGTGCATGCGCGTCGCATCGATCGAGCAGTTGAGCACCAGGGTCCGGATGAAATCGATCGCCGCCGTGGCATCGACCAGGTCGAGCCCGTGCCCGACGAGCGACTCGACGTGGGGAGTGAGCTTCTCCACGAAGCCGGGGGAGACGTTGCGGGCGGTCACGGCCGCGACGTCGTAGCCGGCGTACTGCTGGCACAACCCCCAGAGGGTCTCGCCGATCGCGGCAATCTCCTCGCGCCAGTCCAGGTCGATGGAGGGCCACGGTGCCTCCCGCGCAATCCGGTCCATGGCGAGGACGAGCAGGTGCTCACGGCTGTCGACGTAGCGGTAGAGGCCCGAGTGGGCGACGTTGAGGCGTCGGGCGATCTGCGGCATCGAGAACGTCGCGAGCCCCTCGGCCAGGACCGCGTCGATGATCTGATCGACGGAGAGCTGTCGCGGACGTCCCGGCTTGGTTCGCATCCGTTCACGATACCGAGCCGGGCGTCCTGCGGGGATCGCAGCCGGCAGAACTGCTGCCTAGCCTCGGGCCCAGCCCTGGACGGCGGCCGTCGGAATCGGGTCAGGGCCGCGCCTCGATCACGAGGTTGACCGGTGTCGTGGTGGCGACGCGGACCCGGCTGAAGCCGGCGTCCTCGAGCAACGACGTGAGCACGGCGGGACCGGCCTGCGGGCCCAGTGCCCGCTGCCCGGGCTGGGCGAGCGAGGAGGGCGTGCAGACCAACGTCGAGGCGCCGTAGAACACGCGCCCGATGGGATGCAGGTTGTCCTCGATGTGGTCACCGGCCATCGGCTCGACGAGCATGAATGTCCCGTCATCGGCGAGGCAGCGGCGCACCGCTCGGGCAGCGCCGTCCGGGTCGCCCATGTCGTGCAGGCAGTCGAACATCGTGACCAGGCCCGCGGCTCGGGCCGGCAGGTCGGCGGCATCGCCCACCTCGAACGTCACGCTGTCCGTCACGCCGGCCTCCTCGGCACGGCGGCGAGCCACGACGATCGAGCCCTCGTGGTAGTCGATCCCCACGAACCGCGAGCGCGGGAAGTGCTGCGCCATGAGGATCGTAGAGGCGCCGTGCCCGCACCCGACGTCGATGACGTCGGTGCCCTGGTCGAGCTTCGCGATCATGCCCTCCATCGCCGGCAGCCAGCTGTCGACGAGGTTGGCGGCGTACCCCGGCCGGAAGAAGCGCTCCGTGCCCGTGAACAGCAGACCGTCGTGCTCGTGCCAGCCGAATCCCTGCCCGGAGCGGAACCGGTCCTCGATCGTCGGTACGTCCCGGAGTGCCGCGAGTGCCAGCTGCATGCTGCCGGTGAAGAACGCCGGGCTGTCGGGGTCGGCAAGAGCAGCCTCCTGCTCGGGCGTCATCGACCAGAGACCCGTCTCGCGGTCGTACTCGATGTAGCCGCCGGCGGCCTGGTTGGCCAGCCAGGGGGACAGGTAGACGGGCGACGTGTCGGTGCGCTGTGCGAGCTCCTCGGTGCTGACCGGCTCGCCGCCGCGCATCGCGGCGTAGATGCCGAGCTCGTCGCCGATCACGACCAGGCCGGCGCTGATGGTGCCACCCAGGTCACCGATGATGCGGCCGAGCAGCTCGTCGAGGCGATCGGGGTCGATCTCGCGTGCCTGCTGCTGGGTGGAGGACGGGTGGGACTGGGTGGTCATGGGTGTTCCTTTCGGTAGGTCATCTCTCCACGATCGGCCGGGTCCGTCGACGCGGCGTCAATCGACCGTCAATCCGGGGCAGAACGGGACTATCCTGAGGAGATGCTTCGGCTGCGGATAGTTGACCGCCTGGAGGCTGAGGTGGATGGCGCGGCGGTTGCCATGCCCCCCGGCGGGCGCGCCTGCGCCCTGATCGGTTGGCTGGCACTGCACCCGGGTCCCCATCCCCGCCGGGAGGTCGCCGCCAGCCTGTGGCCCGAGATGCCGAACGATCGTGCGCTCGCGAACCTGCGGACGGCGCTGTGGGCCGTTCACCGATCGTGGGGGCCGGCCGGCCGGTACGTTGAGGCCACCCGCTCCGGGGTCGGGCTCGTGGAGGACGACATCTGGGTCGACGCGCTGCAGGACGACGCGACGATCGCGGGACACCTGCTGCCCGGTCTCGCGGACGAGTGGGCGGCGTCGGCCCGCGACGAACGCCGGCGCGCGGCCCTCGACGCGCTCGTCGAGCGGGCCGACACCGCCGAGCGTGACGGTGACCTGTCCGAGGCGGTCCGGCTCAACCGCGAGCTGTGCCGGCTGTGCCCGATCGACGAGAACGCGCACCGGTCGCTGCTGCAACGGCTGCTGCTGGCGGGGGACCGCGCCAGTGCCGTGTTGGCGTCGCGCGACTTCGCTGACCGGCTCGCGTCCGAGCTGGGGGTACGGCCGTCGGTGCCCACCCGAGCGGCGCACGCGCGAGCCCAGGCCGGGGTCGCCCGCAGCCCCCGGCCGCGGCTGTTGGGACGCGCCGAGGAGGTCGCCGGCCTGACGAGCCTGTGGCACACGGCAGCCCGCGGGGACGGGCAGGTCGTCGTGCTCGTGGGGGAGGCCGGCATCGGCAAGTCGAGCCTCATCGCGGAGCTGACGCACCGGGTCGAGACCTCGGGCGGCACCGTCGCCGCGGCGACGGGCGCGGACGCTGCCGGCCGCACCCCGTTCTCCGCATGGCTCGAGCTGTGCGACGGCCTCGCGGCCTCCGCGCCGCCAGTGCCCCAGGACGCCGGCTGGCCGCGTGAGCTCAACCGGCTGTCGCCCGGGCTCGGTGGTCGGCTCGGTCACCCGGGACCTCCGGCGTCCGTGGCGGCTCCCGAGCTCGAACGCCTGAGGGTTTTCGAGTCGGTCCTGCGGCTCGTGGAGTGGTCCTGCCTGCACCGACCGACGATGTTGGTGCTCGACGACGCCCACCGCGTCGACGGTGCCAGCCTGCGGCTGACCGCCCACGTCGCGCGCCGCCTCGCGGCCCTGCCGGTCCTGCTCGTCGTGGCCCACCGTGGGGGCGCCCTTCCGGTCGAGCTCACGACGCTCATCGCGGACCTGACGGCGCGCGGCCCTGTCGTCGAGGTCGCCGTGCGCCCGCTGGACGCCCCGGCGGCGGCGGCCCTCGCGACTTCGGTCCAATCACTGGGGGTCGACGCGGTGCGCAAGGTCGTCGCCGCCGCCGAGGGCAACCCGTTGCTGGTCGTGGAGTCGAGCCAGGCGCTGGCGCGGGGCGGTGCGGACCCGCCGGCGAACCTGCGCACCGCGGTGCGCGCCTCGTGCGGGCGGATGCCCACCGCCGGCGTGCGGCTCGTGCAGCTGCTGGCGGTGGCGGGGCGTCCGTTGTCGCCACCGGAGCTGGACCGCCTCGAGATCGACGGGGTCGACGCGCTGGAGGCGGCCGCGGCCGCTGAGGGACTGCTGGCCAGGCGCGGAGGCTCCCTGGGCTTCCGGCACGAGCTCCTCCGGGCGGCGGTCAGCGCCGAGATCGTGGACCCGGTCCGACTTCACGAGCGGATCGCCACCGCGGTCGACCCCTCCCGGCACGCGGACGTGGCACATCACTTGGCTGCCGCCGGCCGACCCGGCGACGCGGCCGCGCAGTGGGCCGCTGCGGCGGCGGACGCCCGCCGGGTGGGCGCGCTCGCGGAGGCTCGCGACTTCCTGACCAGGGCCACGGATGCCGCCCCCGCAGATGGGCGGCTGTGGCTCGAGCTGCAGGAGGTCTGCGCCTGGTCAGGACGGCACCTCGAGGCGGAGCCGGCGTGGGACCGTGCGGTGGCGCTTCTGCCGGTGCCCGACCTCGCCGCGGCGTGGTGTCGCCGGGGTCGCCAGCTCCGCTCGGTGCGCTGCGACCCCGCGGCATCGATGTCCGCCTACTCCGTGGCCCACGACCTCCTCACCCGGTGGAGCGCCCCGCGTCTGCGTGCTGACGTGCTGCTCGGCCTTGCCTGGGGCGATGCCGTCGCCGGTGACGGTCGACGCCATGAGGAGCTGCTGGAGAGGGCCGAGCGGCTGCTGCCGGACTCGCTCGATGTGCGGGTGGTCTCCGACGTCGTCGAGATCCGGATGCAGGGACTGATCCGACGAGGACTCTTCGCCCGAGCGGCCGGGGTCGCGCTGAGAGCGCCACCGCACGCGGTCTCAGCGCGGTTCCCCGACCGCGCCTTCGCGGTGCTGGTCAACGCCGCGTGCGCGCTGAGCTGTGCTGGTGACCGGGACGGTTCGCTGGCACTCGCCGATCGCGCGGTCGAGGCGACGGCCGCCCTGCCCGCGGTCCTGATCGGCAGCCTCGCGGCACGGGCCCAGCTGCTGGCCCGGCTCGGCCGGCACGAGGAGGCTGCCGACACCGCGCGACGCCAGCTGGCCCTCGCCCAGCGGCTCGATGCGCCCGGGCTCGTCGCGACGACGTTCCACGACGTGGGTCTCGTGGCCCTGGCCGCCGGTCGGTACCGGGTGGCCGCGACACATCTGGACCGTGCGCTGGCGGCCGGGGCACGCGTCAGCCGACCCACGGCAGGCCTACGGTGCGCGGAGGCACTCGTCCGATCCGGTGACCCGGCGGGCGCGCGGCAGCGGCTCCGGACCGTCCTGCTCGATCCCGTGGGTCGGGCCGACCAGCCGTGGTCGCTGCTCCCGCAGATCGCGTACGTCCGGGGACTCGTGGCCGCCGCGGAGGGAGACCCGGACACCGCGCGTGCACGGTTCGACGAGGCGCGTGACGCCTGGCGGCGGGTGCTCGGATCCGTCACCGCCCGGACCGCCGACGGCTACCTGGCCCATCTCGTGGACCTCGGCCGGCCGCCCGTGACGGGGCTCGTCGAGCCCGAGTGCGAGCTCGACCGGATCCAGATGTCCCGCCAGGTCCTCCCGGCCGGCAGGTCGAGACCGACCCGCGTGTGACGGCATCGCCGCCTTCAGGACCCCAGGATGTGGGCGGCCGCCTCGGCCCCCATGCGGATGCCGCCGTCGACGTGCTGGAAGCCCAGTCCGGCGACGTCGCTGCTGACGAACTGCAGCGGCCCGACCGGCTCGCGGAGCAGCGCACCGTACCTCGTCATCGAGCCGACGTCGAAGCTCGTCGCGTAGGCGCCCGCGGTGAGATCCTCGGCCGCCCAGTCGCTCTCGTAGTACGCGACGGGGTCCAGCGTCGCGGGACCGTAGTACGTCGCGAGCGAGGCCAGGATGCGCTCGCGACGCTCCTCCGCGCCGAGCCGTAGCATCGCGTCCGCCTGGTCACCGGCCACGAACGCGACCAGGGTGCCGCGGTCCTCGTCGTGGTTGGTGTTGTCGTACGCCTCGTGCGCAACCTGGTAGGGGCTGAACGCCGTCCCCGACAACCCGTCCGCGCGCCAGAACGGGGTCGCGTACGTGACGTGGACCTTGATGACGAGCCCGAACGACTGGTGCTGGCGCATCTGCTGGTGCAGCGCCGGGAGCGGGGGCGAGAAGGTGATGCGGGACACCAGGGTCGGCGGCACCGCCACGACGACGTGGGACGCGCGGTACGTCGCGCCGTCGGCGGTCACGGTGGCAGCATCGCCGTCCCACGCGATCGCCGAGACGGGGGCGCTCGTGCGGACGATGTCCCCGAGGTGCGTCGCGAGCTCGGTCGGGACGACCTGCAGCCCGCCCACGACGCGGCGGTCGAGGATGAACTCGGAGTCCACCAGGTTGCTGAACCCGCCGGCGCTCGCGGCCATGTGCACGGCCTGCAGGGCACTGAAGGCGTGATCGGGCTTCGTCAGCATGGCCGCGCCGATGAACAGGCTGATGTTGTCGCGCGCCTCCTGGTCGTCGGTCTGCTCGGCCAGCCAGGCCCCGAACGTCATCCGGTCGAGCCGCACCGCGTCGGGAGCTTCCCACGGCCGAGCCGGGTCCATCGCCGCCGAGAGCTCGTCGAGGATCGCCGTCAGCCGGATGATCTCGGCCTCGGTGTGCGGCGGCACGGGGAAGATCTCGCCCTCGAACAGGCGTCGCTCGCCGTCCCGGGTCACATAGACCGACTTGCCCTCGCGGTAGCGGGAGAACGTCTCGAGGTCGAGCTCGTCGAGCATCGCCAGCAGCGCGTCCTGGTCGGGGGAGACCCATTGTCCGCCGAGCTCGAGCATGACGCCGTCGACGGTGTCGGTCCACAGCCGGCCGCCCACGCGATCCCGGGCCTCCAGGACCACGACGCTGCGCCCGGCCTGCTGCAGACGGCGGGCCGCGGTGAGCCCGGTGACCCCGGCCCCGACCACGATGACATCGGTCTCGACCACATTCCCGGGCTCTTCGATGTCCATGGGGCCATCGTCGCCCATCCGGGGCGCTTGCACACGAGGGGGCACGGCAGGATGGCCACATGACCGATCTGCAGTCCGATGTCGAGCTCGCGACGCGTCTGGTGCGCGACGCCGCGGCCCTGGCCTTGCGCATGCGCGCGGAGTCGAGCCTCGACGTGCAGCGCAAGACCTCGGTGTCCGATGTCGTCACCGACGCCGATCACGCCGCGGAGGCGTTGGTCGTGGAGACCCTGCGACGGGAGCGCCCGGCGGACGGCCTGCTGGGGGAGGAGGGGACCAGCCTCGCCGGCACGTCCGGGCGGCGGTGGGTCATCGACCCGGTCGATGGCACCTACAACTTCGCGAACGGCTCGGACTACTGGTGCTCCGCGATCGCCCTGACCGATGGCGACGAGCTCGTCCTGGGTGCCGTGGCGCATCATCGCGACGGCGTGCTGGTGGGCGGGCCCGGGCTCCCCACGACCCTCGACGGCGAACCCGTCGCCCGGATGACGGACGATCCCATCGAGCGCCTGGGCGCCGGGACGTACATCCATCCCGCCACGATCGATGACCCGGCGATCCGGACGGCCTGGCTGCGCGCCGCTGCCCTCCCGGCCACCCTCCGGATGCACGGCTCGGGGTCGATGGACCTCGTCGGCGTCGTGACGGGTCGGCTCGGCGCCTGGTTCCAGCACAGCACCCCCGACTGGGACTGGCTGCCCGGCGCGGCCCTCCTGCAGGGCGCCGGCGGGGTCGCCCGTCGGGTCGAGGTCGACGGACTGACCTGGTCGGTGGGAGGCCCGCCCGGTGCTGTCGACGCCCTGGCCGGGGCGCTGGCCGGCACGCCCACCGCAGCGGAGGACGCGTCATGACGACCCTCGGCGCGGTCGCGGTGTTCTGCGGGTCGAGCTTCGGGAACGACCCGGCGTACGAGGCAGCCGCGCGGCTGACGGGTCGGACCCTGGCCGAGCGGGGGATCGACGTCATCTACGGGGGCGGGCACGTCGGCCTGATGGGGGCCGTCGCCGACGCGGCGGTCGAGGCCGGAGGTCGCGTCATCGGGGTGATCCCGCGCCAGCTCGACGACCGCGAGCTGGCCCACGACGGGCTGACCGAGCTGCACGTCGTCGAGTCGATGCACGAGCGCAAGCAGCTCATGGCCGACCTGTCCGACGCGTTCGTCGCGCTGCCGGGCGGCGCCGGCACGCTGGAGGAGATCGCGGAGCAGTGGACCTGGGCGCAGCTGACGATCCACGCCAAGCCGTGCGGGTTCCTGGACGTCGCCGGGTTCTGGGCGCCGATGCGGACGATGCTGACCACGATGGTGGAGTCGGGATTCGTCCGCGCCGAGCAGTCGGGAATCGTGTCGTTCTCCGACGACCTCGATGACCTGCTCACGATCCTGTCGGCACCGCCGTCGTGGACCGACAAGTGGGGCGGCGTGACCGACCAGACGCCCGTCCCGTGAGCGCCCCGGTGATCCACGTGGCGGCAGCACTGACCGTCGATGCCGACGGACGCGCGCTGATGGTGCGCAAGCACGGGACGACGATCCTCATGCAGCCCGGCGGCAAGATCGAGCCGGGGGAGAGCCCGCTGGAGACCCTACGGCGCGAGCTCGACGAGGAGCTCGGGCTCGACCTCGCTCCGGAGGCGTTCACGTGGCTCGGCACGTTCGAGGAGGACGCGGCCAACGAGCCCGGTCACCGCGTGCGGGCCGAGGTCTACACGTTGACGGTCGACGCCGCACTGCCGCTGGCGGCCGCCGAGATTGCCGAGAGCCGCTGGGTCGACCCGCACGACGTCGGGGACATCGAGATCGCACCGTTGAGCAGCGCGGCCCTGCTGCCGATCCTGAGAGGACGACCATGAGCACGATCGACGACACCGTCACGGTGCGGACCGGCAGCGACGCCGACCCGCTGGTCCTGCTGCTGCACGGCTTCGGGTCCAACGAGCAGGACCTGCCCGGGCTCGCCGCGCACCTCCCGGCCGGTCTCGCAACCGTGTCGGTGCGGGCTCCGCTGCCGCTCGGCGCCGGCTCGCACGCCTGGGTGCCGATCGAGGTCCCGGGCCGACCCGACCCCGCGATCGTCGCGGCGTCGACCGAGGCGCTCCTGACCTGGTTCGACGCCCAGATCCCGGAAGGTCGACCCGTCGTGCTGCTGGGCTTCTCGCAGGGCGGACTCATGGTCAGCCAGCTGCTGCGGGCCCGGCCCGACCGGTTCGTCGCCGCGCTCGTGCTGTCCGGGTTCGTGCTCGACGCCGACCAGCCCGGCGACGCCGCGCTCGCCGAACGTCAGGTGCCGGTGTTCTTCGGCCACGGGGACGCCGACCCGGTCATCGCCCCGGACGCCACCCGTCGCGCGTCGGCGTGGCTCGCCGGACACGCAGCCACGACCGAGCGGACGTACGCCGGGCTCGCCCACGCGATCTCGGCCGAGGAGCTCGAGGACATCAACGCCTTCCTGCTCGCTCACGTCCCGGGGCTCAGCGCCCCCTGAGCCGGTCCATCGCCCGGCGGTCCCGCTTGGTCGGGCGCCCGGCGCCGCGGTCGCGGCGGGGCATCACCGCGACCTCCTCCTTGGGCGGGGGCGGCGGCGTGTGGTCCTCGTAGCACTGGACCGCGACCGGCGCGCCGACCCGCTTGGTGATGATCCGCGTGACGACGACGACCCGCTGGCCGGCCTCGGTCAGCGCCTCGACCCGGTCGCCGACCTTGACCGGCTGGGACGGCTTGGCCTTGGTGCCGTTGATGCGCACGTGCCCCGCCTTGCACTCCGACGACGCGATCGACCGGGTCTTGTAGAGCCGGACCGACGACACCCACACATCGGCGCGCGCGGTCGTGTCCATGCCTGCGAGCCTATGCTTCCCCCATGACGAACGACGACATCGAGGTCATCGAGATCACGGGTGACATGATCCGACTCGGCCAGTTCCTGAAGTTCGCCAACTTCGCCGACTCCGGCGCCCACGCGGGGGCCATGATCGGCGATGGCGACGTCTCGGTCGACGGGGTCATCGAGACCCGCCGCGGCCGCCAGCTCGCCAAGGGGATGCTCGTCGAGGTGCGCACGGCCTCGGAGAACCACGCCGCCCGGGTCGGTTGAGGTGGCCCGGCTGGAGCTCGGCCTCGACACGTTCGGCGACGTCACGTCCGGGCCCGACGGGGTCCCGCTGCCGTACGACCAGGTGATTCGCAACATCATCGAGCAGGCCGTGCTGGCCGACGAGCTGGGACTCGCGTTCTTCGGGGTCGGGGAGCACCACCGGGAGGACTTCGCCGTGACCGCGCCGGAGGTCGTCCTGGCGGCTATCGCGTCGCGCACCCAGCAGATCCACCTCGGCACGGCAGTGACGGTGCTGAGCTCGGACGACCCCATCCGGGTCTACGAGCGGTTCGCGACCCTCGACGCGGTGTCCAATGGGCGTGCCGAGGTGATCCTGGGCCGCGGCTCGTTCACCGAGTCGTTCCCGCTGTTCGGCTTCGACCTCGGCCAGTACGAGGAGCTGTTCGCCGAGAAGCTCGACCTGTTCGCCGCGCTCCGCTCGGAGGGGCCGGTCACCTGGGAAGGCAACCTCCGTCCACCGCTGGTCGGCCAGGAGGTCTACCCCAAGACGGCCTCGGGCTCCCTCATGACTTGGATCGGCGTGGGCGGCAGCCCGGAGTCGGTCATCCGGGCCGCGCGCTACGGCATCCCGTTGATGCTCGCGATCATCGGTGGGCCGCCCGCGCAGTTCGCGCCGTTCGCCCAGCTCTACCGGCAGGCGCTCGAGCAGCTCGGCAAGCCGCAGCTGCCCGTCGGGGTGCACTCGCCCGGCCATGTCGCCGACACCGACGAGCAGGCCCGCGACGAGCTGTGGCCGCACTTCGCGGTGCAGCGCGAACGCATCGGTCGCGAGCGGGGCTGGCCGCCGCCGACGCGGAACGAGTTCGACGCGGGAGCGGGTCCCGACGGGGCGATCTACGTCGGCTCGCCCCAGACCGTCGCCGACAAGATCGTCCGCAACACCAAGATCCTGGGCCTCGACCGGTTCGACCTGAAGTTCAGCAACGGCACTCTCGGGCACGATCAGCTGATGCACAGCATCGAGCTCTACGGTCGCGAGGTCGCGCCGCTGGTGGACGAGGCGCTGGCATGACGTTCCCCGCCGCGCTCCCGGTTCCCCGCACACCCGACTCGATGGATGCCCCGCCGCTACGCTGGGCGATCCTCGGACCCGGATGGATCGCCGAGCAGCTCGTGGAGTCCCTGCACGCGCACACGCGCCAGGAGGTCGTCGCGGTCGGCTCGCGGTCCCTGGACCGGGCCCGCTCGTTCGCTGACCGTCACGGCATCGCGACGGCGGTCGGCAGCTACGAGGAGCTCGTCGGCCTCGACGAGGTCGACATCGTGTACGTCGCGACACCCCACCCCTTGCACCTGCCGCACGCGCTCCTGGCGATGGACGCGGGCAAGCACGTCCTGATCGAGAAGCCCATCGCGCTCAGCGCTGCCGAGGCCCGGCAGATCGCGTCGAGGGCGGCCGAGGCGGGGTTGTTCTGCGCCGAGGCGCTGTGGACGCTGTTCCTGCCCAAGTGGGACGTCCTGCGACAGGTCGTGGAGGGCGGGATGCTCGGCGAGCTGCGGTCGGTGCACACGATCTACGGCGAGTACTTCACCGACGACCACCGGATCTTCGACGCGACCCTTGCCGGCGGGCCGCTGCTGGACCTCGGGACCTACCCACTGGCGTACGTCACCTCGCTGCTGGGTCCGGCGACGACGGTCGCCGCAGCCGGGGTCCCGGACCCACGCGGCGTCAACGGCCAGCTCGGCGCCACGATGGTGCACGGCGACACGATGTCGGTCATCGCGACGACGGTCCACGGCTGGCCGCGCAACGAGATCACGATCATCGGCAGCGAGGGAGTCCTGACGGTCGAGGCGCTGCACAACTCGCCGGGGCCGCTCACCGTGACGTCCGCCGACCGCCGCGTCACCCTGACCCATGACGAGCCGTACGGCGACCAGGTGGCAGGGCTGCACTTCCAGGCGGCCGAGGCCGCGCGTCGCATCACGGCGAACGAGACCCAGACGCCGATCCGTCCGCTGGGCGCGTCGATCATCTCGCTGGAGGCGTCCGACGAGATCCGGCGCCAGGTCCAGATCTCGTTCGCCGCGGCCGGTCTGGTGGAGCAGCCGCACTAGAGTGACGGCGTGCCAGAGCCGGAGCGCCACATCGAGATCGTGCCTGACCGTGATCGACCCTCGGCGTACACCATCAAGATCGATGGCACCGACCAGTCTTACGTCGACCTGGACGATCCCCGCCGGCTCGAGTTCGACTACGTGCAGCGGATCGCCGACGTCATCGACGCGTACGGCGAGCCCGGGGCGCCGCAGCGGTTCGTCCACGTCGGGGGAGCGGCGCTGACCGTGCCGCGCTACGTCGCTGCGACCCGGCCGCGGTCCGCGCAGGTCGTGCTGGAGCCCGACGAGCAGGTCACTGCGATGGTGCGTGAGGAGCTGCCGCTGCCACGACACAGCGGCATCAAGGTGCGCCCCGTCGACGGGCGCACCGGGATCGCTGCCCTGCGCGACGACTTCGCCGAGATCGTGGTGGTGGACGCGTTCGACGGGGCGCGGATCCCGGCCGATCTCGGGACTGCGGAGTTCTTCGCCGAACTGGCGCGGGTCGTTGTGCCGGAGGGCCTCGTGCTGCTCAACCTCGCGGACAAGGCGCCGTTCCCGTACGTCCGACGGGTCGTCCGCGGCGTGTGCGACTCGTTCGCGCAGGCCATGATCAGTGCCGAGCCGGCGACGCTCAAGGGCCGGCGGTTCGGCAACGTGCTGGTCGTGGCGTCCCAGCGGCCGCTGCCCTGGGAGGCGCTGGCCCGGCGGGCCGCGAGCTCCCCGTTCCCCTACCGCGTCATGCCCTATCGCGATGTCGTGGAGAAGCTCGCCGCAAAGACCCCCTTCACCGACGAGGACAGCGAGCGCTCACCCGCCCCACCCGGTGGAGCCACCTTCTTCAGCTGACGGGCCCCCACCGGGATCCGCGACTGGCGCAAGATGAAGAAAATGGGACGGTGTGTCGTCCACAATTGCGCCGCTCGAGGACAGAATTGCGCCACTCCCGGTCAGTCGGGCGTACGTCCGAGGGTGTGGCGGACGTCCTGCCGCAGGGACGGGACGCCGTCGAGCAGCGCGTCGGCCCGGGCGAGCAGGCCAGGAAGATCGTCGTCGGGCACGAAGGTCCACATCATCCGTTGGCCGACGCTCATGCTCCAACGCTGCCAGGCGGCACTGTCGGCGAGCGAGATCGTCACCGGCTGGGTCACGCTCCGGACGTCGGCGGCCCCGCTGTCGGTCAGGAGCTGCTCGAAGGCGGTGTCGCTGGCGAACGGCCCGCGCTTGCCGGTCGTCCGGGCGTCGAGCACGTCGGGCGGGAGGTACGGATCGAAGAGCTCGTCGAGCCCGCTCCACACCTCGTCCTGCGCTCCGAACGTCGTCAGGCCGATGCGTCCGCCCGGCACGAGGAGGTCGACCCACCGGCGTAGGGCTTCGGGCGGGTCCGGGAGGAAGAACAGCACGAGAGACGCGGCCACGACGTCGACGGACCGCGGCTCGTACGTCGGCTCGGCGGCGTTCATGAGGCTCACGTTCACCTGGCGCAGGTCGGCGGTGAGTCCGGACGTCAGGTTGACCATTGCGGGTGAGATGTCGCAGGCACGGACCGATCCGTCCGTCCCGACGGCCTCGGCGAGCGGCAGCGTCAACGCGCCCCGTCCGCAACCGAGCTCGACCACCGACTCGCCGGGACGAGGGTCCAGCAGTCCGACCAGGTGGTGCGCGATCGGCTGGAAGAAGTCGACGCCGACCTGGTCGTACGTCGGTGCGACGGCGTCGAACAGCCCGGCAACTCGGGCGATCCGGTCCGGCATCATCCTCGGATCATCAACCCGCCCACCGATCCCGGTCAACCGGTGCGTTCCGCCGAGTGGCGCAAACCTGTCCTCGAGCGGCGCAGATCTGGACGAAACCCTGTCTCATTTTCTTCATCTTGCGCCACTCGCGGATCCAGTGGCGGATTCGGGGGGCGGGTCAGGCGTTGAGGGACTCGGCCAACGCGTCGACGGCCTGGTCGATCTCTTCCTTGGTGATGACCAGGGGCGGGGCGATGCGGAGCGTACGCTCGTGCGTCTCCTTGCACAGCACGCCGCGGTCTCGCAGTGCCATCGACACCTCGCGTCCGGTCTTGGCCCGCGGATCGATGTCGACGCCGGCCCACAGCCCGCGCCCGCGGACCGTGGCGATGCCCTTGCCCACGAGCTCGTCGAGGCGACCGTGCAGGTAGCGGCCGAGCTCCTGCGAGCGGGTCTGGAACTCACCCGTCGCGAGCAGCTCGACGACGGCCCGTCCCACGGCGCACGCGACGGGGTAGCCGCCGAACGTCGACCCGTGCTGGCCGGGCTTGAGCACGCCGAGGACGTCCGTGCGGCCCACGACGGCCGAGACCGGGATGATGCCGCCGCCGAGGGCTTTGCCGAGCGTGTAGAGGTCGGCGCGTACGTCGTCGTGGTCGAGGGCGAACAGCTTGCCTGTGCGGGCCAGGCCCGACTGGATCTCGTCGGCGATCATCAGGACATTGTTGTCGTCGCAGAGGCGGCGGACGCCGGAGAAGAAGCCCGCCGGGGGCACGATGACGCCGGCCTCGCCCTGGATCGGCTCCATGAGGATCGCGGCAGTGTTGGGGGTGATCGCGTCGCTGATCGCCTGCAGGTCGCCGTAGGGGACCGTGATGAACCCCGGCGTGAACGGTCCGTAGTTGTCGTGCGCGACCGGGTCGTCGGAGAACGACACGATCGTCGTGGTGCGGCCGTGGAAGTTCCCGGCGGCGACGATGATCTCGGCGCTGTCGAACGCGACCCCCTTGACCTCGTAGGCCCACTTGCGCGAGACCTTGATCGCCGACTCGACGGCCTCGGCGCCGGTGTTCATCGTCAAGACCATCTCGGTCTGGGTCAACTCGGCCAGCTCGCGGCAGAAGGCACCGAACTGGTCGTTGTGGAATGCGCGGGACGTCAGCGTCAGCCGGTCTAGCTGGTCGCGGGCCGCCGCGACGAGGGCCGGGTGGCGGTGCCCGAAGTTGAGCGCCGAGTAGCCGGACAGGAAGTCCAGGTAGCGGTTGCCGTCGACGTCGGTGACCCACGCACCCTCCGCCTCGGAGATGACCACGGGCAGGGGGTGGTAGTTGTGCGCCCCCCACTCCTCGTCGAGCTTGATGAAGGAAGAGGTCAGTCCGTGATCAGCCATGCGGCCACGGTACAAGCCCGCCCGGTCAGGCACGTGCCCGTGGCATCGTAGCCGCCGCGGCTCGATACCCTGAGGGGGTGCCTGCCTCGGACCCCGCGTACGCCCTGCGTCCGCTCGACGGGCCCGTGAGGCTGATCAGGTCCCTTGCCGCCGCGGTGGTGTGCGTCGCCGCCGCGGCGATCGGTCACCGGTCGGCGGGCGGCCCGCTGCCGGCCACCGCGGTGCTGGCCGTGCTCGCCGGGGCTTCGGCGATCACCTGGCTGCTGGCCGCGCGACGCGTGACGCCCGGTCAGCTCGTCGGCCTGCTGGCGCTGTGCCAGGTCGGTGTGCACCTCGGGGCCTCGACGGGGGAGATGACGATGGGTGCCGGCATGGTCGCCGCTCACGTCCTGGCGACGGCCGTGAGCGCGCTGGTGCTGGCTCGTGGCGAGGCGTTCGTCTGGCACCTCGCCGAGCGCCTCGGTCTGCGGCTCGCCCCGTTGCGCCTCGCGACGAAGGCACTGCCGACCACGCGGGGCCCTGTGATGACCGCGGCGCCCCGGTCGCTCCAGGACGTTCGTCTCGCGCACTCGCGCGTGCTGAGAGGTCCGCCGGCCGGGGCCTGACCCCACTGCACCCTCCTCTCGAACCAGGAAGTTCCCCATGACCCGCACCACCGCGCTGCTCTCCGCTGCGCTCCTGACCACTGCCCTTGTGACTGTGGCCGGTCCCGCCTCCGCCCACGTCGGGGTCTCGACGACCGACGCCGCCCAAGGCGGATACGGCAAGGCGGTCTTCCGCGTCCCCAACGAGTCCGACAAGGCCGCCACGACCAAGGTCGTCGTGACGCTGCCGGCCGACCAGCCGTTCGCGTTCGCCACCGCCGGCGCCAAGCCGGGCTGGAGCGTCAAGGTCCGCAAGGCGACGCTTGACAAGCCCACCAAGGTCGGCGACTTCGACCTGACCGAGGCGGTCCGCACGATCACCTGGACCGCGGACGGCGCGGGGATCCCGGTCGGGCAGTTCGACGAGTTCGCCCTGTCCGGCGGACCGTTCCCGACCGCCGACGACATCACGTTCACCGCCGAGCAGACCTACGATGACGGCACGACGGTGGCGTGGGACCAACCGCAGACCGGGGACGAGGAGCCCGAGCACCCGGCGCCTGTCCTCGCCCTCGCCGAGGCGACGGCCGGTGGCCACGGCGCTGTCGCCGACAAGCACGAGGAGGCGCCCGACGACGACAACGACCTGGGTGTCTGGCTCGGCGGCGCCGCCCTCGCGGTGGCTCTGGCGGCGCTGGTTGTTGCCCTGCGGGAGAATCGACGTCGTGCGTAACGTCCTGCTCCGCGGAGGGCTCCTGGCCCTCGTCGCGCTCGTCCTCGGGGCCGGGCCGGCCAGCGCCCATGCGGCGCTGGTCGGCTCCGACCCCGAGGACGGCGCAACCCTCGCGACGGCTCCGCGTGCGGTAACCCTGACCTTCAGCGAGAACGTCGGCAACGGCCAGCTCGTGGCGACGGCTCCCGACGGGTCCAAGGTCGAGGTCAGTGGCACCCGCACGAGCGACCGCACGCTCAGCGGATCACTGGACGACGTCGATCAGCGCGGGACGTTCACGCTGGCCTACCGGGTCCTGTCGGCGGACGGGCACCCCGTGTCCGGCACGATCACGTACGACGTCACGTCGGGCCGGGCCGTCGAGCAGACCACCGAGCCGAGGTCGGAGACTTTCATCCACCGTCACAGCGGGCACCTGTTCTGGGGCATCCTCGCGGCCGCCGTCGCGATCGCCCTGCTGCTCGTCCCCTTGAGGAGGCACGATGACACAGACCGTGCGTGACACCCTGGTGGGCCTGATCGTCGCGGGGCTGGCGCTGCTGACCTTCCTGGTCGTGGGCGGCGGCTCGTACGAGCAGGCCCCCATCGGCATCGCGGACCCCGGCCCGTTCGTCGGCTGGGCGTTGCCCTTCACCAAGCTGCTGATGGACGTCGCGGCGGTCCTTGTGGTCGGCTTCCTGCTCGCTGCGGCGTTCCTGCTGCCGTCGACCGAGGCCGAGGTGCAGGGACTGTCGGTCCAGGCGATCAGGCTCGCGTCGCGCTGGGCGTCGGTGTGGGCCGTGGCGAGCGTCGCCTACTTCTTCCTCAAGCTCTCCGGGGACGTCTTCGGCCGCCCGCTCGGCCAGATGTCGTGGGCGTACGTCAGCGGCTACGCCGGCACGGCGGAGGGCCGCGCGATCCTGATCCAGGCGCTCGGCGCCCTGGTCGTCGCCGTCGCGACCCGGTTCGCGCTCAGCATGCGCTCGATCGCCGCGATCCTCGGTCTGAGCCTGGCGACCCTTGGCCCGATCGCGCTGACGGGTCACTCGGCCGGGTCCGGCTCGCACGACCTCGCGACCACGAGCCTCTACCTCCACCTGAGCGGCGCCACGCTGTGGGTCGGCGGGCTGGCGGCGCTGGCGTGGGTCGCGATCCGCGGCAGCAAGCGGCTCGAGCCAGCGGTGGCGCGCTACTCGACGCTCGCGCTGTGGGCCTTCGTCATCGTGGGCGTCTCCGGCGCCGTCAACGCGGCGGTGCGCCTCGAGACGCTCGGTGACCTGTTCGGCACGTCGTACGGTCGGCTGGTCCTGGCCAAGCTCGTGGCCCTGGTCGCGCTCGGCGTCCTCGGCGTGCGGCAGCGCCGGCGCATCGTCGCGGCCGGCAGCGGCTTCCTGCGCCTCGCGGTGACCGAGGTGTTCATCATGGCGGCGGCCATCGGCCTCGCCGTGGCCCTGTCCCGGACCCCCACGCCGGTGGGGGAGAACGTCCTGACCTCACCCGTCGAGGAGCTCCTGGGCGGACCCCTGCCGGCGGCCCCGACGGTTCTGCGCCTGGCGTTCGGCTGGTCAGGCAACGGCGTGGGTCTCGCGATCGTGGGGCTCGGCACGGCGTTCTACCTGCGCGGCGTGTGGGCGATGCACCGCCGCGGCGCGGCGTGGCCCCTCGGACGTACGCTCGCGTGGCTCGCCGGCATGGCCGTGATCGCGTGGGCGACCTTCGGTGGCCTGGGGGAGTACTCCCACGTCCTGTTCAGCGCACACATGGCCTCCCACATGCTGCTGTCGATGGTCGCGCCGATCTTCCTGGCCCTCGGCGCACCGATGACCTTGGCGCTGCGCACCCTGCCCGGGCCGCGACGACCCGGCGAGGTGTCGCCCCGGGCGATGCTGCTGAGTCTGCTCAACTCCCGGTTCAGCAGGATCGTGACACACCCGGTGGTCGGCCCGGTCCTGTTCGTTGGGAGCCTCTACGGGCTGTACTTCTCCGGCCTGTTCGAGACGCTGATGGGCAATCACTGGGGCCACGCCATCATGGAGATCCACTTCCTGGCCGTCGGTACGCTGTTCTACTACGTCATCATCGGGATCGACCCGTCGCCGCGGGCGCTGGCGCCAATCGCCCGGTTCGGGGTGCTGCTCGTGACGCTGCCGTTCCACGCGTTCTTCGCCGTGGCCCTGATGGCATCCAACACGGTCTACGCCCTCGACTACTGGAAGGCGCTCGACCGGCCCTACCGGACAGACCTGCTCGCCGACCAGTATCTCGGCGGCGGAATGACCTGGGCGATGGGGGAGATCCCGCTGGTCCTCGTGATGATCGCGATCCTGTCCCAGTGGTTCAGATCCGACACGCGGGAGGCGAAGCGCTTCGACCGCAACGAGGACCGCAACGACGACGCGGCGCTCGAGGCGTACAACGCCCGTCTCCGTGACCTCGCCGAGCACGGCAGACGGCGGGACCCCTGAGCTCAGGGATCCCGCCGTCGAACCGGTGGTCGGATCAGAAGATGATCTGGCCGCCGGAGGTTGCTGCGGTGAAGCGCTCCTGGGCGTCGGCCCAGTTGACGATGTTCCACCACGCCTTGACGTAGTCGCCCTTGACGTTGAGGTAGTC
>JAOPXL010000192.1 GCA_025965175.1 Aeromicrobium sp.
TCGCGCTGCACGACCTCGACATCGAGGCGATCCGCAAGGGCAAGAAGGACCCCAAGCTGCTCAAGAAGCAGCTCAAGCAGATCGGCGACAAGGTCGGCAAGCAGGCGTTCAAGGACTACCTGATGTATCCCGCGCTGACCGGGCCGTTCTTCCTGCAGACGCTGAGCGCCAACTTCACCGCCAACATCATGCGCAACTTCTGGTCGTACATGATCATCTTCTGCGGGCACTTCCCCGACGGGGCGGTGCACTTCACCGAGGAGGAGCTCGAGGACGAGACCCGCGCGGAGTGGTACCTGCGCCAGATGCTCGGCTCGGCCAACTTCGAGGGCGGCAAGCTCCTGCACCTCATGAGCGGTCAGCTGGGCTACCAGATCGAGCACCACCTGTTCCCCGACCTGCCGAGCAACCGCTACGCGGCGATCTCGGTCAAGGTCAAGGACATCTGCAAGCGCTACGACATCCCGTACACGACCGGACCGCTCTACAAGCAGTACGGGCAGACGCTCCGCACGATCATGAAGCTGTCGCTGCCCAACCGGCGCACGTCCGACAACCCGGCGCCGATGTCGGAGCGCAAGCGTCGCCGGCTCAGCGACGCCGAGCGCCCCCAGCGCCGCTCGGAGCTCGGCAAGTGGTCGGGCCGGGCCTCGGCGTGACGACGGGACTGGCAGGCCGCCCGGAGGTGGGTGGCCTACCGGTGCCGTTCGCATGCGAGAACGATGACGGCTCGCTGGACCACGCGGCGGTCGTCAAGCGGCGGGCGATCCGGTGTGCGCTGAGCCGGATCTGCGGGATCTGCGGTGAGACGTTGACCCGTCCGATCGCGTTCATCGGCGGCAGCGAGGAGGCCGAAGCCGGCTCGTTCGTGTTCCCGCCCACGCACCTGGAGTGCGCGCGGGAGGCGCTCGACCTGTTCGCCCCGATCGGCGGACGCCACCTCGGCCACCCCGAGCCCCCACTGACGTGGGTCCTGGTCACGACAGGAGGCTTTGACCTCGTGAGACCCGCCAGAAGAGGCGAGAAGGTCACCTTCCACCCCAACTCACTCCTGGATGAAGAACTGAGGGCCTGAGGCGCCCCGAACGCGCGAGTGGCGCAGTGTGGTCAGATTTGGCGGTCCAAATCCAGCCACACTGCGCCACTCGCCTTGTTCGAGCCTTCGGCCCTCACACAGCCTTGGTCAGGGCTTCCATTTCTTCCTGGGTCAGGGTGATGTTGGCGGCTCCGATGTTGTCCTCCAGGTGGGCGACGCTGGAGGTGCCGGGGATCGGCAGCACGACCGGGGAGCGCTGGAGCAGCCAGGCCAGGGCGAGCTGTGACGGCGTGGCGTCGTGCTCCTTGGCCAAGCCTTCGAGCGGTCCGCCGTCCTTGACCAGGCCTCCGGTCGCCAACGGGAACCACGGGATGAACGCGATGCCCTCGGCCGTGGCGTGGTCGAGCAGCGCCTCGGCGGAGCGGTCGGCGAGGTTGAACAGGTTCTGCACCGAGACGATCTCGGCGGTCCTCTGGGCCTCCTTGAGCTGGTCGACGTCGACCTCGCTGAGGCCGATGTGCCGGACCTTGCCCTGCTCCTGGAGCTCCTTGAAAGCGCCGACCTGGTCCGCGACCGGGACCTCGGGGTCGATGCGGTGCAGCTGGATCAGGTCGATGCGGTCGACGCCGAGCTTGCGGAGGCTCAGCTCGACCTGCTGCTTGAGGTAGGCCGGGCGGCCGACCGGGACCCACTCGGCCGGACCCGTGCGGGTCAGGCCCGCCTTTGTCGCGATGACGACGTCCTCGGCGTACGGGTGGAGGGCCTCGCGGATGATCTCCTCGGAGACGTTCGGGCCGTAGGAGTCGGCGGTGTCGAAGAACGTGACGCCGAGCTCGACGGCCCGGCGGAGCACCGCGACGGCCTCGGCGCGGTCGCGCGGCTCGCCCCAGATCCCCTCACCGGTGATCTGCATCGCGCCGTAGCCCAGACGGGTGACGGGCAGGTCGCCGCCGATCGAGAACGTGCCGGACGGGGTTGCTGAGAGTGTCGAAGTCATACCCAGGTGCAAGGAGTCCCGGGGCTGGTTTGTTCCGAACTGGCCCTCAGCGCCCGGTCGACGAGGTGCTCGGCGCCGACGTCGGGCCCTCCGTCGCCTGGGCCGGGTTGGTGGCCGAGACGGCGATCACCAGCATCGCGGCGACGACCACCAGCGGTCGTGAAATCCTGAACATGTGCGCTCCCCTCGTGCAAGCGTGCAGGCGGGCGCTGCTGTGCACCCACGCGCGTACGCGTCGACAGTCTCCCTCTGACCGTCCGACCGTAGACCGATCCGGCCCGCTGCGTGGCCCGAATCCGAAAAAAAACTATTCCTGACCGGGCCCTCGCCGGTGCCGGTGCCGGTGCCCTACTCGTTCCTGCCGTCCGCGGCCATCGCCGGTCTGGGCGTCGACGCCGATCCGCCGGGCGCAACGACTGGACGTGCAAGCCGTCGAAGGCGCACCCCCCGGCCGGTCGTCCTGGTCCACGGATTCGTCGGCAACAACGCAACCAACTGGCAGACCTTCGCCCCGCTGTTCGTCGCCTAGGAGCTCGGCGTCTCGCTGCTGTAGATCACGGTGTCCTCGGGCTCAGGGGAGATCGGCTCGTCGAGCGTGGCGGCGGGCTTGCTCTTGGGCTCGGCCGGCGGAGCGGGCGCTGGCGACGCCGTCTGGGCGACGGTCGCGGGCGACGGAGCCTTC
>JAOPXL010000206.1 GCA_025965175.1 Aeromicrobium sp.
GAGCGCGAGGCGATGCTCGTGGCCGTTGGCAACGGACCGTCGTTCGGCGGCGGCCTGCGGATCTGCGAGGGCGCCGTGATGGACGACGGGCTGCTCGACGTCGTCGTGATCAACCCCGTGAGCAAGAGCACGTTCCTGCGCGTCTTCCCGCAGCTCTACCGGGGCACCCACGTGACCCTGCCCGAGTTCGAGCGGCACCGGGTCCGCCAGGTCACCGCCTCCTCACCCGGCATCGTGGCGTACGGCGACGGTGAACGGCTCGGTCCGCTGCCCATCACGACGAGGATCCAGCCCGGCGCGCTGCGCGTCTTCGCGCCGCCACCCCCCGCGTAGGCTGGGCGTATGACCTCCCCGGCCGAGAAGTACTCGCAGTCCCGCGCCGCCAGGGCTCATCCCCACCTCGCGGAGTTCCGCGGGCAGTACGCCTTCGGGCTCGACGACTTTCAGGTCGAGGCCTGCAAGGTCGTCGAGGACGGCCACGGGGTCCTGGTCGCGGCACCCACCGGCTCGGGCAAGACTTTGGTCGGCGAGTTCGCGGTCCACCTGGCCCTCCAGACCGGCCGCAAGTGCTTCTACACGACGCCGATCAAGGCACTGTCCAACCAGAAGTACTCCGATCTCGTCGAGCGCCACGGCATGGACAAGGTCGGCCTCCTGACGGGGGACAACACGATCAATGGCGAGGCACCGATCGTCGTCATGACGACCGAGGTCCTGCGCAACATGCTTTACGCGGGGTCGCGGACGCTCGACACGCTGGGCTACGTCGTGATGGACGAGGTGCACTACCTCGCCGACCGGGCCCGCGGCGCCGTCTGGGAGGAGGTCATCATCCATCTCCCCGAGTCGGTCTCGGTCATCGCGCTGTCGGCGACGGTCTCGAACGCCGAGGAGTTCGGTGACTGGCTCACCGCGGTGCGCGGCGACACCGTCACGATCGTCGAGGAGCGCCGACCCATCCCGCTGCACCAGCACGTGCTGGTCGGCCGCAAGATGTACCCGCTGTTCGAGCCGAGCTCCGACGACCGTGGCACCGAGGTCAGCAAGGCGCTGGAGCGGATCGCCCGCGAGGACTGGCAGCTCGGGCGCATGATGAAGGGCCACCGCAACAAGGGCGGCAAGCGCCCCCGCAGCCGCCATCACACCCCGAGCCGGATCGAGCTGGTGGAGCGGCTCGACGCCGAGGGGCTGCTGCCGGCGATCTGCTTCGTGTTCAGCCGTGCCGGGTGTGCCGCCGCTGTCAAGCAGTGCCTCGACGCCCGCCTGACGCTGACGACGCCCGAGGAGCAGGCCGAGATCGGGGCGTTCGTCGACGCCGCCTGCGCACACCTGCCGGAGGACGACCTGCACGTCCTGGGCTACTACGAGTTCCGTGACGCACTGGTCCGCGGCATCGCCGCCCACCATGCGGGGATGCTGCCGACGTTCAAGGAGTGCGTCGAGGACCTGTTCAGCCAGGGCTTCGTCAAGGTCATCTTCGCGACCGAGACGCTGGCGCTCGGCATCAACATGCCGGCCCGGTCCGTCGTGATCGAGAAGCTCTCGAAGTGGAACGGCGAGACGCACGCCAACATCACGCCGGGGGAGTACACCCAGCTCACCGGCCGAGCGGGACGCCGCGGCATCGACGTCGAGGGGCACGGCGTCGTCCTGTGGCAGCCGGGCCTCGACCCCAAGCAGGTCGCCGGCCTCGCCAGCACCCGGACGTACCCGCTCAACTCCTCGTTCCACCCGTCCTACAACATGGCGGTCAACCTCGTGGGCCAGGTCGGCCGTACCGTCGCACGCGAGCTGCTCGAGCAGTCGTTCGCCCAGTTCCAGGCCGATCGCGCCGTCGTCGGGCTGGCCCGGCAGATCCGCAAGGCCGAGGACGCCCTCGACGGCTATCGCGAGAAGGTCGTCTGCGAGCTCGGCGACTTCATGGAGTACGCCTCCCTGCGTCGCGAGCTCAGCGACATCGAGTCGTCCGGGTCGAGGGCCCGCCGAGCCGCCGACCGCGACGAGGTCATCGCGTCACTGGTCAAGCTCAAGCCCGGTGACGTCATCAACGTGCCGGTGGGTCGGTGGGCCGGCATCGCCGTCGTCCTCGACCCTGGTCGCGTGACCGACAACGAGGGACCGCGGCCCATGGTCCTGACGTCCCAGCGGCACGCCCGCCGGCTCGCGATGGTTGACTTCCCGACACCGGTCGAGCCGATCACGACGATGCGGATCCCCAAGTCGTTCAGCCCGCGCAACCCGCAGTCGCGACGCGACCTCGCCGGGGCGCTGCGCAGCCGTGCCGACGGCGTCGCGTGGAAGCAGGACCGGCCCTACCGGGACCAGCCCACGCGGGAGGACCCGCGGGTCGCCGCGATCCGCGAGAAGCTGCGCGACCACCCGTGCCACCAGTGCCCCGATCGCGAGAGCCACGCGCGCTGGGCCGAGCGCTACCTGAAGCTCGAGCGGGACACCAAGAACCAGCGCGGCCGCATCGAGCAGCGCACCAACACCGTCGCGCGCCAGTTCGATCGGGTGTGCGAGGTGCTCGACGTCCTGGGCTACCTCGACGGTGACGAGGTCACGCCCGACGGAAAGAAGCTCACGCGTCTCTACAGCGACCTGGACCTGCTGGTCAGCGAGTGCCTGCGCGGGGGCGTGTGGGACGAGCTCGACGCCGCCGAGCTCGCGGCCGTCATCAGCGGCCTGACGTACGAGTCCCGGCGCGACGACGACATCGCCGCGCCGCGGATCCCGACCAAACAGGTCCGGGACGTCGCCGCCACCATGACGGACCTGGCGACCGAGCTGCAGCAGCTGGAGAAGGAGCACCGGGTCAAGTTCCTGCGGCAGCCGGACTTCGGCTTCGCCCAGGCGGTCTGGCAGTGGTGCCACGGGGCGACGCTCGACGACGTCCTGGGGGAGATGGATCTGGCTGCCGGCGACTTCGTCCGCGCCATGAAGCAGCTCATCGACGTCGTGGCCCAGGTCGCCGACGCCGCCGGTCCCGGACCGCTGCGCACCACCGCCCGCGAGGCCCTGGACCAGCTCCGCCACGGGGTAGTCAGCTACACCAGCATCACGAGCTGATCCGTCAACCCAGCCTGTCAACCCAGCCTGTCAACCCAGCGCTGTTCAACGCAGCGCTGAGAGCACCCGTTCGGTCACCCCGCCGAGCCCCCAGGTCTCGGCGAATGCAGTGAATCCCTCGACGTCGACGGAGCCCGTCAGGTCAGGCAGAGGGCACACGTCCCGGCGCACCGTCACGACCTCCCGTGCCGCCGTGACGTAGTCGCCCGAGTCGAGGAGGGACTGGCGTACTCTCGGCTTGATCGAGGAGAACGGCTTCTTCGCCGCGGCCAGGATACCGTCGAGATCGCCGAACTCGGCGAGCAGTACCGCAGCGGTCTTGTCCCCGATGCCGGCGACGCCGGGGAGCCCGTCGGACGGGTCGCCGCGCATCACGGCGAAGTCGACGTAGTCGGAGGCATCGATGCCGTACCGGTCGCGCATCCAGGCGTTGTCGACGACGTCGTGCTTCGAGACCCCCCGAGCGACGTACAGGACCCGGATGCCGCGATCGTCGTCGACGAGCTGGAACAGGTCCCGATCACCCGTCACGACGTCGACCGGCCCGTCCCACGCCTCGGCGAGGGTGCCGATGACGTCATCGGCCTCGGAGTCCGGCGCACCGACGACCGGGACACCGAGCAGCCCGAACGCCTCCGCGATCAACGGGACCTGCGGTCCCAGCAGTCCCTCGGTCGTGTCGGCCTCGCCGCCCTCGGCGTCGAGCCGCTGCGTCTTGTAGGTGTCGAGCAGGTCGACCCGCCACTGCGGCCGCCAGTCGTCGTCCCAGCAGGCCACGACGGCCTCCGGTGCGTACTGCGTCGTGAGCGTCGAGGTGAAGTCCAGGATGCCGCGCAGCGCGTTGACCGCGGTGCCGTCGGGGGCGGTGAGGGTCTTCGGGATGCCGAAGAACGCCCGGAAGTACAGGCTCGCGCTGTCGAGGAGCAGAAGACGACCGTGGGACATGTCCTGAGCCTAGGCGGTGCCGGGCCGGACATGTCCCACGGTCGGGGACGAACGGGTCAGCGCGTCGGCGCGTGCCCCAGTGCGTCACGCTTGGCCGCGCCGAGCTTCTTCGACGACGCCGCCTTGCGCTTCGCGTCGCCGTACAGACCGGTCTTCGACAGTGCCAACGTGCCGACCGAGTGCGCGGCGGCGTCGCCGAGCTCGTCGATCGCCCGGGTGCTCAGGTTGGTGATGTCGTCGCACGCCTGGTGGTAGCAGGAGTCGTACGCGACGCCTGCTGTGCCGCCGAAGAGTGTGGCCTCCTCGGCCGACTTGATGCCCTCGGCGCCGCTGAACAGGCCACCGGCGGGGATGCCGACCTCGATGAACGGACCGTAGTCCGAACGCCCGTCGAACGACGTCGGCGCCGAGGCGAGCTTCTTCTCGGTGAGGTAGCTCGTGAACACGTTCTCGATCTCGGCCGAGCCGGCGGGACCGGCGTTGCCGTCGGACGACCCGTCACCGTCGTAGACGTAGCGGGCGTAGTTGGGCGAGCCGATCATGTCGAAGTTGAGGTTGGCGTAGATCTTGTCGCGCTGCGCGTCCGACAACGACTCGACGTAGTGGTAGGCGCCCAGCAGACCCTTCTCCTCGGCGGCCCAGAACGCGAAGCGGACCGGCCGCTGCGCCTTCTTGGCCAGACCCGTCTTGACGTACTGCTTCGCGATCTCGAGGATGTTGGCGCTGCCCGAGCCGTTGTCGTTGACGCCCGGGCCCTCGGCCACGCTGTCGAGGTGGGCGCCCACGACGACGACCTGGTCCGGGTGCTGGGTCTTGCGGGGCAGGTCAGCGATGAGGTTGGTCGTCTTCCGGTTGAGGTCGACCTCTGTCCTGGCCGTGACGCGCGCCGTCGATGGCGCCGCGGCCAGCGCGACACCGTCGTCGTACGAGGTGCCGACGACGGGGATGCCGACGGGCCCACCGAGCGTCCCGGTCAGGAGCTCCTGACGGCCCTCCTGGCCCTCGTTGAAGATGATCGCGGCGTCATAGCCCGCGTCCTCGGCGTTGACGGCCTTGACCCCGAAGTCGCAGGAGCCGCGCTGGATCAGGGCGATCGCCGGCTCGGGACCCGGGTCGGGGAAGTCGCTCGCGGCGCAGCCCGACGGTGTCGTGCCGGCCTCTCCCGGGGGGATCACCAGGTTGATCGGTGTGACGGCACCCGACACGTCGCCGGTCCCGGAGTAGTCCATCGCGACGGTCTCGATCGTCTGCTTCTCCGGCGCGAGCTGGGTCAGCGTCGCAGCCTCGAGGTCACGGCTGAACGGGAACGTGAAGGTCTGCTTCGTGACCTTGTAGCCGGACTTCTTGAGCTCGGACGCGATGTAGGCGACCGACGCCTCGTGGCCCGGCAGGCCCGATGCCCGGTTGCCGTCGTTGCGGTTGGCGATGACCTGCAGCTGCCGCAGCGTCTTGAGCTGGCCGTTGACCGTGACGGCCCTGGTCAGCTTCGACGTGTCGACGGGTTTGGGCCTGGACGTGGCGTCCGCGGGTGCGGACACGAAAAGGCTGCCGGTCAGGATGACGGCAGCGGTGCAGTACAGCGCTCTGCGCATGTTGATCCCCCGATCAATGTGGTGTGCATCACACCCTAGGCGAGGATCCAGACAGTGTCATCGCACCGTCGGGCCCACGCCCCTCAGGCGGGGGGTCGCCCCGCGGTCCCACGGGTATCGTCGTCGTGTGAGCACATGGCGCAAGGCACAGGAACTGGCAGCAGCGCAGGGCATCGACGCCCTGCTCGTCACCCCGGGAGCCGATCTGCGCTACCTGACGGGCTATGTGGCCCTGCCGTTGGAGCGTCTGACGTGCCTGGTCCTGCCGTCGGCGGGTGACCCGACCCTCGTCGTGCCGGCCCTGGAGAACAAGGCCGCCGTGGCCTCCGGGGTCGACGTCGCGATCGCGACGTGGAACGAGACCGACGACCCGTACGCCCTGGTGGCCGACCTCGTCGGCCCGGCCACGACGATCGGTCTCGACGACCACATGTGGGCCTCGCGCGTCTTCGCGCTGGGAGCGGCGATCCCCGGCGCCGACCAGGTCCTCGCCGGATCGCTCGTGCAGGAGCTGCGCATCCGCAAGGACGCCGACGAGGTCGAGGCGCTGCGTCAGGCCGGTCTCGCGATCGACCGGGTCCACCGCCGGGTCCACGAGTGGATCCGCCCCGGTCGCACCGAGCGTGAGGTCGGCGCCGACATCGCCCGGGCCATCATCGACGAGGGGCACGTGACGGTCGACTTCGTCATCGTCGGCTCGGGCCCCAACGGGGCCTCGCCTCACCACGAAGTCTCCGACCGGGTCATCCAGGCAGGCGATCCCGTCGTGGTCGACATCGGCGGCACGATGCCCTCGGGCTACTGCTCGGACTCGACCCGCAACTACCTCGCCGGTGGGACGGTCCCCGCCGAGTACGCCGAGGCGTACGCAGTCCTGCACGAGGCGCAGCGCGTCCAGCGCGAGCACGCCCGTCCGGGCGTCACGGCCGAGTCGGTCGACCGTATCGGGCGACAGATCATCGCCGATGCCGGCTACGGCGACCTGTTCATCCACCGCACGGGCCACGGCATAGGCCAGGAGACGCACGAGGAGCCCTACATCGTGGAGGGCAACGAGCTCCTGCTGGAAGAGGGCATGGCGTTCTCGATCGAGCCCGGCATCTACTTCGACGGTCGCTTCGGCGCCCGGATCGAGGACATCGCGGTGTGCACCGCCGACGGCCTCGAGGTCCTCAACAACACCCCACGCGAGCTCGTCGAGCTGTGACGCTGCCCCGGCCCGCGTGGCGCGTCGCGAGGCCGGCGGCCACCGCCAGGATGCCCGCTGCCGGGTGGCGTGTCGCCTGGCCGGCCGCCCTGGCTCTCGGGGTCCTGTCGGCGCTGGGCTTCGACCCCGTCGGCCTGCCGTTCGCGATGGTCCTCGCCGTCGCCGGCCTGATCCTGGTCGCCCGCAGCCTGGCCACGGCCCGCAAGCGCACCGTCGCGGTCGCCGGCCTGCTCTACGGCGTGGGCTTCATGGGGCCGCTGATCTGGTGGATGAACGCCGTCAGCCACGGTGCGTACGTCGGCCTGGCGCTGGCCGAGGCGCTGTTCTTCATCCCCATCATGCTGGCGCTCCGCGCGGTGACCCGGCTGCGGCTCTGGCCGTTGTGGGGCGCGGCGGTCTGGGTCCTGGGGGAGTGGGCGCGGGGCCGGTTCCCGTTCACGGGCTTCCCGTGGGGCCGGCTGGCGCACACCTCGATCGACACGCCGTTCGCGTCGTACGCCCGGCTCGTCGCGATGCCGGCCACCAGCGCGATCCTGTTCGTCGTCGCAGCGCTGCTCGTGATCGTGGCCACGGGCCACGGCGCCCGCGCCCGGGGCGCCGCGCTCGCCGGGATCCTCGCACTGGCCGGCCTGGGCGCCGCGCTCCCCACCGGCATCGCCGGCGCGGAGGGCACCCGGCAGGTCGCGCTGGTGCAGGGTGACGTCCCCGGCGTGTTCCTGACCTGGCCGATCGGAGAGATCTTCAAGCTCCACGCCGCCGAGACCGACCGGCTCGCGAGCCGGGTGGAGACCGGGAAGGTGCCCAAGCCCGACATGGTGCTGTGGCCCGAGAACGCGACCGACACCGACCCGTCCTACGACCTCGCGGTGCGCCGGCGGATCGAGGCGCTGTCGGCCCGCCTGGACGCCCCGATCCTCGTCGGCGGGATCTTCGACGGCCCCACCACCGAGACGGCGCTCAACGCCGGCGTGGTCTGGACCGCGGCCGGCCCGGGGGAGCGCTACATCAAGCTCAAGCCGGTCCCGTTCGGCGAGTACGTCCCGTTCCGCAAGGAGGCCGGGGCGATCGTGGACCGGCTGGCGCGCGACATCCCGCGCGACATGCTCCCCGGTGACGAGCCCGGCGCGATGCGCATCGGGAACACCATGATCGGCGACACGATCTGCTACGACATCGCGTACGACGGCGTGACCCGCCGTGCGGTCGACGGCGGCGCGCAGATGATCGTCGTGCAGACCAGCAACGCCGCCTTCACCGGCACCGCGCAGCCCGAGCAGCAGTGGGACATCTCCCGCCTGCGGGCGATCGAGACGGGCCGCTGGGTCGTGGTCCCGTCGACCAACGGCATCACCGGGGTCGTGGACCCCGACGGGTCCGTCGTCGACCGCGCGCCGATGCACCAGCCGGCGACGATCAGCGCCGAGGTGACCCTGGCGGGCGGCCGGACGCCGGCCCTCGTGGTCGGCGCCCCGCTCGAGTGGGCCCTGGTGATCCTGGGTCTGGGAGGATGGTGGCTCGGCACACGCCGGAGGGAGACCGGGAACGCATGAGGACATTGATCGTCGTGCCGACGTACGACGAGTCGGCCAACCTGGCCTGGATCGTGGAGCGCATCCACGCCGCCCAGCCGGACGTCGACGTGCTCGTGACCGATGACGGATCGCCCGACGGCACCGGCGACATCGCCGACGGGCTCGCCGCGGCCGACCCCCGGGTCCACGTCCTGCACCGCACGTCCAAGCAGGGTCTCGGCTCGGCCTACCGGGCCGGCTTCGCCTGGGGCATGGACCACGGCTACGACGTCCTGATGGAGATGGACGCCGACGGCTCGCACCGCCCCGAGGACCTCGAGCAGATCCTCGCCGCCAGCGCGGCGGGCGCCGACCTCGTGCTCGGCTCGCGCTGGGTGCCCGGTGGCGGCGTCGTCAACTGGCCGTGGCACCGGCGGATGATCTCCCGCGGCGGCACGTTCTACGCCCGACTGATGCTGGGGATCCCGGTCCACGACGCGACGGGCGGGTTCCGCGCGTTCCGCCGGGCCACGCTCGAGCGGCTGCCGCTCGAGGAGATCGCGTCGCAGGGCTACTGCTTCCAGATCGACATGACCCGCCGGGTCCTCGACGCCGGCATGTCGGTCGTCGAGGTCCCGATCACCTTCGTCGAGCGGGAGCGGGGCGAGTCCAAGATGAGCGGCGCGATCGTCCGCGAGGCGCTGTGGCGGGTCACCGTGTGGGGCCTGGCCCGGCTGGTGCCCGGCCGACTGCGCCGGCGGCAGGCACTGGCCACGACCCGCTGAGGACGTCAAAAGACCCCGGCCGGAGCCGGGGTCTCTCTCCACGTGGGGCTGGGTGCCTCAGGCGCTCTTCTTCTTGGCCGCGCTCTTCTTCTTCGCGGGCCGGTGCAGGTGCGGCGGTCCGATCTCGCCGCCGCGGAGCAGCTCGAGCCGCTCCGTGAGGATCTCCTCGAGCTCCGCCTCGGAGCGTCGCTCCAGCAGCATGTCCCAATGGGTGCGGATCGGCTTCTCCGCCTTGCCTTCCGGCTTCTCCATGTCGGCCCGACGACCGATCTGACCCGTCTTCGGGTCTTCCCACTCGTACGGGATCTCGGCCTCGTCAGCCATGGTCACCGCGAACGTGTGCCCGTCCGGGCAGACGTACTCGACCTGCTGGCGGGGAGCCATTTCCACGCCGCGCTCGTCCTCGAAGCTCTGTGTCCCGAGCCGAGCACCTCGCAATGCACGTTCAGCCATGTGCGTC
>JAOPXL010000209.1 GCA_025965175.1 Aeromicrobium sp.
CGCACCTCGGAATGCCCGAGATCTCGGAATTCCTCGATCTCGCCGACCGTAACGCCAGCGTGCGACTCGACACCACGATGGCCTTCGTGGACTTCTGGGGGGAGCGCGTCCCCGATGGCGTGGGGCCGCGGCTGCTCGACCTGCAGGAGCGCATCCTGTTCGGCACCGACTTCCCCAACATCCCCTATGCGTACGCCCACCAGGTCGAGGTGCTGCAACGTCTCGACCTCGGCGATGACTGGATGCGTGACGTGCTGTGGAACAACGGTGCGATGCTGTTCGGTGTGACTGGGACATGAGGCTCGCGAGCTCGCAGGGACGTTGGCTGCTGGCGGCGATGATCCTCGGCACGGGCATGGCGTTTCTCGACGGGTCGATCGTCTCGCTCGCGCTGCCGGCAATCAACCGTGATCTCGACGCCGGCGTGGCCGGACTGCAGTGGGTCATCAACGCCTACACGCTCACGCTCGCAGCACTGATCCTGGTCGGTGGCTCGCTCGGTGACCGACTGGGCCGACGGAAGGTCTTCGTCGTCGGTGTCGTGTGGTTCGCGATCGCCTCGATGCTGTGCGCGATCTCGCCGACGATCGAGGTGCTCGTCGCCGCGCGCGGTCTGCAGGGCATCGGTGCCGCGCTGCTGACCCCCGGAAGTCTCGCGATCATCTCGGCCTCATTCGTTGCCGAGGACCGTGGCAAGGCGATCGGCGTGTGGTCCGGCATGGCCGGTGTGACGACGGCCATCGGGCCGCTGATCGGCGGCTGGCTGGTCGACGCGGTCGGCTGGCGCTCGATCTTCTGGCTCAACGTGCCGCTGGCGGCTGTCGTCGTGTGGCTCGCGGTTGTGCACGTGCCCGAGACGAAGGGGGAGCAGGACAAGCTCGACGTCGCCGGGGCTGTCCTCACCGCCGGTGGGTTGGCCTTCCTGACATACGGGCTGGTCGAGAAGTCGTGGACGTTCGGCGTGATCGGTGTCGTGGTCCTGGCCGCCTTCGTCTGGCAGCAGAAAGTCACGCCGCACGCGTTGGTGCCGCTCAGCCTGTTTGCCGACCGCATCTTCACCGCCGCCAACATCTGTACGTTCGCGATCTACGGCGCGCTCAGCGGCTCGATGTTCCTGCTCGTGCTCCAGCTGCAGTACGTCAGCGGCTACAAACCACTCGAGGCCGGCATCGCCACGATCCCAGGAACGATCCTGATGCTGCTGTTCTCGGGCCGCGCCGGCGCGCTCGGTGCCCGGATCGGGCCGCGCTGGCCGATGACATTCGGACCGCTGATCTGCTCGATCGGGCTCTTGCTCATGCTGCGGATCGGCGAGGATGCCAACTTCGTGACCGATGTGCTGCCCGGCACGATCGTCTTCGGCGTAGGCATCACCTTGCTGGTCGCCCCGTTGACGACCGCGGTGCTGGCCGCGGCACCGGACTCACAGACCGGCATCGCCTCGGGCATCAACAACGCCGTCGCGCGTACGGCATCGTTGCTGGCGGTGGCCGCCATTCCGCCGATCGCTGGCATCGCCGGCAGTGACTTCACCAAGCCATCTGTCTTCTCGCCGGGATTCCACACCGGCATCCTGATCTGCACGGGGATGCTCATCGCCGCCGGCATCTGCGCCGCGACGCTGATCCACGGCCAGAAGGTCAGCCCGCGGGCGATGACCTCAGACGCCTGACACAGTTCGCCCGTCAGTCGGCTGGAGTATGCTTGGGGTGTCGCTTCGGCGGCGTTGAAAACTCAAGAGGGGCTGATCGGTTTCGACTAAGGTCGTTCGATTCAGGAGAAGCGGGTAGAGGATCCAGGGTTATCTCTTTAACGATCTCTGGAAACCAACAAGTGCCGATTCCAAGCGCACTGACTTCGCCCTCGCTGCTTAAGCGATAGGTGGAGGGCTGGCCCGGGGGAGTTCCCGCTCCGGATCGCCAGTCTCATTTAGGGGACTTGCTGGTCACACGGCGTCGCAGCGTGTGATCGGGACTTTTCTGCGACTGAGCCCGTCGGCGACGCGTCTGTCCGAGCGCCGGGGCCGAGAAAAGCGACTAGACGGACTGCACCCGGAGAAGCCCTGACTCAGCGCCGTAGGACCCGGGTTCGATTCCCGGCAGCTCCACGAATGAGAAATGCCCCCTGCCAGCTCCGCTCCAGAGTTGGCAGGGGGCATTTCTCATTCGCAGACCATGCAGCGAATCGGTATGGGCCCCCATCGACGCGCCGCCGTCATCGCGCCGGAGCCGCCCTCAGGCGCCGCCGCACCAGGGATCCCGGCAGCTCCGGCGAGGGAGCCCGAGGAACCCCCACCCGCCCAAACCCACTTGCGTGAGCCGGACACACCGATAGCGTGAAGGACATGCCCGCCTTCACCGACGCCCAGATCGAAGACGCCCTCGAGAGCCTGCCCGGCTGGTCGCAGGAGGGGGAAGCCATCGTGAAGTCGTTCGAGTTCGATGACTTCCCGGCGGCCATCGCGTTCATCAACCGGGCAGCGGGCCCGATCGACGAGATGAACCACCACCCCGAGTGGACCAACGTCTACAACCGCGTCGACATTCGGCTGACGAGCCACGACACCGGCGGGGTCACCGACCGGGACGTGAAGCTAGCGCGGGTCCTGGAGCGCGTCGCCTTCTAGCCGAGCGCACCCGGGCCGTCAGGCCCAGAGGTTCGAGCCGAACTTGAACCAGATCGCGGCGATCACGGCGACGTACCAGAGCACATTGATCAACAGAGTCCAGTCGCTCACGAACGTCGTGACGGCATTGCGCGGCGCGAACCAGCGCAGGTTGCGCGCCGTCACCCAGATGAAGATCGGGATTGTCACGGCCCACACGACCATGCACCACGGGCACAGCTTCCCGATCTCGTAGATGCTCTGGCTCTGCAGCCAGGTCACGAAGCCGATCCCGAACAGCACGCCGGCCTGCAGCCCCAGCCAGAAGAAGTCCGGCAGCTGCACGCGCGCGACGAGCAGGACCCCGATCGTCACGACGACCGCGAAGCCGGCGACGCCGATGAGGGGGTTGGGGAACCCGAATGCCGACGCCTGATCGGTGTTGATGACCCCGCCGCAGCTCACGAAGGCATTGAGGTCGCAGCTCAGCGCCTTGTCGGGGTGCTCGATGAACTCGATCTTGTCGATCAGCAGGATCGCGGCGGACAGCAGCCCGATCGCGCCGCCGATCGTCAGGAGCCAGCCCAGCCCACGGTTCGACTCCTCGTACGGGTCGAGGTCGGCATCGGGCACACGGGTCTGCTCGGTCATGATGGAAATCCTAGGGGGAGTCGGCAACCGGTGGTGGGCGGACGGGTACACGCCGCCGGCGACTCGGCTACAGTTCGGATACTCACGGTATTCGAAAGGTGTCCCATGACGACTCCAGAGCACGTCGACGTCATCCTCGTCGGCGCCGGCCTGTCCGGCATCGGAGCGGCCCACCGCCTCCAGGAGCAGTGCCCCGGCAAGACGTACACGATCCTCGAGGCCCGCGACGCGGTCGGTGGCACGTGGGACCTGTTCCGCTATCCGGGCATCCGGTCGGACTCGGACATGTTCACGCTGAGCTTCCCGTTCCGGCCGTGGACCAACGACCGGTCGATCGCGCACGGGGCGGACATTCGCACGTACATCGAGGACGCCGCCGACGAGCTCGGCATCCGGGAGCGCATCCGGTTTGGTCACCGCGTCGAGTCGGCGTCGTGGTCGTCCGACGACGCGCGCTGGACCGTGACGTCGGCGGTCGACGGCCGTCAGGTCGTGCAGACCGCCTCGTTCCTCTATCTCTGCAGCGGCTACTACAGCTACGACAGCGGCTTCACACCGGACTTCCCGGGCCTTGAGACGTACCAGGGCACGGTGGTCCACCCACAGGCCTGGCCCGAGGACCTGGACTACGCGGGCAAGAGGGTCGTCGTGATCGGCAGCGGCGCGACCGCCGTGACTCTCATCCCCTCGATGGCCGACGATGTCGACCACATCACGATGCTGCAGCGCTCTCCGACGTACATCACGACCCTGCCGGCCGAGGACAAGCTCGCGCAGCGGCTGCGACGGGTCCTGCCGCCGGGACTCGCGCACCGGGTCATCCGGCGCAAGAACGCGATCGTCTCGATCGGCTTCTACCTGTTCTGCCGGCGCTTCCCGACCCTGGCGAGGAAGGCCCTGCTCGCCCGGGCGAAGAAGCAGCTGCCCGAGGGCACCGACATGGCCGACTTCACCCCCCGCTACGACCCGTGGGACCAGCGGCTGTGCGTCGTGCCTGACGGTGACCTGTTCCGCTCGATCCGCAGAGGCCAGGCCTCGATCGTCACCGACACGATCGCAGGTTTCACGCCGTCCGGCATCGCCCTGGACTCGGGGGCGCACCTCGACGCCGACATCGTGGTGACCGCGACGGGCCTGCAGGTCGTCGCCCTCGGCCAGATCGCGCTCGAGGTCGACGGACGCTCGATCGACCCGCACGAGCTGTACGTCTACAAGGGCCTGATGTTCAGCGGGATCCCCAACTTCGCGTGGTGCGTCGGCTACACCAACGCGTCGTGGACGCTGCGCGCCGACCTGTCGTCGCAGTACGTCTGCCGGCTCGTCAACCTGCTGGACGCCAAGGGCGTCGACTACGGGATGCCCGACCCGCGCGGCGCGTCGGGTCAGCCGCGCCCCATCCTCGACCTGACCTCGGGGTACGTCACCCGGGTCGCGGACCTGCTGCCGCAGCAGGGCGCCGCCGCGCCGTGGACGATCCGGCAGAACTGGCTGCTCGACTCCCGGGACATGAGGCGAACCGATCTGGAGGAGGCCATGGTCTTCGGCCGGGCGAAGGCGCCCGTCGGCGTCTGACGCTCACGTCTGGCAGTGCGGGCACCAGAAGGTGTTGCGCTCGGCGGTCGGCCGGTCGCCGAGCTGGCCGTTGAGGAGCCTGGTCCCGCAGCGGCGGCAGCGGGCGCGCTCGCGGGAGTAGACCCAGCGGTCCTCCCCGGAGCGGGTGCTGCCGGTGAACGAGCGCTCGACGCGGGACTTGTTGACATCGAGCATCCGCTGGCCCCGGGAGATGACCCGTCGCAGGTCAGGCACCTCGCCGACGGGGCGGGTCGGCAACAGGCCCATCAGGAACAGCAGCTCGTTGACGTACTCGTTGCCGAAGCCGGCAAGGTTGCGCTGGTCCAGCAAGGCCAGGAACACCGGCCGGCCGGGGTCGGCGGACGTTCGGGCCACGGCCTGGTCGAGGTCCCAGCCCGGGCCCAGCAGGTCGGGGCCGAGGTGCCCGATGACGGAGTCCTCGTCGTCGCGGGCGATGACCTCGAGGATGCCGAGCGAGTAGCCGATGGCCTGCCACTCGGCGTTGGTCAGGACGGCGCGCGCGGAGTGGCCGGGTCGGCGCCACGGGGTCTCGAGCCGCTGGACGTGCCACGCCCCCTCCATCTTCAGGTGGGAGTGGATCGAGTGGGTCGGGGTGCGGATCATGAGGTGCTTGCCGTGGCTGACGACCTCGTCGACGACGTCGCCGGACAGGTCGACCGTCGCGAAGGCCGGGACGCGGAAGTCGGTCCGGATCAGCTCGGTCCCGGCGAGGGCCTCGTGCAGGTGGTGCGCCGTCCGCCACACGGTGTCGCCCTCAGGCATCCATCCTCAGTCCCTTGATCGTCCGCTCGAAGCCGGCCCCCAGCAGCGCGTCCCCGAGCGGTGACGAGCCGACGGGGGATCCGCCGACCGTCTCGATCGAGAGCCGGCTGATCCGGCGGGCGCGGACCGTGCGCGCCAGGGACGTCGCCGCCGCGGCAAGCCGGGCCGGGTCGTCGTCGAACACCAGCGCCTTCTTGCCGCCCCGCTCGAGGTAGAGGACCAGGGCGCCGTCGTGAATCACGACGAGCGACCCCGCCTTGCGCGCCGGCCGGTGCCGGGTCGAGTCGTCGTCCTCCCGGCGGGCCGGCCAGGGCAGGGCCGCGCCGTAGGCATTGGCCGGATCGGTCGCGGCGAGGGTGATCGCGTCGGCGTCGCTCAGCCGCTCGTCCTCACGGACGTGCCCGCGCATGCGGTCGACCGTCGACGGGGCGGCGAACTGGGCGGCGCCGAGGGTCTCGATGTAGTAGCCGCGCAGGACCGAGCCGGTCTGCTCGAGCTCCCGCAGCAGGCGGTAGACCCCGGCGAAGCCGCCGGGGGTCTGCTCGGCCATGACCGACCCGCGGGTCACGACGCCGTAGCGCCCCACGAGAGCCTCGGTGCGGGTCAGCTGCAGGCTCGTGCTGTCGGCCGCGGACTCGGTCAGGCCGAACCACCGGCCGCTGACGGTCGGCGGTCCCTGCAGCGCGACGCGCGGCGACCGGGCGCGGCGGCCGTGAATGCGGGCTCGCGGCGTGGGGCGCGTGGTCCGGTGCGCCCCGCCCCGCCCGACCATCACGCGCATCGGGCTGAACGTGTCGTTGCTGACCTGGCCGGACCAGACCAGGTCCCACAGCGCTGCGGTCAGCCCGACGTGGTCGTCGCTGGCGACTGCGTCCGCGAGCTGGCGGAACAGGAACGCTCCACCGCCCTCCAGCGCCTCGACGATGCTGGTGTGCAGCGGCGTCGGGTCCTCGGTCGCCCGAGCCCCGGCGGCCCGCAGCACGAGGTCGGCGGGGTGCAGCTGCACCCACCCGTCGTTGCCGGGCAGGGTTCCGGCGCCGGACCAGATGATCTCGCCGGCCGTCGTCAGCTCGTCGAGCATCGCGGGAGAGTAGTCACGCACCCGGGCGGGCAGCACGAGGGACTCCCACGCCGATGCCGGCAGGGCCAACCCGGCCAGCTGGTCGATCGCGGTCAGGACGCCGTCGACTCCGCGCAGGTTGCCGCCGACACCCTGCCACGAGGGCAGGAAGCGGGCGTACGTCTGGGGGTCGACGGGCTCCACCTGCTGACGCGCGGCGGCGAGCGATCGGGACCGCAGCCGGCGCAGCACGCCCGGCTCGACCCACTCGCTGCCAGTGGCCTGGGGCCGGAACTCGCCCTCGGTGAGGCGCCCGTCGCGGGACAACCGGCGCAGCACCTGGTCGGCGACGGCGGTGCCGAGCCCGAACCGGGCTGCCGCCTCGGCAGTGGTGAACGGGCCGTGGGTGCGGGAGTAGCGCGACAGCAGATCGGTCAGCGGGTCCGCCGTGACCTCGAGGTGCGCCTCGGAGATCCCCGCGGGGACGACGACGCCCAGTGCGTCACGCAGGCGGCCGGCATCCTCGACGACCGCCCAGCGGACGTCGCCGGCGACCGCGACCTCGATGGCCCGCCGAGCCTCGCGCAGCTCGGCCAGCCAGCCCGCGGCGTGCTCCGCGAGATCAGGCTGGGTCCGCGCCTCGACCTCGGAAGTCGACAGCGGCCCGAGGATCCGCAGCAGGTCCGCGACCCCCTCGAGGTCCTTGGCGCGACGGTCGTCGGCGAGCCGCTGCAGCTCGAGCTCGGTGCGCTCGATGACCTCGGGGTCCAGCAGCTCCCGGAGCTCGGCACGGCCCAGCAGCTCGGCGAGCAGGGTCGGGTCGAGGGTCAGCGCCGAGGCCCGACGCTCGGCCAGGGGGGTGTCGCCCTCGTAGAGGAACGCCGCGACGTAGCCGAACAGCAGGGTCTGGGCAAAGGGGGAGGCCCGCTCGGTCGTGACCTCCGCGATCTGCACCTCGCGGGAGGCGAGCCGGGTCGACAGGGCCGTCAGGGCCGGCAGGTCGTAGACGTCCTGCAGGCACTCGCGCGCGGTCTCGAGCAGGATGGGGAAGGACGGATACTTGCGGGCGACGTCGAGCAGCTGGGCGGACCGCTGTCGCTGCTGCCACAGAGGGGCACGCGACCCGGGGTTGCGGCGAGGGAGCAGCAGCGCGCGGGCGGCGCACTCGCGGAAGCGGGAGGCGAACAGCGCCGAGCCGCCCACCTCCTCGGTCACGATCTTGTCGAGCTCGTCGGGCTCGAAGACGAACAGGTCCGCCCCAGGTGGATCGGTCTCGGTGTCGGGGATGCGGGCGACGATGCCGTCGTCGCTGGCCACGACGGAGCCGTCCATGCCGTAGCGCTCGATGATGCGGGCAGCGACGGCCAGCGCCCAGGGGGCATGGACCCGGCGGCCGAACGGCGAGTGCAGCACGACCCGCCAGTCGCCGAGCTCGTCGCGGAAGCGCTCGACCAGCAGCGTCCGGTCGTGCGGGACCTGCCCGGTCGCCGCCTTCTGGTCCCCCAGGTAGGCGCCGAGGTTGTCCGAGGCCCTCCGGTCCAGGCCGAGCCCAGCAGTGCGGGCAGCGAGCGCGTCGGGCGCCAGGGCGGACGCCTCACGGACGAAGCCGCCGATCGCCTCGCCCAACTCATAGGGCCGCCCGATCGCGTCGCCCTTCCAGAACGGCAGCCGGGCGGGCTGGCCGAAGGCGGGCGTCACGATGACCCGGTCGTGCGTGATCTCCTGGATCCGCCAGCTCGTCGCGCCGAGCGCGAACACGTCGTTGATGCGCGACTCGTAGACCATCTCCTCGTCGAGCTCGCCGACCTTGCGGCTCCCGGTCTCCTCGGTGCCCGCCGCGAGGTTGACCGAGAACATGCCCCGGTCCGGGATCGTCCCGCCGCTGGTGACGGCGAGCCGCTGGGCGCCGGGCCGACCCGTGATCGTGCCGGCGTCACGGTCCCACACGACCCGGGGTCGAAGCTCTGCGAACTCGTCGGACGGATAGCGACCCGACAGCAGGTCGAGGGTCGCGTCGTAGGCCGAGCGGGGCAGCGTCGCGAACGGGGCGCTGCGCCGGACGGTGTGGAACCACTCCTCGACGTCGAGCGGCTCGAGCGCCGTCGCGGCGACGGTCTGCTGGGCCAGGATGTCGAGCGGGTTGGCCGGAATGTCGAGGCGCTCGATGAGTCCTTGCTGCATCCGCGACGTCGTGACCGCCGCGCCCAGCAGGTCCTGGCGCGAGGTCGGATAGGTCACGCCCTGCGAGATCTCGCCGACCTGGTGCCCGGCCCGTCCGACCCGCTGCAGGCCGCTTGCGACCGAGGGTGGCGACGACACCTGGATCACCAGGTCGACCGCGCCCATGTCGATGCCGAGCTCGAGGCTGGACGTCGCGACGACGCAGCGCAGCCGGCCGGACTTGAGCTCGTCCTCGATCAGCGCCCGCTGCTCCTTGCTGACCGATCCGTGGTGGGCGCGGGCCAGAACGAGCTCGGCACCGTCGGCCGTGCCGCTCGAGGCCATGAGCTGGGCCGGGGACCGGTCGGACGTGTTGTCCGACCGGGCGCCGAGGTGTCCGGCGTAGGCCTCGTTGAGCCGTGCCGTGAGCCGCTCTGCGACACCGCGCGAGTTGACGAAGATGATGGTCGAGCGGTGCTCGAGGACGCGGTGCATCACGGCCTCCTCGACGTGCGGCCAGATGCTGCCGCGCGGCTGCTCGTCCTCGCCCGGCGCCAGCGAGCGGGCTCCACTGCCCTCGTCGCGTGGGGGAGCCGGGATCTTGGTCAGGTCGTCGACCGGCACGACGACCTCCAGCGCCAGCCGCGTCGCGGCCTCGGGTGCGACGACCCGGACCCGGCCGGACCCGCCCAGGAAGCGGGCGACCTCGTCGTGCGGCCGCACCGTCGCGCTGAGCCCGATGCGGCGGGCAGGGGACTCGAGCAGCTCGTCGAGGCGCTCGAGCGAGACCGCGAGGTGCGCGCCGCGCTTGGTGCCCGCGACGGCGTGGATCTCGTCGACGATGACGGTGTCGACGTGGCGCAGCGTCTCGCGCGCTGCCGACGTCAGCATCAGGAACAACGACTCGGGAGTCGTGATGAGGATGTCCGGCGGGTGCTGAACCAGGGTCCGGCGCTCCCGTTGAGGTGTGTCGCCGGAGCGCACGCCGACCGTCACCTGGCGGAACTGGTCGCCGCGCCTCGCCGCGGCCTGGGTGATCCCGACCAGCGGCGACCTGAGGTTGCGCTCGACGTCGACCGCCAGCGCCTTGAGGGGCGAGATGTAGAGGACACGCGTGCCCTCGGACTCGCCGGCGTGCATCAACCGGTCGATCGCGGACAGGAAGGCCGCGAGCGTCTTGCCCGAGCCGGTCGGGGCGACCACGAGGACGTGCTCGTCACCCTCGACGCCGTCCCAGGCGCCCTCCTGGGCGGGTGTGGGGGCGTCGAAGGACTTGGTGAACCACTCCCGCGTCGCGGGGGCGAAACGGTCGATCGCTCCATGCATCGGTCCATCGTCCCAGCCGCCTCGGACATGCGCTCGTCGTCATCGGCGAGCCGGGTCCGAGCCGGTGCCCGGGGGGCTCGTCAGGACATCCGCGGAACCCCCGGCCGACGACCGGGACACCGTCACGTGGGGGTGAGCGTATGCGGCATGCTGGCGGCATGACGTTGCGCCTGCTCGCCACGATGTCCGCCGTGGCCCTGACCCTGACTGCCTGCTCGTCCTCGGACGGGGCCGCGGCGAAGACCCCCGACGCCACGGAGGGCAGGAGTGCCGAGCTCGTCCAGATCTCGCCGCTGACCGGCAAGGCGCTCCGCGACGGCAGCCCGGGCAATCCCGTCTTCGTCGTCAAGATCGAGAACACCGACGGCGGCGCTCCGCAGTACGGGCTGGACAAGGCCGATCTCGTGCTCGAGGAGCTCGTCGAGGGCGGCCTGACCCGCCTGGCGGCATTCTTCTACTCCAACCTCCCGGACAAGGTCGGCCATGTGCGCTCGCTGCGGACCAGCGACATCGGCATCGCCGGACCCGTGGGCGGGCAGATCGTCGCATCGGGTGGAGCCACCCGGGCGTACAACGAGGTCACTCGCGCCGGGATCACGGTCTTCTCGGAGGACGCCGGCTCACCGGGGTTCAGCAGCGACCCCCTCAAGGTGCGCCCGTACAACCGCCTGATCAACCTCAAGACCGTCGCCAAGCAGGCCCGGCCCACCACGATCACGGGTCCTTACCTGCCGTGGACGCCCACCTCGCCGGACGCCACGCCTGCGGCACCCAGCGACAGCGCCGCGACGCCGGCAGCACCGAAGCGGGCCACCCGGGCGAGCGTGCGGTTCTCCAGCTCGACGTCGACGGCGTGGGCCCTCGAGGACAAGAAGTGGGTACGCACGAACGGTCACGCCCAGTCCGGCACGGACTTCGAGGCCGACACCATGATCGTGCTGTTCTGCAAGGTCGGCGATGCCGGCTACACCGATCCGGCCGGCAACCCGGTCCCGGAGACCGTGTTCGAGGGCAAGGGGGAAGCGCAGGTCTTCCACGGCGACGAGGTCACGACGGTCGCATGGCACAAGTCCGGCCTCGACAAGTCGGTGACCTTCACCCACGAGGACGGCACGCCGTACACGATCGACCCGGGCCACGTCTTCCTGGAGCTCGTGCCGCAGGGCGCCGGCAGCGTCACGCTGGGCTGAGGCACCAGCGGCTGGCTCAGCCGATCGTCGGCAGCAGGCGCAGGCCGGCGAGGAGCGCACCGATCGTGGCCTGCACCTCTTCGCTGGCGGCGTCGGGGTCCCCGGCGTCGGCGACGTACTCCGACGCCGACCGGACCGCGCCGTAGAACACCGCGGCGAACGCGTTGCCCAGCTCGTCGCCGCCGCCCAGGTCCTTCAACAGCTCGTCGACGATACGCTGCACCAGGCCGAACGAGGCGGCCCGCTCGGCCTCCTGCCAGTGCTCGTGGCCGAGCGCGACGGGCCCCTCCTGCATGCAGATGCGGCGGAACTGCGGCTCGCGGCAGACCTCGAGGAACTTCTCGAGTCCGATCTGTGCCCGCTCCCACGGGTCCTTCGAGGTGGCCAGCGCCTTCTCGATGTCGGCCGTCGTGCCGTCCTGGACGCGCAGGAAGACGCTCTCGAACAGCGCGAGCTTGCTGGGGAAGTGGTGGTAGAGCGCGCCCTTCGTGACCCGGGCGGCGGCGACGACCTCATCGAGGGAGGTGCCGGCGTAGCCGTGGTCGGTGAAGAGCTGGGTCGCGTTGTCGAGCAGGGCGCGTTTGGTGCTCGAGGAGTAGTCCTGGCGTCGCGACGTCTTGGCGCGAGCGGTCCGCAGGACGGTCTTGGTGACCCGAGCGTGAGGAGGCATTCGGCCAGTCTACGGTGATCCGCCTCTCGTGCGGCGAAATCACATACCCAGAGTTTGTGGTGGCTTCCGGCCTGGCTCGGCTGCTTGTCGGCCCCCAATGGTGGGATTTGTCAGCATCGGGGCATTGCGGCGAAAAGATGGTCCGATGGTGGGATTCTGCCGTCTCCTGCCCGCACCTAGCGTCAGTGCCACACCCTGTGAGGCCCTCTCCCCACGGCACCTCACGCGAGAACGGAGTCGGCGATGGATGAGACGGAAATTGCGGTGATCGGGGCTGGTCCCCACGGTCTGGGAGCGACCGAGCGGCTGCGTGCCGCAGGACGAGAGGTGGCCGTGATCGGCGAGCCCATGTCGTTCTGGCACACCATGCCGAAAGGCCTCTGGATGCGCTCACGCCGCAATGGATCGTCCATCGGTGACGTCACTGGGCCTCTGTCGATGGAGGGCTACACGGAATCCACCCAGGCCGTGGTGGAACGACACCTGTCGCTCGAGACGTTCATCGAGTACGGCCTCTGGTACCAGCAGCGCGTCGCCTCCGACGTCATCCGTCGGCAGGTCGTCCAGCTCGCACGCGCTGGCCGCGGCTTCGTGCTCACGTTCAACGACGGGACCCACCTTCGAGCCAGCCGGGTCCTCGTGGCCACGGGCATCGCCGAGTTCACCCGGCGCCCGGCCATGCTGCGTCAGCTGCCGACCGAGCTGGCCTCCCACGTGGCCGATCACGGCGACTACGAGCGCTTCCGCGGCAAGAGCATCGCGATCATCGGGGCCGGGCAGAGCGCCCTGGAGTCCGCCGCGCTGATGCACGAGGGCGGCGCCGACGTCGAGGTGCTGGCCAGGCACCCTCAGGTCCATTGGCTCCACGGTGACGGTCTGATCGACGGCCTCGGCCGCTTCGCACCGCTGTTCTACGCGCCCACCGACGTCGGCCCGATCGGGATCTCCCGGCTCGTCGCGACGCCCGAGGTCTTCCGTCGCTTCCCCCGTCCGATCTTCGACGTGATCGCCGCACGCGCGATCCGTCCGGCGGGGGCGTCCTGGCTCAAGCCACGACTGCCCGACGTGCCGATCACCGCGGGCGCGGTCGTCACCAGCGCGACCCCGCACCACGATCAGATCGACCTGCAGCTCTCGAACGGCAGCAGCCGTCGGGTGGACCACCTCCTGTTCGCCACGGGGTACGACGTCGACATCCGGCGCTACCCGTTCCTCGATCGGACACTGGCCGAGCAGGTTCGATGCGTCGACGGCTATCCCGTCCTCAAACGTGGCCTGGAGTCCTCCGTGCCGCGGCTGCACTTCCTGGGGGCGCCCGCCGCCCGTTCCTTCGGGCCAGTCATGCGCTTCGTGGCCGGCAGCTGGTTCAGCTCGAAGGCGATCGTCAAGACCGTCGCCGCGCAGGACCGCGGGCGATCCGCTCGACGTGCGTCCCGCTCCGCGGCTGCGGCCTGATGACCACCACCGACACCGGCCGGTCGTCCGCGTTCGCTCGCTCGCAAGGCGTGCCGGGAGCGCTGGTCGTCGGCGGCGACTACCAAGGTCTTGGCATCGCGAGGAGCCTCGGCAGACGAGGGATCCCCGTCGCGGTGCTCGACGACGAGGTCTCCATCGCCCCGAGGTCTCGCTACGTGCAGCACTCGATGCGGGTGCCCACGCTGCGCAGCGCGGAGGCGACCACGGACGCCCTGCAGGCGGCGGCTCGCCGCTTCGGGCTGGACGGGTGGGTGCTGTTCCCGACCCGCGAGGAGACCGTGGCCGCGGTGGCACAGAACCGGGACGAGCTGGCACGCACGTTCCGGGTCCCGACTCCGTCGTGGCGGACAGTCAGGGTCGCCTGGGACAAGCGCCGGACGTACCAGGTGGCCGAGCGGCTCGGCATCGACGTGCCCCGGTGCTGGTTCCCCCACAGCGAGTCCGACCTGAGCGAGATCGCGCTCGACAACCCCGTGATCATCAAGCCTGCGATCAAGGAGCACTTCTTCTACGAGACCGGTGCCAAGGCGTGGCGTGCGGACGATCGGGCCGAGCTGCTGCACAAGTTCCGCCTGGCCACGTCGATCATCCCGGTCGAGGAGGTGATCGTCCAGGAACTGGTACCTGGCGGCGGCGAGGGACAGCTCGCCTATTGCGCCTTCATCAAGGACGGTGAGCCGGTCGGGACGATGACCGTGGTGCGTCGGCGTCAGCACCCCTCCGATTTCGGCCGTGCCAGCACCTACGTCGAGACGATCGATCTGCCGGAGCTCGAGGCGCCCTCGCTGCGACTGCTGCGCGAGATGGACTACTACGGCCTCGTCGAGCTGGAGTTCAAGCGGGACGAGCACACCGGCGCCGTCAAGCTGCTCGATGTCAACGCCCGAACCTGGGGCTACCACGGTCTGGGTCCCGCGGCCGGCGTCGACTTCCCCGCCCTTCTGCATCGCGACCAGCTGGGGCTGCCGGTGCACCCGTGCCGCGCCCGAGCCGGAGTGCGCTGGGTCCGGCTCGCCACGGACGTGCCGAATGCCGTGCGCGACATCAGACACGGCCGGCTCCGAGCCGCCGACTACCTGCGCACCCTGCGGGGGATCGACGTGGGCGCAGTGTGGGCGGCCGATGATCCGCTCCCGATGGTGGCGGAGATCGGGATCCTGCCGCGTCTCGCCATGAGCCGTGGGCTCTAGACAAGGGGTGTCACGTGTTCACGTCATCGGTCCCTTTCGAGTTCGGCGACTACATGCGTGTCCCGGTCGCGGTCGACCCGACCCTGGGTCGCACGCTGCCGGACCGCGTCGGTGTCCTCCACGCCGCTGAGTCACCGGACGGGCCGCGGCTCCTGTGGGCCCGCTCCGTCGACGGTCGCCACTCGCCCGGGACCAGCACGGGCCACTACAAGCTCGACGACATCGACCTCGTCTGCCCGGTGTTCACCGGGACACCCGAGGAGATCGGCTGTCGTCGCGGGACCGGGGGTGAGGGGTGGCGGCCCCTCACCCCCGTGCAGAACCTCCACGGCACCGTTGTGGCGCAGGTCTGGACCGACGATCACGGCAGCCTGTTCCTCCCGTTCGATCCGGGTGAGGCGATGTCGTGGCTGTGGTCGGAGCGATACACGACGCTTGGCAGCGCGGGACTGCGAAGCCGGCTGCGTCAGCTGGTGGTGACGGTCTACTACACGATCCGGCCGGTGCTGCCACGGAAGCTCCAGCTGGTGCTCCGCCGCGGTCACGCCGCACGGCAGACGTACCCGGACTTTCCCGGGTGGCCCGAGGAGCACGCGCTGCACGATCTCTACGACTGGCTCCTGGAGCGTCTCGAGCAGATCGCCGGGGAGCCTGTCCCGTACCTGCACCCGTGGCCGGACGGCCACACCTCGGCCTTCGTGCTCACGCACGACGTCGAGACTGCGGCGGGCCGGGACGCGATCGAGGCCCTGCGAGCGCCCGAGCGCGCACGCGGACTTCGGTCCTCGTGGAACCTGGTGCCCGAGCGGTACTCGGTGGCAGACGAGCTGCTCGACCTACTGCGGTCCGAGGGCTGCGAGATCGGCGTGCACGGGCTGCGCCACGACGGTCGCGACCTGGCGTCGAGGCGCATGCTCCGCAAGCGGCTCCCGGCGATCCGGGCCTGGGCGGACCGGTGGGGTGCCGTCGGCTTCCGGTCACCGGCCACCCAGCGCTCGTGGGACCTGATGCCGCAGCTGGGCTTCAACTACGACTCCTCCTACACCGACAGTGCACCGCACGAACCACGTCCGGGCGGATGCTGCACCTACCTGCCGTTCTTCATCGACGACCTCGTCGAGCTTCCCTTGACACTGCCGCAGGACCACACCCTGTTCGACATCCTCAAGATGACCGATGGGTCGGTTTGGCGGTCCAAGGTCGATGCGCTCCGGTCCCGCGGAGGGATGGTCCTGATGATCGCCCATCCCGACTACGTCGACTGCCCGGGAATGCTGCAGGCTTGGGAGGAGCTGCTGGACCAGCTGGACGCCGACCCCGGGGCGTGGCACGCACTGCCACGGGAGGTCGCCACCTGGTGGCGCCGCCGGGCGCAGTCGGTCCCGGAGCTGACGGGCGGGGTGTGGACGGTCCGTGGTCCTGCCGCCGGCGAGGCCGTGGTGGCGTGGTCGTCACCGCGGACCAGCCAACCATCCGGTCTTACGGTGGGGAACGCTTCAGAGGCTGCGCATGAGTGACGTTCGCGGCGCACACGTCGCAGCGATGGTGCAGAACGTGTCCCTCGCCGACGACAACCGCCTGTGCAAGCAGGTCGAGGCGCTCCGGGCGGCGGGATGCCGGGTCACGGTGATCACGCGGCGCGATGATGCCAACGAGCCGTGGCGGGGTCTTCCCGGCCTGACGTTGCTCGAGTACCGCGCGCCGGTGGACGGCGCCTCCGCGGGCGGGCACGTCCGGGAGTACGCCACCTCGTTGATGCGGCAGATCCCGCGCCTGGTCCAGCTGCACCTGCGTGACCGCATCGACGTCCTGCAGGTCTGCCAGCCACCCGACCTCTACTTCCCGGTGACCGCGCTGGCCCGGCGGCTCGGGGTACGCGTGCTGCTCGACCAGCGCGACCTGATGCCCGAGACCTTCGCCCAGAGATATCCCTCTGCGCCGGCACGGGCGATGCAGGTCCTGGACTGGCTGGAGAGGCGCACCCAGGCCCATGTCGACGCGAGCGTGACGGTCAACGACCACCTTCGTGACCGGTTGATCGCGGCGGGGGGCGCGCCCGAGCGGATCCACGTGGTCCGCAACGGCCCCGTGCTGGAGCGGCTCGATCGAGGCGGTGCGTCACCGCGCCTCCCGATCCCGTCACACGTGCGATCCGACCTCTCGTCGATCGTGACGTGGGCCGGCAAGATGGGCCGACAGGACCGGGTCGACGACGTGATCCGGGTGGCGGATCGCGTGGTCCATGAGTGGGGTCGCGATGACGTGGGCTTCGTGCTGATAGGGAACGGTGAGTGCCTCGACGAGCTGCGCTGCATGGTCGACGAGCTCGGGCTGCGCGACAGCGTCTGGTTCCCCGGCTGGCTGGGCGAGGTGGATCTCTACGGTCATCTAGCCGCTGCCGATGTCGGCGTGGACACCTCGTTGCAGCCCGAGGTGACCCCCGTGAAGGCGATGGAGTACCTCGGCGTCGGACTACCCCTGGTGGCCTACGACGTGCAGGAGACCCGGCGCCTGGCCGAGGGCGCCGCGGTCCTGGTGGCTCCGGGGGACACAGAGGCGCTGGCCCGCAAGCTGCTCAGGCTGCTCGACGACCCCACGGAGCGTGCACGGCTCGGCCGGGTGGGCAGCGATCGGGTCCGACGGTCCCTGGCGTGGGACCGTCAGAGCGAGGTCTACCTCGACACCGTCGCCGGGCTGATCACGACCCGCCGTGACGAGCTCGTCTAGTCCGCAAAACCGGGCTGGAGCCAGAACCTGTCGTCCATCAGGCCCTTGACGCGTGCGGCGTAGTCACGCGCCGCCGGGATCTTCCAGTCGCCCGCGAACCAGACCCCGACACACCCCCAGACGTCTCCACGCTCGTACCCGTCGCGGCGACTCAGCCAGACGATCCAGCCCTCCATACATCCGCGCAGGTGCGCGGCGGCGTAGTCCAGCGCGAACGCCGTCGAGTCCCGGCTGAAGGGGAATGTGCCGTTCTGGTTGCCAAGCATCCGCCCCCACTCGGGGTCCTGCCAGGCCATGACACCGATGATGGAGAACGTCTTGGGGCACACGCCTTCGCCGTAGTCGCGGGCGTAGTCGTACCCGTACCGGTTCAGCTCGGTGCAGAACTCCCGGGACGCGGCGGTGGGCTTCTTGACCATGTCGCCGCACCCACGCTTCTCGACGCACGTGCCGTCGGACTCGCGCTCACCCTCGTACCACGTCGACTCCGCAGCTGCCATGGCCCTGAGCAGGTTGTCGGATATCCCCCACTTGCAGGCCGCCCACTGGATGTTCTCGTCAGTGGTCCCGGTGTGCTGGCCGGTCACGCGAGGCAGCAACCACGTGTTGAACTGGGATGCGTAGGTGCGCCCATCACCGCGTGGTCGCGAGGAGAACGATCGACGGACGTCGGCGGGGTTCGGCCGCGTGTGATTGGCGACGGTGTTGCTCGGCCTGGGCTCCCACGTCGAGCGGTGCACCCGGCGGGCGCAGCTCTGGCCCGACGGCAGGTCCTTCCACGAGCCGGCCGGCTGCGTCGTGAAGTACCCGTCGGGGTCGGGCCCGCGCGCGGTGCCCTTCGGGGCGGGTACGTCCGAATCACTCCGCAGGCCCGAATCGCTCCGCAGGCCCACGGCCAGCAGCGAGCCGACGGCCGCGAGGAGCAGCACCCCGCCGAGGACAGCCTTGAGCCAGCCCTTGTTCAACCGCGGCGGAGACCACATCACGAGAGCACCGGGCTTGTGGGCTCGCCGTTGGGGGACGGCTGGGGGAGGCGACCGGCGTCCCCGGTCAGGTCGGATCCGGCAGCTCCCGGCCGGAGGTCCTCGCGGCTCGCGGGTCTGGTCCAGCCGCGAGGGTCGGTGTGGGGACCGGGCCAGCGGGCCGGGGCCGGTGCGAAGCCGCCCGACGTCGGGTTGATCCAGAACCTCAGAGCCGTGACCTGGCGGGTGGCCCAGGCCCGTGCCGTGGCGAATCCTTCTCGCAGGCGCCGACGGCGGGGCGTGATGACCAGACCCATCAGCTTGTCGGTGTCATGATCCAGGGCCTGGACCGCGGCGATCGTCGACGTGCGCGAGCAGCGGCCCAGAGCGACCACCAGGAGGATTTTGTCGGCACGCAGGGCCATCCCGGCGCTGCGCCAGGCTGGCGGGCCGTCGATGACGATGAGCGCCTCGGGCAGACGCTCGTGGAGCTCGGGGATCAGGTCCGTCAGCCCCGCTGCGGCGGCCCCTGCGTCGTCCCACTCACCCACGGGGACGACGTGCAGCCCCTCGTGCGTGGTCGATCGGGCCTTCGGCCACGCGCTCCCGTGGGCGGCGCCGACCTTGGCGCTGTTCCGATCCCGGGACATGCGTGCGACGACCTCATCGTCTGCCGTCACCAGGACCACGACTCGCCCCATCCGCGCCAGGGCGAGAGCGGTCAGCGCCGCGACCGTGGAGCTGCCGCACCCCGGCGCCGCCCCGGTCACCAACAGGGAGGACGGCGGTCCTCCTTCGACCCGACCCAGCACCCGTGCGGCCAGCGAGTCGAGCTGTGCGCGACCAGCCCGGACACGCGGATCGTTTCCCGTCGACCTGCGGGTCAGGGCTGGAGTCACCGCCAGGGCGTCGAGGTCGGCGCATCGCTCGGCGTCGTCGATCGTACGGATCCGGCCCCGTACACGGTCCCACGCGCGTGCCGCGCCGAATCCGGTCAGCAGGCCCGCGAGGACCGCCACGCCCAGGATGACCGGGTAGTTGGCACCCACGGGCGCGGACGGAAGCGTCGGCGGACTGACCATCTTGGCGACGGGATTCTTGCCGCCCGGCGGGTTGCGCACCTTGAGGTAGGTCCGGGCGAAGACCTTTGCCCCCTCCAGCGCAGCCTCCGGGGTGCCGGCCGTGTAGCTCATCACGAGGACCTGGGTGTCGACGGGGACCGAGACCGACAGGTGCTGGAGCGGCTGCCTGGCCGTCACACCCAGCTCCGCGGCCGCGGTGCTGATGACCTCGGTGGAGGTCGCCACCCGTTGCTCGGTCGGCATCGACGGCGCGATGAAGTTGCCGCTCGGCGTGATCGTCGGATCGATCAGGATCTCCGCGGTGGCCGAGTACCGCGGATCGCTCTGGGTCACGTGAAGCGCGACGGCGATGGACAGGCCCGTGGTGACGATCATCATCCAGGCGTACAGACGGAGCATCGCCGTGTCGCGGCCCCTGGGCAGAGTCGAGGCCCTCATGGTTGTCCTCCTTGAACAGATTGACGACGCGATCGCTGGCTCTCCGCGGCGACCTGACTTCCGCACGCAGACAGGGCCAGGAGGCCGAACAGGGCGTCCGCCGACCCGCGATAGGTGATGTGCGGGTCGAAGATCATGAGCACGATGCACGACACCAGGCCTGCGTACGAGGCCAGGGCCGCCACCGCCGACGGGGTGGCCAGCGCGCGCGCGGCCGGTCCGGTCGTCTTCAGACCCGTCCACACGAACCAGCCGAACGCCAGGAACAGAGGCAGGCCCCCTCCCCACAGGAGCCACAGGTAACCGCTCTCGATCCAGACGAAGCCGAACGCGCCCTCGACAGGCACGCGAGCAGCGGGTCGCACGCCGACGAGGAAATTGCTGCCGTCGATGATCTGCGGCCAGAAGTAGGTCGCCAGGTTGTAGTAGCGCACCAACCAGCTGGTCGGCATGCCGTGCAGCGAGGAGAAGTCGGCGATGCGCGGAGCGATGGTCGTCGGCCACAGGGCCGCGACCGCGACCGGGAGGCCCAGCAGGGACCACCTCAGCAGATCGAGACGGCGCAGCAGCACGGCGACGCACACGATGGCCAGCATGAGTCCCAGGACGCTGGAGAACTCGGCGGCGGAGAACACGGACACGACGAGGACCAGCGCGGCCGGGGCCAGGCACCAGATCAGGGCCGGCGTCCGGCTCAGCAGGCCCAGGACGATCACCAGGTTCAGCACCATGAGGTCCGCCGTGGCCGCCGGGAGACCGACCGTCGAGCCGGCCCGGGTCGAGAGGACGACGTCGCTGTAGCCGAACGGCGCATACAGCGGTTCGAGCAGTGCGCGCACACCGAACAGGTCGAGCGACTGCATGAGGCCTATCAGCCCGACCACCACCCCGACGACCACCGACACCCACAGGGCGATCGCGACCTCGCGCTCGCTTCGTACCGTGAAGCGGACGACGGCGTACAGCAGCAGGAACTTCCACATCACGACCGCGTAGGTCCAGTCGTCGAGCTCGACCGGCCGTCCACGAAGGATCATGAAGACGATCGGGATCAACGATGCGGCGAGCGCGAACCACACGAACGCGCGGGCCATCGGGTCCAGCGTCAGGACGAACCGGCCCCTGCGTCGACGCTGCAGCGCGACCTGCACACCCAGGATGGCGACGAGGAAGAACGTCAGTGCCTCGTTGACCCGCATCTGGGGCACCAGACGGCCCCGGTCGATCCCCACCACGAGTGGGGTGACGCCGACGATCAAGTACGCCGCGACGGCCGGCCGCCTCCAGACGGCCGCAGCCAGGATCGCCCCGACCACCAGACCCAGACACACCAGAGGTGCCCTCCCGGCCAGCACGCCCATCCCGGCCGCGACCATGACGCCCAACAACAGGACGACGAGCGCTCGGACCCGGTCGGACCGATCAGTCGGCCAGTACTCCTCGGCGACGAAGGCGGTCATGCGGGGCTCGATCCGGGAACGGCGCGATCGCCACGTGCTCCGTCGAGCAACCACGTCAGCTCCACCGAGCCGAGGGATCGGTGGATGCCCAGGTAGACCGCGACGCCGGCCGAGGTGCCGACGAGACTGGCGATGAGCCAGGCGGACGCACCCTCCAGCGTCGCCGTCGCGACGGCGGCGACGGACCACGCGACCGCTGCCATCGCGACGCTGGCGGAGACCGTGCGGCACACCGAGGGCCACAACCGGTTCGTCGGCGGGGCGAGCCCGTGGCGCACCCGGAGCGACAGGTGGACGCCGCCGACCATCGAGGCCACGGCGAAGGCGCCGCTCAGCCCGGTGACCAGCGCGGACCCGCTGACGAACCCGGCCGGCACGACGAGTGCCACGCAGACGACCGACTGCACCATCATCGAGCGCAGCGGTGACCTCGCATCGCTTCGGGCATAGGCGGCCTGCGTGGAGATGACGAAAAGCGTCTCGCCGACGAGCCCGAGCGCCAGGGCACTCAGCGATCCGGCCACCATCGCGACACCGGCGGCGGTGGACATCTGTCCTGCCGCCACGACATGCGCCAGGGGAAGTGCGAGCACGAGGTAGCCGAGTGCGGCAGGAACCACCAGGAACAGGGCCAGCCCGACAGCACGCTGATAGGCATCGGCGAAGTCGGTCGCGTCGTCCTCGTCCGTCATCCTGGACAGCCGCGGTAGGAGTGCCAGGCCCACAGGGGCGGCCGCGATGGCCAACGGCAGGTGGTAGAAGCTCAAGGACATCTGCAGGGCGACCGTGCCGCCGGCCACCTGTCCGGCCACGGCCAGCAGCAGCAAGGTCTGGGCCGCGAGCAGGCCGGCCTGCGCCATGGACGAGACCGCACGCCGCGCGACCTGACGGACGTCGGGGTCCCGCCAGCCGGGCCTGGGGAGGAGGGTGACACCGCACCGGCGCGCGCCCCACCACTGGACGCCGGCGTGCATGACCACGGCGAGGGTGGATCCGCCACCGATCAGCAGCACGGCCGCAGTCGGCACCGACCCGTCCGTCGGACTCGCGAACAAATGCCCGGCGAGGAGCAGCACGGCGATGACGCCCAGGTTCTCCAACGCGGGCGCCGCGGCGGCGAGCAGGTAACGACGTTTCGCGTACATCACCGCGGTGGCCGATGCGACCAACGCGTAGCAGAACACCTGAGGGATCGCGAGCACGGCCAGCGGCAGCACCGACTCGCCATTGGGCAGGAACAGCGGCACCGCGATGATCGCGACAGGAGCCGCGACCAGCAGGATCAACCACTCGACGCCGAGAAACCCGCCCGCGACCCGCCCGGTCTCGTCGCCGTCACCGGCGTCGATGTGTCGCACCAGGGCCGGCACCAGCAGTGACGACAGCAGCGAACCGGCCAGGAAGCCGTAGAAGACCAGGTTGGGCAGCACGTTGGTCAGCTGGTACGAGTTGGCGAAGAACGTCGGACCGAGCACGGCGCCGATGACGATGACCCGCGCCAGCCCGGTCACCCTGCTGGTCATGGTCCAGACAGCGACGGTCATGGTGTCCCGCGCTGCTCCGGCATCGATGGACAGGTCCTCGGACGCGAAGGGCGACTGTTGTCCGCCTCGGCTCATCGAGCACCTCCGCGCAGCATGGTCAGGGGAGTGAAGACGATGATCCGCAGGTCCGTGGCGGGCGCGCACTTCTCGACGTACTCGACGTCCAGGCGCAGGCCGTCGAGCATCGTGAGCCGGTTCCGGCCGCTGATCTGCCACAAGCCGGTGAGTCCCGGTCGCACGAGGAACCTGCTGGAGACCGAGATCGGGAAGAGCTCTGCCTCCCACGGCAGCGCGGGACGCGGACCCACCAACGACATGTCGCCGCGCAGCACGTTGATCAGCTGGGGAAGCTCATCGATGCTGGTGCGCCGGAGGAACCGTCCCACGGGGGTGACGCGCGGGTCGTGATCGAGCTTGTACAGGCCCTCGTACTGCCGGGGGTCCTCCCCGGCCATCATCCGCCGGACGAACGACTGGTGCGCCTCGTGCGAACAGTCCTGGACCATGGTGCGGAACTTCAGTAGGACGAATGGTTGGGTGCCTGCTCCGACGCGCACCTGGCGGAACACGGCGCCCCCAGGACTCGTGATGCGCACGGCCACGTAGGCCAGCAGCATCACCGGTGACAGGACGATCAGCAGCAGCGCGGCCAGCACGACGTCAAGCGCACGTTTGCCGGGGTACTGCCGGATCCCGGCGCGAGACAGCTGGCGCGTCCGACGAGCGCTGAGCCGCCCGGCCAGCCACGCGGTCATGCGACGCTCCCCTCGTCCTCCGGGGCCTCGGCAGCCCGCAGGGAGTACCGGTGCCCGGCCAGACGATCGGCCCCCTCGACGCGCTTCTCGACCGGCACCAGGTCCTCGACCCGCCCGCGCACCCGAGCAGGGTTCCCGAAGGCCACCACCCCTGGCTCGACATCGCGCGTGACCACCGAGCCGGCGCCGATGATGGCGCCCTCTCCGATCCGCACGAAGGGCAGCACGGTGACATTCACGCCGAGCTGGGCGCCCGCTCCGATGAATGGTCCGGACATCACGTCTCGCGAGCCCTGCTGCCCCGGGTACAGGTCGTTGGCGATGCTCACACCCGGAGCGAGGAAGGCGCCGTCGCCGATCTCGGTGTACTGCGCCACGTAGCAGTTGCAGTGGATCTTCACCCCGTGGCCGATCACCGTGCCGTAGTCGATCACGGTGTTGCTCCAGATCGACACGTCGTCACCGAGCACACAGTCCTCGCGGATCACGACGTTGTGCCCGGTCTCCAGTCGCTCGCCGATGCTGCACCCGCTGTACACGACCGTCCCGCAGCGCAGGAATCCCCGTCCCCACGGGCCGTACGCCCAGGCATCCTCCTCGGAGAGGAAGACCTGTCGGGGCTCACGCTCCGGGCCGGTCACCGGGGGGCTCCATGTCGGCCGTGATGTGTGCGAGAGCGTCGCAGACCCGCATCACGTCGGTGTCGGGCAGTCGGGGATACATCGGCAGGGACACGATCTGTCCGGCAAGGGTCTCGACGTTGGGCAGACGGCCCGGGGACCAGTGCTGGTACGGGGCCAGTTGGTGGCACGGCGTCGGGTAGTGGACTCCCGTGGCGATGCCGAGGGCGGCGAGCTCGGTCCGCACGCGGTTCCGCTGCGGAACCCTGACCACCATCAGGTGGCGGACCCCTTGGGAGTGCTCGAGCTGGAGCAGCGGTGTCACCGTGGGCGGGAGCTCCGCGGCGTACAGCCGGGCCAGGCGGCGCCGATCGTCGTTCCACTGGTCGAGGTGCCGCAGCTTGGCGGACAGCGTCACGGCCTGGACCGTGTCCAGCCGGCTGTTGGTCCCGATCCGGACGTGGTTGTAGTGCCGTCCTTCGGAGTCGCTGGGCCTGCCGTGGTCGCGCATCGAACGGATGCGCTCGGCGATGCCCTGGTCGGAGGTGACCACTGCGCCGGCGTCGCCGAACGCGCCGAGGTTCTTGCCGGGGTAGAAGCTGAAGCAGCCGACGGCGCCGAAGCCTCCTGCCCTGGTGCCGCGCCACGTGGCACCGTGTGCCTGCGCGGCATCCTCGATCAGCACCAGACCGTGCCGCGTCGCGCAGCGGGCGAGAGCATCCATGTCCGCGAGCTGGCCGAACAGGTGGACGGCCACGATGGCCCGGGTCCTGTCGGACAGCGCAGCCTCGACCTCCGCCGCGCCCATCAGCCCGGTGTCCAGCGCGGCATCGACGAACCGAGGAGTCGCCCCGACGAGCACGATGGCCTCCACCGTGGCGACGAACGTGTTCGCCGGCACGATGATCTCGTCGCCCGGGCCGAGGTCGAGCGCACGCAGCGCCAGGACCAACGCGTCGGTCCCGTTGCCGACCCCCATGGCGTGCTCGGTGCCGCAGTACGCGGCCCACTCGTCCTCGAAGGACTCGACCTCCTCGCCTCCGACGAAGCGGTTGGACGCAATCACCTTCTCCCAACCCGTTCGTACCTCGGTGGCGACCACGGCGGTCGTGGTGCCGAGGTCCAGGAACGGGATGGTGCCGGACGGCGGCACCGGAGCCGGGGTCGTCACTTCCACGCGTGTAGTCATCCGGCGAACTCCTCTTGAACTGCTTCGCTCAGGACGGGCGTGACGGCCGAGCCGGTCGGGCGTGCCTCGTCCAGCGACGGCACCGGCGCGAAGTCCCGTGTGCGACCGGGCAGGCGGACCGCGACGCCCTCGTGCATGGCACGTTGCGCGGCCTCCAGCACCTGGACCACCTCGACGCCGCTCTGGCCGTCGGTGAGCGGTCGGAGACCGGTCTGCACACAGTTCAGGAAGTGCTCGTCCTCGACGCGCAGCGGCTCGTTCATCGCCAGGTAGGGCGAGACGATGTCGCCGTGCCGGTAGGACATCGGGATCGCGGTGAGGTCGGCGCCGTCCGTCATCGCGGTGACGCCCTTGTCGTGCACCTTGACGCGCTGCTCGGCCTTGAGGTCGTCGAAGACCACCATCTTGTTGCTGCCGACCACCGTGACCTCGCGGACCTTCTTGGGGTTCAGCCAGCTGACGTGGACGTTGGCGAACACCCCCGGGTCGTCGTAGTAGAGCCTCAGCTGCGCGACGTCCTCGAGCCGGGGGTGGGCGTTGCGCGCACCCCAGCACTCCACCATCGACGGCGACGACCCGAGCACGTAGTTCAGGATGGAGATGTCGTGCGGGGCCAGGTCGAAGACCACGTTGACGTCACGTTGGTACAGGCCGAGATTGAGCCTGGCTGTGTCGAGGTAGTACAGGTCGCCGAGATCGCCTCGCTGCACCATCGACCGGAGCTCCCACACCGCGGAGTGGTACTCGAAGGTGTGGCCGACCATCAGTGTCACGCCCTTGTTCTCGGCCGCCCTCACCATGGCTTGGCCCTCCTTGACGGTGGGCGCCAGCGGTTTCTCGACCAGGACGTGGACCCCACGCCCGATGGCCTCCAGCGCGAGGGGGGCATGCAGTGTCGGCGGCACTGCGATCACCACCGCGTCGAGCTGCCCCAGCGCATCGCTGAGAGTTCTGTACTCGTCCACGCGCGGATACACGCGGGTGACCGCGCTGCGCCTCTCGTCGCTCGGATCGATCACGCACACACGTGACACGGCTTCCAACGACAGCAGGGTCCGTACGTGCTTCGAACCCCAGTACCCGCACCCGACGACCCCGACTCGAAGTCCTTGCTCTGCCTTCATCACTCAACTCGCATTCTCGCGGCGAGCGGCTTGGCGGAGCCGACTCATGGCTTGCTGACAACAGCCACCTCACTACAGCGAGCCGAGCATTGGCAATGACACGAACGGTGGGTATGCAAATGCCAAAATCGCCCATCCTGAACTGTTCGCCGAGGACGACCGACGGCTGACGCGGGCTGTTGCCGGCGCCGGTGGCGGAGAGCCGCAACAGGCTGCGGACAGCCGCACATCGTGGTCGCCGGGTGGTGCGGACCCCCGTAGGAGTTGGAGGAATTGCACCCGGACCGTTCTGGACGGATGCATTGTTCTGGCATATCCCGGCGCACTCGAGGTCCGAACGGCGACCGGGGACAGGCAGCTCAGCCGCGGAACGACACCCAGGGGAGCCTCATGGATAGCAATGACATGTCCGCATCACCGTTGCACGTCGCAACCTCTCGGTGCGACGAGCGTCCGGGCGGAGGGATCTGACATGAAGGTGGTCAACGAGCCTGACGTCCTGATGAGGCCTGCGGAAGTTGCTGCGATCTTCGACGTCCACACCAAGACCGTCTGCAAATGGGCCGACGCAGGAAACCTCACCGTGATCCGGACCATGGGGGGTCATCGACGGTATCTGCGGGCAGAGGTCATGGCCCTGCGGAACGCCAAGGTCACGCTGCGCCGCTGGGGGGTATGACCCCTGTCAACCATGCAGCCGTACCTGCCCGTGGTCAGGGTTGCCGCGGGCGTCATCGCCGCGTCCCTGGTCCTCCCGACGCTCGCCATCACGATCGCTCGGATGGTGCCGGGGGACAGCCTCCGGTGGGTGATCCTTCGCGCCTTCACCCCGGTGGCGATCATCCCGTACGCCCTCGCGCTCGTCGTCCTGGTCGCGATGTCCCAAGGCCTTCGCACGGTGGCCCACAGGATCGTGGTGTCGGCGTTGGCGGCGGTGGCGTCGCTGCTCCTGCTGCACGTGTGGTGGTTCGTCCAGCCATTCCTGGTCGACGCGCCCGGGTCGGCGACCGCCGACGGGTTCGTCGTCATGACGGCCAATCTGCACATCGGTGGGGCTGACCCGGATGCGGTGCTCGACGCCGTGGACGACCAGGGCGTGGACGTCCTGGTCCTCGAGGAGATCACCCCGTTGGCCCTCGCGGAGCTGGACCGGGCCGGCCTCGATCGACGGCTGGGTCACCGAATCGGCGCCGCGCGCCCGAATCGCGACGGGATCATGATCTTCGCGAACGAGCCGCTGCGCGACCCCACCAGGATCGGCACCAGCACTCCGGGGGTCGGTGCCGAGATGGCCACCAGTCGCGGCCCGTTGCGCATCCTGGCGGTGCACCCGATCGCACCGAACAACGGCGTCGCGCAGTGGTCGAGCGATCTCGACGTCATCCTCTCGACGGCGAGGGCGTCACGGGGGCCGACGATCGTCGCGGGCGACTTCAACGCCACCTTGGACCACCCTCACCTCCGCGCGCTGATGAGCTCGAGCTACCGCGATGCCAGCGTCGAGTCCGGACTGGGTTGGCGGCCCACCTGGCCGTCACCGAACAAGATCCGGTTCGCCGGCATGAAGCTGCCTTCGCTGTTCGCGCTCGATCACATCTTCGTCCGCGGCCCGCTGGAGGCCACACAGGCGCAGGTGCGACTCGTCCACGGCACTGATCATCGTGCGCTGGTGACCCGCATCGCGTGGACCGACGCGCCGCATCGCACGACCCATGAGCCGGCCCGGGCGGACGACGCCCGTCCCGCCGTGCGGTGACACCGACGTCCCTGCTGGGGTGACCCACCTCTCGTGGGTGACGTCACATGCCGCGGGCTTGGTGGGCTGGCGATCGTCCAACATACTGAGAGTACGTACCGACGGTATGGACCTTCGGGCTGACGGAACAGAGAGGAGCACGCCATGACCTGGGATGCTTACAACCGTCGCAAGGACACCCTGCGAGACATGCTCGCGATCGCCGACCGCCGTCGTGACATCACCCTGACCGAGCTGCTCGACACGGTCGACCCGGCCCGAGCGGCCTTCCCGACCGAGACCGAGCTGCTCTTCGAGCTGCAGATGACCTGGTTCCAGCGCCTCAGCGGTCAGATGGAGCGCCTGCTGGACGGCACCGAGAGCCCCGAGGTGGTCCCCGTGCAGGCATGGGTCGACACCGCCTTCGAGCTGCCGGGCGCCCGCGCCCTACTCGACGCCCACCTGGACGCTCCCGCGCTCCGCAAGGCGTTCGCCAAGGAGATGGCCTACCTGGCGACCTCTGCCGGCGTCCCGACCTACGACCTCGACCTCACGGCCCACGGCCGCCGCATCCAGGACTCCGCCCGGGAGTCGCTGGCGGAGTCCCCGGTGCCCGAGCTCCCCGACGCCCAGCCCCTGGGACTCATGGCTCGTCTGCGCAGCGTCATCGCTGCTTGACGCACACAGGCAACCCCGCTCGGCGCCTCCCTCCCTCCTTCGCGCCGGGCGGGGTTAGTGCGTTCTGCGCGGGTGCGTCCTGCGTGATCAGTGCGTGCCGGGAGGTTGCGCGCGATCCGTGCCGAAGCCGGAGATCTGCTCGCCGATCTCGGTGTCGATCGAGCTGCGGAACTCGCTGCGGAAGATCCCCAGGGTCACCTGGCTCGCGATCGGCAGCAGGCTTTCTACGACCGAGATGATGCGCGGCCAGTCGTCCTCCGGCAGGCCCGCATCGATGAACGGCTGGATGAGCCCGGCGACGACCTCGCGGACGAAGGTGTCGGTGATGGTCCGCAGGTGGGACCGCAGGACCGGGAACAACGAGATGACGGTCTCGGGCGCGAGGCCCAGCAGGACCGCGTTCGCCCCGGCCCGGACGACAGCGGGATCCACGAGCCGGACCTGGTCGTCCGCGAGCTTCTCGACCAGACCCAGCCCGACCAGGGACTCGATCAGGGCGTCGTCCCGCTCGACCCCGGCCAGCGCGGCGAGGTCCTCACGCAACATGACCTCGTCACCGCCGTCCTCGGGCAGGTCGAGGATCGTCATGAGGTCGAGGGTGTGGCCCGCAGTGCTCGAGGGCGTGTTCTGCACGGCCCGCTCGATCGCCGCGAGGGTGAAGCCACGCTCGAGGAGCTGGCGGATCAGCTGAAGACGCTGCAGGTGCTCGCGGTTGTAGTAGCCCGTGCGGCCGGCCAGGCGAGGGGCGTCGATCAGCCCCCGGCCCGCGTACGCCCGCACGTTGCGCACCGTCATCTGGGCGCGTGCGGCCAGCTCATCGACCGTGAACTCCTCGGCGGCGGTGGACTCGTCGGACATGGGGGAATCATAGGGGGCCCGGATCCCAGCACACTGGGCGCGGGAGGGGCATCATGGTGCTCATGGACACGCTTCGCGGCAGTCTGCTGGTGGCCACACCGGCCATCGAGTCAGGTCCCTTCTGGCGAAGCGTCGTGTTCGTTCTAGACCACGACGCCGACGGTGCGCTGGGCGTCATCGTCAACCACCCCCTGGAGTCCGACGTCGACGACGTCCTGCCGGACTGGGCCGGGCTCGTCAACGCCCCGGTGTGCCTGTTCGACGGCGGGCCCGTCGCGATGGACTCGGCGCTGGCGCTCGGCGTCGTGGCGGACGCGCCGCCCCCGCTGGGCTGGCGACAGATGGCGGGTCGGGTGGGCCTCGTCGACCTCGACGGCCCCCTGCCCGACAATGGCGAGCTGGCCGGGCTGCGGGTCTTCGCAGGCTACGCCGGGTGGGGACCCGAGCAGGTGGAGAGCGAGCTGCTCGAGGGCGCGTGGCTCGTCGTGCCGGCCCGGGACAGCGACCTGACCTCGCCGCAGCCGGAGAACCTGTGGCGCGACGTCCTGATGCGCCAACAGGGTGACGTGAGGTTCTGGGCGACATTCCCGGACGACCCGTCGGCGAACTAGGACTTGGTCGGTCCGGGTCGTTAGACTCCGGGAGTGGCTTTCTTCGGACGTGGTGCAGAGACCGTTGTCGACGAGCGCACGGACCTGCGCACCGAGGACGGTGACCACGAGCGGTTCTCGCACTACGTCCCCAAGGACGAGCTGACCGAGGCGATCGTGATGGGCCATCCCGTCATCGCCCTGTGTGGCAAGGTCTGGACGCCGAGTCGTGATCCGGAGCGATTCCCGATCTGCCCGGAGTGCAAGGACATCTGGGAGAGCTTCGACAAGGACGACGAGGGGGATCCGTCGGGTGACGCGTAGCCAGAACCTCCGGGTCTGGCAGCGCGAGGCGTTCGAGCTCTACTCACGCACGCAACCCCGTGACTTCCTCACGGTCGCCACGCCCGGCGCGGGCAAGACGACCTTCGCCCTCACGATCGCCGCGGACCTCATGGCCCGGGGGGTCGTCGAGCGCGTCATGATCGTCACGCCGACCGACCACCTCAAGACGCAGTGGGCGCTCGCCGCCTCGGGGATCGGCATCACGATCGACCCGACGCTGGCCGGCTCGGGCGTCCTCGGCGCGGGATTCGACGGGTTCGCCGTGACCTACGCGGGCCTCGCAGTCAACCCCAACGCCTACCGCTCGCGGATCGAGTACCGCCGCACGATGGTGATCCTCGACGAGGTGCACCACGCCGCCGACGCCCTGACCTGGGGCGATGCGGTGCAGGAGGCCTGCGAGCCCGCCGTCCGCCGGCTCGCGCTGACCGGCACGCCGTTCCGCTCCGACGAGAACCCGATCCCCTTCGTGACATACGCCCCGCAGGTCGACGGGTCCAAGACGAGCGTCGCTGACTACTCCTACGGCTACGGGCACGCGCTCAGGGACGGTGTCGTGCGGCCTGTCCTGTTCATGGCCTACTCCGGGCAGATGCACTGGCGGACGCGTGCCGGCGACGAGGTCGCCGCGCGTCTGGGCGCACCGCTGGACCGTGCCGCCACGGCGCAGGCGCTGCGCACGGCGCTGGACCCGGGCGGCTCCTGGATCCCCGAGGTGCTGACGGCTGCGCACACCCGCCTGATGGAGGTCCGCCGCGACGTGCCGGACGCCGGTGGACTCGTCATCGCCAGTGACCAGACCTCGGCGCGCGCCTACGCCTCGGTGCTGACCGACATCACGGGGACCAAGCCGACCGTCGTGCTCTCCGACGAGATGGGGTCGAGCGCCCGGATCGCGGACTTCTCGGCCGGCATGTCCCCGTGGATGGTCGCGGTCAGGATGGTCAGCGAGGGCGTCGACATCCCCCGGCTGTCGGTCGGCGTCTACGCGACCACGACTGCGACCCCGCTCTACTTCGCCCAGGCCGTTGGTCGCTTCGTCCGCGCGCGCCGCAAGGGCGAGACGGCGTCGATCTTCGTGCCCAGCGTCCCGGGCCTGCTGGCCCTCGCCTCGGACCTGGAGGCGCAGCGCGACCACGTGATCGGACGTCCGGTCAAGGACGAGGCGGATCTCTTCGCCGCCGAGGCCGAGCTCCTGGCCAAGGCCCAGCAGGAAGAGGGCGCCTCGGACCAGCTCGGCCAGTACAAGGCGCTGGCCAGCGACGCCTCGTTCGACCGGCTCGTCTACGACGGCGGTGAGTTCGGCTACGACTCCCTCTCCGACGACGAGGGCGAGCTGGACTTCCTCGGCATCCCGGGCCTGCTCGGCCACGACCAGGTCGCCGAGCTCCTGCGGGCCTCCCGCGCCCAGCGCGCGCAGGCCAAGGGGCCGGCGTCCCCGGCCGCGGACGTCGCCCACGAGAAGCGCTCTGAGCTGCGGCGAGAGCTCAACGGCATGGTCGGCGCGTGGCACCACCGCACCGGCACCCCGCACGGCGTGACCCACACCCAGCTCCGCAAGCACTGCGGCGGGCCGCCGGCGGCGAGCGCGTCGGCCGAGCAGCTCCAGGCCCGCATCGACGCGCTGCGCAGCTGGGCGCTCAAGGCCTCGGGCTGAGCCGGCAGCCGCTACGCTCGCGGGCGTGACCCGTTCCAGCATGGCCCTGCGCACCCGCATCTTCAGCGCGATCCTCGCCCGGATCACGACCCCTGTCGAGGAGGCTGGGGACTTCAAGACGCTGCGGGCCGAGCGACGCCGGCTGCAGGCGACCGCGGTCGGACGGCGGGTCTTCGGCCACACCGACAAGGGCGCCCTCACCGAGGAGATCGTCCTCGGCACAGGGCAGCGAGCCCTGGTGCACCGCCCGCACGGCGCGATCGGCCCGCTCCCGTGCGTCGTCAACTTCCACGGCGGGGGATGGGTCCAGGGCAATCCGGAGCAGTCGGTCTGGCTCGCGAGCCGGATCGCGGTCCGCAACCGCGTCGCGGTGGTCTCGCCGGCGTACCGGCTGGCGCCCGAGGACGTGTTCCCGGCGGCGGTCGACGACTGCTGGGGCAGCCTCACGTGGGTCGTCGAGCACGCAGCCGAGCTCGGCATCGACCCGCAGCGGATCGCGGTGATGGGCGACAGTGCCGGAGGCAACCTCGCCGCCGTCGTCGCGCTGCTGGCCCGGGACGCGGGTGGGCCGGAGCTGCGGGGGCAGGTCCTGATCTATCCCGGCACCGAGATGTACGACCGCTGGCCGTCCGAGGACCGCAATGCCGATGCGCCCGTCCTGACGTCGCGCAACATGCGGACGTTCGTCCGCCTCTACCTCGGTGAGCAGCACGGCACCGAGGACTTCCGCGCCTCCCCGATCCGTGCCGCGTCCCACGTCGACCTGCCCAAGGCGTTCATCCTGACCGCCGAGCTGGACCCGCTGCTCGACAACGGGACGCGCTACCGGGACGCCCTCGTGGCGGCTGGGGTGCCAGTCCGCTACGCGGAGTACGACGGCGCCATCCACGGCTTTCTGAGCCTGCCGGGCGTCGTGCCGGTGGCCTCGCGTGCCCTCGACGACATCGTCGGGTTCCTACGCGAGGTGCTCTGAACGCGCGTTCTCGTTCCGCCGAAGCATTGTGACAGTGTCACTGTCACGATAGTGTCCGGGCATGAGGAAAGATCACTGGCAGCGGGTCATCGCGACGCTCGACCCCGAGACGGAGTACGAGCAGATCGCCCGGCTGGTCGCGATGCACGAGTTCCCGTGGGACTCGCAGCAGGCGCTGAGCTTCGCGTTGTTCCGCACGTACGCCGTCCCGTCGATCGGCCGGCTGCTGCACGACACGGGGGAGTTCACCGGCGCGGTCCAGAAGCGGCACGACGACACCGCGCTGCTGCTCGAGACGATCGCGGCCGAGGGGCTCGAGACCGACACGGGACGTGCCGGCGTGCGCCGGATGAACCAGATGCACGGCAGCTATGACATCTCCAACGACGACATGCGCTACGTCCTCGCGACCTTCGTCGTGACGCCGGTCCGGTGGATCGAGCGCTACGGCTGGCGCCGAGGCACTGCGGCCGAGAAGCTCGCGACGGTCCGCTACTACCAGCGGCTGGGTCGGCTGATGGGGATCAGGGACGTGCCCGCGGACTACCAGGGCTTCGCGGACCTGATGGACGCGTACGAGCGCGAGACGTACGTGTTCGACGCCAGGGCCCGTGCCGTCGCCGACTCGACGCTCGACCTGTTCGTGACGTTCTACCCCCGCCCGCTGCGGCCGGCGATGCGCCGGTTCAGCATCGCCCTGCTCGACGATCACCTGCGGGAGGCCTTCGCCTATCCGAGGCCCTCGCCCCTGGTGGTCCGGATGGCCCACGCGTCGCTGGTCGCCCGCGGCAGGTTCGTCCGCCTGCTGCCGCCGCGCCGCAAGCCCAAGCTGCTGCGCGACACCCACCGGATCCGCTCCTACCCGGGCGGATTCATGATCGAGAAGCTCGGCACGTTCCCCGCGACGATGCCCCAGGAGCGTGACCTGGCGTCGTGACCGGGCCCGTCAGGGCGTGAGCCGGGGTGAAGGTGGACCTGCAACCTCACGGCCGGGTGAAGGTGGACCTGCAACTTTCTGAGCGCTGAGAAGGTTGCAGATCCACCTTCGCGAAACGCAGAGGCTGCGCCGACGCAGGGAAGCATCAGCCGGGGACGGGCGTTGACCCCGTCGTGAGACTTTCCGTGCTGGACCTCGTCCCCGTTCGCACCGACCAGTCGACCAGCGACGCCCTCGCGGCGACGGTGTCGCTGGCGCAGGTCGCCGACCGGCTCGGCTTCACCCGCTTCTGGGTCGCCGAGCACCACAACATGCCGGCCGTCGCCGCGACCTCCCCGCCGGTCCTGATCGGGATCCTCGGGGCCCACACCGAGCGCATCCGCCTGGGCTCCGGCGGCGTCATGCTGCCCAACCACGCCCCGCTCGCGGTGGCCGAGCAGTTCGCGCTGCTCGAGGCGGCGACCCCCGGGCGCATCGACCTCGGGATCGGCCGCGCACCCGGCTCGGACCCCGTGACCTCGATGGCGTTGCGCGGTGCGGCGGGCCGGGACGACACCGACGTCCAGAACTTCCCGCAGTACCTCGATGACGTCGTCGCGCTGATGGGCGCCGACGGCGTCCGGGTCGCGGTCCCGCGGCAGGACTACGTCCTCAAGGCGACGCCCGCCGCGGCGTCCGAGCCGCGGATGTGGCTGCTCGGGTCGTCGATGTACTCGGCGCACCTCGCGGCCGAGAAGGGGCTGCCATATGTCTTCGCGCACCACTTCTCCGGGCAGGGCACCGCCGAGGCGCTCGCGGTCTACCGCCGGGAGTTCCGGCCGAGCGAGCTCGCGCCGGAGCCGGTCACCTTCTTGACGGTCAACGCCGCGGTCGCCCAGACCGAGGAGGAGGCGGCGGCCCTGATGCTGCCCAACCTGCAAATGATGGCCAAGCTCCGGACGGGACAGCCCCTGACGGCGCTCGACCTCGTCGAGGACGCCCAGGCGCTCAACCTTCCCCCGCAGGCCCAGGCGATGGTCGAGTCGGCGTTCGGCAGGTCCGTCGTCGGCACCCCCGAGTCGGCCGCCCGGCAGGTCCGCGAGCTCGCGGAGCAGTTCGGCGTCGACGAGGTCATGGTCAATCCCGTCGCCTCGGCGCGACGCGGGACCGATCCGCGTACCGCCCCCGGCCGGGAGCACACGCTGGAGCTCCTCGCCAAGGAGCTCCTCTAACCAGGACGGTCCGCGATTGGCGCAGACCGGTCCGCGACTGGCGCAGATCGAAGAAAATGAGACGGCGAGTCGTGCAGATCTGCGCCACTCGCGGAGGGGATTGCGCCAGTCGACGTCGTCAGAACCAGATGCTCAGATACGGGGCGACGGTCGAGCGGAACGTCGCGTCGACCCGTGCCGCGTCGCCCGTAAGGGTTCCGGTCGCCGCCAGCGTGGCGGCCGAGACACCGCCCAGGTAGAGCGAGCCGAGGGCCGTCGCGGTCGCCGAGGCATCGGCGGGCTCGTGGGTGGCCTCGACGGTGGCCTCACCGCGCTCGTCGACGTCGATGGCCCAGGTGCCCGCGGCCGGGCCGTCCGGGTCGTCGACCGCCAGGACGAGCTGGCCGGGGGAGGCGTACGTCCGCGCGGTCAGCGCCGCCGGCACGTCGAGGACGCGGACCCACAGGTGGTCGAACTCGTTGACCCGGACGGCCCGGAAGTCATCGATCATCCAGCGCAGCGGCTCGTCGACGGGGCGCAGGTGTGCCGACACCTTCGTGACGAGGTCCATCTCGAGCAGGAACCGCCACAGCCCGGCGTACGCGTCGGTGGTCGTCGCGACCAGCGCGTGGAGCGTGACGTCGTGCTCGACGAAGTCGGACGGATCTTCCTTCAGCTGGTACACCGCGAATCCCTGCGGGGTGCCGTCCGCGTCGTCGTAGCGGACGAAGCGGAGGTTCATGGCGTTGCTGTCGCCGACCGCGAGACCGAGCTGGCGGTCCCAGAGGTGTCCCTCGTAGGAGATCTGGCCGGGGGACTCCAGCCGCACCCGCTCGACGATCCGGTGACCGACCTCCCGCAGCTGCTCGGGCGACACGAAGTGCACCCTGCCGGTCGGGGTAGGCCCGGTCCACCGGACCCGTCGGGTCAGCACCGTGACGTCCCGGGCCAGCGCGGCAGGAGCGAAGCCGAACCGGCGATAGATCGTGGACTCCGACACCGTCAGGACCGCGACGGGGCAGCCCAGGGCGATCGCGGTACGCAGCTCGGCGTCCAGCAGCGCCCGCGCGATCCCGCGGCGGCGATGGGTCGGCGCGACCGTGACCCCGCTGACCGCCCAGGCAGGGACCGAGCGGCGGCCCGGGACGGTGAGGTCGGTGGGCCAGCAGGTCGTCGTCGCGACGGGCGTCGCGGGATCGGCGGCGGTGGCATCCAGTACGCCGACCAGGCGCCGTCCGGCGACGAACCCGGTCCGACGCGCCTCGACCTGCTCGTCGGGCGGCGTCGGCCCGAGGAAGCCGCGGGTCTCGGCGTGGAACCACGCGGCGTGGTCGTCGGGGTCGGACGGGTCGACGAGCCGCATCGTCAGGCTCTGCTCGGCCAGCCTGGCCCGCGACGTCTCGTCGATCGGGAAGTCGGTCGACGTGGTCATGCGTGTACGCCGACCCCGGCGGCGGCCCACTCGGCGTGGACGGCGGGCACGTTGGCAGGGGACACGGCGGCGGTCAGGCTGTCCAGCACCAACACCGCGAAGCCCTCGCGGGCGGCGTCGAGCGCCGTCGCGCGGACGCAGTGGTCGGTCGCGATGCCGCACACGTCGACGCGGTCGATCCCGGCCGCACGGAGCCACGTCGCGAGGCCTGTCCCGACGGCGGAGGAGCCCTCGAAGCCGGAGTACGCCGCGGCGAACTCGCCCTTGTAGAAGATCTCGTCGAACAGCGATGGGTCAAGCGGAGGGTGGAACTGCTCGCCCGGCGTCCCGACGACGCAGTGCGGCGGCCACGAGTCGACGAAGTCGGGGGTGTCCGAGAAGTGGCTGCCGGGGTCGACGTGGTGGTCGCGGGTCGCGACCACGGTAGCGTACGTCCCGGACGCGATCAGCCCGGCGACCTCGGTGGCGACCCGGGCCCCGCCCGCCACCGCGAGCGAGCCGCCCTCGCAGAAGTCGTTCTGGACGTCGACGACGATGAGCGCGGTGGTCATGGGATCTCCTCGTAGATCGTGTCGAGCGCCGGATCGCTCCGGGACAGCTGCATCGCGATGGCCGGCAGCTCCGCGAGCGCGGCCCGCAACCGGCCGCGGGACTCGTCGAGGGACTCGGTGTGGACCCGCTTCCCGTCCCGGACGAGCTCGACCAGCAGCGGGCGGTCGTCGTGGTCGGTCTCGGGAGCCTGACCGATGCCGATGACCTCGGCGGTGGCGGTGCCGGTCGTCGACCGACGCCGCAGGGCGTACTTACGACCACCCACGCTGGTCTTGTCCTTGCTTTTCTTGGCGACCGGCAGCATCTCACCGTCGTCGCCGACACGAGCGACCAGCTTGTAGACGAAGCCGCTGGTCGGCACCCCCGATCCCGTGACGAGCGCCGTCCCGACGCCGTAGCCGTCGACAGGTGCCGCGGCCAGTGCCGCGATGGCGTGCTCGTCCAGGTCGCTGGTCACGGTGATGCGGGTGCCGGTCGCGCCGAGCTCGTCGAGCTGTCCGCGGACCGCGCGCGCCAGCGACACCAGGTCACCGGAGTCCAGCCGCACCCCGCCGAGCCCGTCGCCGGCGACGTCGACCGCGGTGCGGATCGCCTCGGGGATGTCGTACGTGTCGACCAGCAGTGTCGTGCCGGGACCCAGCGCGCGTACCTGCGACTCGAACGCCTCCTGCTCGGTGTCGTGCAGCAGGGTGAACGAGTGCGCGCTGGTCCCGGTCGTCGGGATGCCGTACGTCCGGCCGGCCTGGAGGTTGGACGTCGCGGCGAATCCGGCGATGTACGCCGACCGGGCCGCCGCGACCGCTGCGCCCTCGTGCGTGCGGCGCGATCCCATCTCGATGCAGGGTCGTGCGCCCGCGGCAGTGATCATCCGCGACGCGGCGGTGGCGATCGCGGAGTCGTGGTTAAGGATCGACAGGAACACCGTCTCAAGGACGACGCACTCGGCGAACGTCCCCTCGACGATCAGTACGGGGGACTGCGGGAAGTAGAGCTCGCCGTCGGGGTAGCCCCACACGTCACCGGTGAACCGGTAGTCCGCCAGCCACGCGATCGTGTCGGCGTCGACGACCTCGGCGTCCGCGAGCCAGGCGAGCTCGTCGGGACCGAACCGGAACTCCTCGAGGGCGTCGAGCGCGCGGCCGATCCCGGCCACGACGCCGTAGCGGCGTCCCCCGGACAGCCGGCGGCCGAAGAGCTCGAACACCGACCGGCGGTGCGCCGTCCCGTCGCGGAGGGTGGCCTGGAGCATCGTCAGCTCGTAGCGGTCGGTCAGCAGGGCGGTGCTGGGGCTGGTCACGGGTCCAGCCTAGGGGTGGGCCAGCGCGAGTGCCGGGTGCGCCAGCGTCCAGGCCAGGCCGTCACGTGGACGCCGGTGCACCGCTCCTGCGGCATCGACTCAGTTCGTCGAGACCCGCACCGTCGAGTGGCCTGCGTCGGAGTCCTTCTCCCAGCCCTTGTCCGAGCTGGACGCGGTCCACGTCCGGCCGCCGAACGAGATGGAGGTGATGCCGAGCCGTGAGGCGTTGCCGACGAGGTAGTGGGCGATGGCCCAGCCCCTGGCCCGTACGTCGCCCGCCTTGCCCTCGAGCGGGTACGCGGCGTCGTCGCCGTCGCGCGTCACCCGGATGTCGCCGAACGACTTCTGCACGTCCTTGACGACCGCCGTGGTGCTGCCACCGCCCTGCGGGTTGATCTGGCACGTGAACCTCGCCGGGCTGTAGCCGCGCAGGGACGAGGCGAGCGCCCGGGCGTAGTCCTCGTGCTGGGCGTACGCACCCGGGAACGCCGAGCGCTGCACTTTCTGCGCTGCTTTGGTGATCTCCATCGACCCATAGCCGTCGACCTTGACGAGGGCGTCGTAGAACTTCCCGATCGCGTACCGCGGGTCGAGGATCTGCTCGACCGATCCCCAGCCCTGGGACGGACGCTGCTGGAACAGGCCCACCGAGTCACGGTCGCCGTAGTCGATGTTGTGGATCTTCGACTCCTGGAACGCCGTCGCGATCGCGATCGTCGTGGCTCGTGGCGGCAGGCCCCGCTGCTGGGCGATCGCCGACATCAGGGCCGACCACTGCCCCTGCTCGAGGTCGACCTCGGCGCGGATGTCGTTGACCTTGGCGACGCAGTACTCGCTGCGCAGGGGAGCGCGGTCGTTCAGGGTCGTGCCGACCAAGACGACCGCCGCGACGAGGCCGAGCACGACGAACCAGCGGAACCTCACGCGTCAGTTGGCGTGCAGCGCGGCGTTGAGCTCGATCCCGGTGCGCTTCCCACGCGGCCGGGCCTCGAGCACGCCGGTCTCACTGTTGGTCAGGAACAGGATGCCGTCCTGACCGGACAGCTCGGCGGCCTTGACCGTCGTGCCGTCGGGCATCGTGATCTTCGCGCCGGCCGTGACGTACGTGCCTGCGGCCACGACGCAGTCGTCGCCGAGTGAGATGCCGATGCCGGCGTTGGCGCCGATCAGGCAGTTCTCCCCGACGCTGACGACCTCCTTGCCGCCGCCGGACAGGGTGCCCATGATCGAGGCGCCGCCGCCGACGTCCGAGCCGTTGCCGACCGTGACGCCTGCCGAGATGCGTCCCTCGACCATCGCGGTGCCGAGCGTGCCGGCGTTGAAGTTGACGAAGCCCTCGTGCATCACGGTCGTGCCCTCGGCCAGGTGCGCGCCGAGGCGGACCCGGTCGGCGTCACCGATCCGGACGCCGGACGGGATGACGTAGTCGGTCATGCGGGGGAACTTGTCGACGCTCGTGACCTGCACGTGCAGCCCCGCCGTGCGGGCGCGGGCCCGGGTCGACTCGAAGCCGGCGACGGCGCACGGGCCGATCGAGGACCACACGACGTTGGCGAGCAGGCCGAACTGGCCGTCGACGTTGAGCCCGTGCGGTGCGACGAGCCGGTGCGACAGCAGGTGCAGTCGCAGCCACACGTCGTACGCATCGGTGGGCGCGGCCTGCAGGTCGGGGATCTCGGTGCTGACGACGACCTTGGTCACCTGTCGCACGTCGTCCTCGCCCGCCAGCGCGATCAGCTCGGCCGGCTCGGTGCTGCTGTCCGGCGCGGCCCCGAGCCGCGGCTCGGGGTACCAGACGTCGAGGACCGTGCCGTCGGTCGTGAGGGTCGCGATGCCCCAGGCGTACGCGCCGGGGTGTTCCACAGAAGTCATGCCCCCAACCTATCGAGCAGCCAGTGACCCCCGCGGCATCGCCTTCGCCGAGCGGATCGTCCTCAGCCCTTCGGCATGCCGTCCTCGGTGCACAGCGAGCCGATCTCGGACGTCTTGTCGGTCTTGATGAGGTCGAACATCTGCGGTGCGCGCCGCGCGTCCCAGTTGACCGCGAGGTCCTGGATCGGGACGGTGCAGCTCAGGCCGCCGCCGCCCATCGCCGACGACAGCGCGAGGGCGAACCGGACGAGCGCGACGGGCCCGACGTTCTCGCCGATCCGGAGCGATCCCGACGCGCCCGAGGCAACCCGGGCGTAGCGGACCGGGTTGATGACGGTCCAGGGCGACTTGGCCTCGGACGAGATCGAGCCGAGCACCTCGCGCTGGTTCTGCACACGCTGGATGTCGCCGTTGCCGAACGAGTGCCGATTGCGCGAGTACGCCAGCGCGGTCGGGCCGTCGGCGGTCTGGCAGCCCCTCTTGACGTCGAGCCCCGAGTCCTTGTCCTTCAGGTCGTCCTTGGGGCAGATCTCCACGCCGCCAAGCGAGTCGACGACCTTGACCAGGCCCCCGAAGCCGACCTCGACGTAGTCGTCGACCCGGATCCCGGTGTTGCGCTCGATAGTCTTGACCAGGAGCTGGGGACCCCCGAAGGCGTACGCCGCGTTGATCTTGGTCGTGCCGTAGCCGTCGATGGGGACCAGCGAGTCGCGCGGGATCGACAGCAGCACGCTGGGGCCGCTACCGGTGTGGAGCAGCAGGATCGTGTCGGTGCGGGCGCCCTCGGCGCTGCCCGTCGTGAGCTTCTTGCGCTCCTCGGCAGTCAGGCCGCGCCGACTGTCCGAGCCGACCAGGAGGTACGTCGTCCCGGGCTGGTCGGCCGGGCGCTCGCCACCGGGCTCGGCATCGACCTTCTCGATCTTGCCCCAGGCCCAGATCGGCACCGCGATGAGGAAGATGATCCACGCGGCCAGCAGGGTCAGCACGATCCGTCGGATCGGCCGCTTGCGCCGCGGCTTCCCGGGCGGGGTCGCCCCAGCGACCCGACGTCCCGGCGGCGGGAGGTTGGGCGGGGGCAGGTCCGGCGCGGGCTGTCGCGACGAGCCCTGGCGCGGGGCCTGCCGGGTCGGCTCGTCATCACCGTAGAGCCACCCGTAGCTGCCCTGGGGGCGGTCGTCTGACATGGCACAGACCGTACCCGACCCGTCATGGCGCCACTGTCGTCTCGGGCGCCATGGCCGCGGCAAAATCCGCGCCCGACGTTCGGCGCGCCCTCAACCTCGGATCGAGAGTTTGTGTGCACACTGAGAACCGCCTCAGCTTCTTCCCCCGTGTGAGGACACCATGTCTGACGTTCGATCGAGTGTGATGGGTGGGTCGTACGACCGCCCGGCTGACACCTCGGCCCGCATCCAGTTCCGCCGTGCCCTGACCCTGACGGCGATGACGCTCCTCATGCCCGGGTCCGCGCAGCTCGTGATGGGCAACAAGCGGATCGGCCGCCTCGGCGTCCGCATCTGGCTGGCCTTCCTGGCGATGGGTGTCGTGGTCCTGTTCCTGGCGCTCTTCTCACGCCAGACGCTGCTGTCGCTGACGCTCGACTCGTCGCGGCCGCTGACGGTCGGCAAGTGGGTCCTGATCGCCGGTGCACTCGCCTGGGTCGCCCTGCTGGTCGACGCGTGGCGACTCGGTCGCCCGCTCGAGCTGGCCCGCAACCACCGGCTCTGGATGACAGGTGTCAACGGAGTGCTGTGCTTCTTCACGGCCGGGACGATGTTCTTCGCCGCACACCTCGTCGCGACGGCCAACACGTCGATCGGCACGGTGTTCGCCTCCGACACGGTCTCGGCGCCCGAGTCCGGCCGCTACAACGTCCTGCTCCTCGGCGGCGACTCCGGTCCGGACCGCAGCGGTGTGCGGCCGGACTCGCTGACCGTCGCCAGCATCGACAAGGACAGCGGCCGGACGGTCCTGATCGGCCTCCCACGCAACCTGCAGGACGTGCCGTTCCCGAAGGGCTCGGTGATGCGCAAGCAGTTCCCCGACGGGTTCAACGGCGAGGGGCAGTACCTCAACGCGATCAACACCTGGGCCAACGACCACGCGTCCCTGTTCAAGGAGAAGAGCCCCGGCATCAAGGCCACGATGGGCGCCGTCGAGGAGATCACGGGGCTCAAGCTCAACTACTACGCGATGGTCAACCTGAAGGGCTTCGCCGAGCTCATCGACGCCGTCGGCGGCGTGACCCTCGACGTGCGTGAGCGGACCGCGATCGGTGGCATCGGCTCGCCGATCAGCGGGTACATCGAGGCCGGCAAGCAGAAGCTCACCGGCAAGCAGGCGCTGTGGTACTCCCGCAGCCGGGTCCAGAACGACGACTTCTCCCGCATGGGCCGGCAGAAGTGCGTCATGAACGCGATGCTGCACCAGCTGAGCCCCAAGGCCGTGCTGCTCAACGTGGAGAAGATCGCTCAGTCGAGCAAGGCGCTGCTGACGACCGACATCCCCCGTGGAGACCTCGACGTGTTCGCCGATCTCGCGCTCAAGGCGAAGTCGCAGAAGGTGTCGACCGTCTCGCTGGTCCCGCCGATCGTCTACACCGGCAACCCCGACTACCCCAAGGTCCGACGCCTGATCGACAGGACCATCGCGAGTGCGGAGGGTCGCGCGACGACCAGCGAGTTCGCCGATGCCACGCTCACGATCCCGAAGGCGGATGAGAAGGCCAAGGATCCCCGCAAGGCCAACCAGACCGGGGACCTCGGCTCGTCCTGCTGAAGGCTGTCGGATCCCGCCCTCGATGTTCCCCCGCGGACACGCTGTCGGTGATAATGGAGGCCAGTCGGCCGTACCACCGTGAGGGAACATGACGCATCGCGCGAGTCTGTTGGGTCGTGGCTACCAGGATCAGCACCTGGACTCGCCCCGTATCCGGTTCCGCCGCGCGCTCCTGATGTGCCTGATGACGCTCGTCGCGCCCGGATCCGGACACCTCGTCGCCGGTCGACGGGTCGTCGGCTACCTGGCGCTCGCCGTCTGGATCACGGCCATCGGCGGTGGGGGCCTGCTGCTGTGGAAGTACCGCCAGGACCGGGCCCAGGTGCTGGGATGGTTCACCGACACCGACGTGCTGATGGCGGCGCGGATCGTCCTGCTCGGTGTCCTGGTGCTGTGGACCGCGCTGTTCGTCGATGCCTGGCGGCTGGGGTCGCCGTTCCGGCTCGGGTTCGTGCGGGCGGCAGCGATCACGGTCCTGAACGTGGCGATCATCGCCGGCGTCGCCGGCTCCACGGCGTATGCCTCGCAGCTCATCAAGGTCTCGCGGGACACTGTGATCGAGGTGTTCCCCGAGGACGTCCCCACCTCGGCGCCGTTGAAGGGCCGCTACAACATCCTGCTGGTCGGATCGGATGCGGGCAAGGGCCGCACCGGCGTGCGTACGGACTCCCTGACGGTGGCGAGCATCGATGCGGACACGGGCAAGGTCGTCCTGGTCTCACTGCCGCGCAACCTGCAGAATGTGCCGTTCTCGGCCGGCTCACCCATGTTGACGCTGTATCCCAACGGCTACAACTGTGGCCCGGACTGCCTGCTCAACGCGGTCCACACGGCCGCCCAGGACCGCACCGACCTCTATCCCGGCAGCGACGACCCGGGCCTGGAGGCCACGATCGACGCTGTCGAGGGCGCCACGAACCTGAAGATCAACTACTTCATCATGGTCAACCTCAACGGGTTCAAGGGGCTCGTCGACGCGGTCGGTGGCGTCCAGATCGACGTCAAGACCCGGATCGCCATGTTCGGCCACGACGACACGTGGCGCAACAAGTACATCGAGCCCGGCGATCAACGCCTCAACGGCAAGCAGGCGCTGTGGTACGCCCGAAGCCGGGTGCAGTCCGATGACTACACCCGGATGGGCCGGCAGAAATGCCTCATGGCTGCGATGGCGGACCAGCTCAGTCCGACCAAGGTGCTGACCAATGCGACCGCGATCGCGGCTTCCGGCAAGGAGTTGCTGAGCACCAGCATCCCGCAGCAGGAGCTCGGCGAGTTCGCCGACCTGGCGTTGAAGTCGCGCGGTAACAAGATCCGCACGGTGTCGATCGTGCCGCCGACGTTCAGCACGGTCAATCCCGACTACGTGGCGATCCACGCCGCGATCCAGAAGGCGATCGACAAGTCCGACGGGACCCTGCCGCCGGCCACCAGTGGGAAGAAGGACGACACCGGCCGGGCGGCCAACAACGCCGAGGACCTGGATGCCGTCTGCTGAGTGACCTGGCCGCGCGGCCGGGCGTCCTACTTGTCCTGCGCCTCTTGGTAGGCCGCGATGACCTCGTCGGGCTCGCCGTCCATGACCAAGGTGCCCTGGTCCAGCCAGATGACGCGGCTGCAGGTGTCCTTGATCGACTGCATGGAGTGGCTGACGAGGAACACCGTGCCGGCATTGTCACGGATCTCGCGGATGCGCGCCTCGCTGCGCTTGCGGAACGTGCGGTCGCCCACCGCGAGGGCCTCGTCGACGATGAGGATCTCGTGGGTGCGGGTGCTCGCGATGGCGAACTTCAACCGGGCGGTCATGCCCGACGAGTAGGCGCGCATCGGCAGGTCGATGAACTTCTCGAGGCCGGCGAACGAGACGATGTCGTCGTAGCTCTCCTCGATCTCCCGCATCGTGAGGCCCATCGCGAGACCGCCGAGGATGATGTTGCGCTCGCCCGACAGGTCACGGAGCAAGGCTGCCCCGACGCCCAGGAGGCTCGGGCGGGACTGGGCGTAGATCGAGCCGCTGCTGGTGCTCGTGAGTCCGACGATGGCGCGCATGAGGGTGGACTTGCCCGACCCGTTGGTGCCGATCACGCCGATGCTGTCGTTCTCGTACGCCGTGAAGGAGACGCCCCTGAGGGCGTGCACGGTCCGCATCTGCTTGCCCCGACCCCGGACGGAGAGCACCTTGCGGTCAGCATCGCTCGGACGCTTGCCGGTCGCGAAGACCTTGTACTTGACGTGCACGTCGTCGACGATCACGGCGGGTCTGCGGTTCGACGGCTCAGTCGACACGTCCGTACCTTTCCTCGGCTCGCCAGAAGAACCACAGGCCGAACACGAACAGTCCGGCCGACCACAGGGTCGCGTACAGCCAATAGCGTCCGTCGACGGAGTAGTCGGGGCCCTGGAGCAGGGCGAACCTCGCGAGGCTCAGGAACTCGTGGACCGGCTGGAAGTCGAGGAGCCGGAGCAGCAGCTGATGCCCGTCGGGGTCGGTCGGGGTGGGTCCGAACCGCTTCTCGACGCTGAAGAAGATGCCCGTCGTGTAGAACACGAAGCGGGTCAGGAACGGCAGGAAGTTGTTGAGGTCCCGCCAGTGCACCGACAACCGGGCGGTGACGAGGGCCAGGCCGCAGTTGAAGACGTAGAACAGCGCGAAGATCGGAACGATCAGCAGCCACTGCAGGTCGACCGCGCCGAAGCCTCCGCTGATGACCAGGAAGACCAGCATGATCCCCACGGTCGGCAGGAACTGGAGGAATCGCTGCGTGACGCCGGCGAGCGGCAGGACCATGCGAGGGAAGGCCAGGCTCTGCACCAGCGCCGCATTGTTGGTGATCGACTTGCCGCCACTGGTCCAGGACTGCGCGAAGAACTCGAAGACGAAGACCCCGATGATGAGGAACTCGATGAAGTGCTCCGGCCGGGACTTGGAGCCCAGCAGCAGACCGAAGATCATGCCGTAGACGAGCGCGTTCATCAGCGGCTTGAGCACGACCCAGAGCATCCCGAGTGAGTTCTGCTGATTCTCGGACTCGATCTTGAACCGGGCCATCGAGTAGATGAACACCCGTCGCCGCCAGACCTCGGTGACGTATTCACGAAGTGGCGGCCGACCGCCGACCTTGATCAAGCCCGCGTGCGCCGCGTCCTCGGCGGTTGTCATGTGTGTGTTCTTCCCAACTGTTCAGGCGCGAGGCCGGCGGTCGACACCCGCAGCGGCCTCGACGAGTGTAGCGGACCGGGCTACCCGATCTGGCCGACCTCCTGGGTTGCGACACGGGTGAGGTCCCCGGGTTTCGCGCCCGCCACGATGATCAGCGAGCCGCCGCCGAGGCACGTCGAGACGAGCAGCTCAGCGTCACGGATCGTGTCGCCGGGCGTGATGACGCGGCGTGCCCCGTCGGCCACCGCGGCGGCGAGGAGATCGGCGTGGGTGCGCGACACACCGTGCGTCTCGAGCGCGATCGTGGACGGCTCGGGGGGGTCCAGCGCCACGAAGTGGTCGCCATGGCCCGGGACCTCCGCACCGAGGTCCCAGAATCCCTCCGGCGCTGTCGCGAACCGGCCGCCGAGCGGGCGCAACGATGCCGCGACCCGGATGGGCTCGTCGGCCCGCAGATCCGGGCCACTGACGCCGATGTCGGCGGACCGATCCACGATCGCCCCGCCCACGGACCACGTCGACAGGATCCACACCACGGTGAGCCAGTGGCTCGGCAGGCCGATCCGGATCCGGGTCCCGGGCCCGGCGTCCAGCTCGTCCACGAGGAAGTTGCTGGTCTTGGCGACCCAGTTGGCCGTCGTGACGGTGCTGAGCTCGACCCGCTCCCCGGTCGCCATGTCGTAGTAGGTCACGAGCGGCTGGGACGGGTCCGGGGCGGCCCGCAGCAGCTGGTCGAGCGACCTCATGCGCTGCGCTTCCTGGCCAGCTCGAGCAGGGCGACCGGGTCGGCCGGGGCCGGCTCGGCCGCGCCGGGGTCGGGCTGGCGCAGTCCGGCGACCCGCACCAGCTCGGCCGGAGCGGTGTCCTGGTGGTCGACGACCAGGACGGGCAGCGCCTGGTCCAGCAGGTCGAGAAAACCTGGGGTCCGGAGCACGGGGTCGATCGCGAGGGTGCGGCTCGACGGACCGAGGACCAGCACGTCCGTCGTGCGCAGGGCCTGGTCGACGGTGGGCGAGACCGAGATCTGGTCGGCCACCAGGAGCAGCTGGCTGGGCTCGTGCGACGCGTGGTCGGCGAGGTAGTCCTCGACGTGGATCGCCCGCGGCTCATCCTTCGTCCCGACGACGACGCGGAGCTCCGCGCGACCGTCGCACACCGGCAGCAGCGCGTAGGGGAGTGCGCCGCGGGTCGCGGCGGCGACCGTCGCATCGGTGAGGGCGCCACCGTTCAGCGCGAGGTCGGTGCGGACGAGCCGGGCCGCGACGGCCTGGTCGCTCGCGCGCTGCCATCGCGGGACGTACCCGATCTGCTCGAGCGAGTCGGCGACGGCGAAGGTCGGTGGGGTGGCGGCGGGGACCAGGAGCACGTCGAGGTCCGGGCTCGCGAGCAGCCCCGCAGCCACGTGCCCACGCACCGTGGGCGCGATGACGGTCAGGACGTCCTCGGGTGCCAGGGCGGCCGCGAGGGAGTGGACGAAGGGAGCGCCGTCGGCGCCGGAGATGAGCGTGATGCGCATCCGTCCATTGTGTCGTGGGGCTGTCCGCTGAACGCCACGGGGGCGACACGCCGGGAATTTGGTGAATCTTGCCATTGGGCTTGACATGTGAGAGGCGACAGGACTGTAATTCCATGTATGTCATTCGATTTGGGTCAGCCGCAAGAGCTCGACGAGGAACTCATGTGGCAGGAGCGCGCCCTGTGCGCTCAGACGGACCCCGAGGCATTCTTCCCGGAGAAGGGTGGATCCACGCGCGAGGCCAAGCGGGTCTGCCTCACGTGCGACGTCCGAGGAGAGTGCCTCGAGTACGCCCTGGCGCACGATGAGCGATTCGGCATCTGGGGCGGTCTGTCCGAGCGCGAGCGACGCAAGCTCAAGAAGCGCGCCTGAGCGTCGCCCCCGTGATTGCGGCCGACCTGCTCGGGGCGTCCAGGTTGGTCTGGTCCACTAGGGTTGCCCGTTGTGGACGAGAACGAGACGACGCGCCATTGGCTCGACGACCCGCCCTCCGTGGCGGCAGTTCTCGTCACCCACAACGGCGCCCGCTGGCTCCCGCAGGTGCTGGCCTCCTTCGCCCGGATGGCCCACGCGCCCACGGCGTGGCGTGTCGTCGACGTCAGCTCGACCGACGGCAGCGCCGAGCTGCTCCGTGACTCGTTCGGCGCGGACCGCATCACGTACGCCCCCTCCGGGACGGGCTTCGGTGATGCCGTGCGGCTGGGGCTGGCCGAGCTCCCGCCGACCGACTGGGTCTGGCTCCTGCACGACGACGCCTCGGTCGTGCCCGGCACCTTGTCGGGCCTGCTCGACACCGCGACGTCGGCGCCCGACATCGCAGTCGTGGGCCCCAAGATCCGTGAGTGGCCATCGTTGCGGCGGCTGCTCGAGGTCGGCCTGACCGTCACGTCGACGGGCGCCCGCGAGACGGGGCTCGAGACGGGGGAGCCCGACGCGGGCCAGCACGACCGGTCTCGGGACGTCCTGGCGGTCAACACTGCCGGCATGCTGGTCCGTCGCGACGTGTGGGACGAGCTCGACGGCCTCGACCCGGACCTGCCCCTGTTCTTCGACGACATCGACTTCGGCTGGCGCGTCGCGCGTGCCGGCCACCGCACCCGCACCGCGCCCTCCGCGGTCATGTTCCACGCCGAGTCGAGCCGTCGTGGCACGCGGCCGCGGACGTCGGGCGACGTGCCGCCGTGGGAGCAGCGTCGGGCGGCGCTGCACACGATGCTCGCCAACACCCCGATGCCACGATTCCTCTACCAATACGTCCGGCTGTTCCTCGGCTCGCTCGTGCGGGTCCTCGGTCTGCTGATCGGCAAGGACCCCGAGGCGGCGAGTGACGAGCTCCTGGCCCTGCGGTCGACCTACCTCCACCCCGTCCGGCTGCGGCGCGCCCGGCAGCGCCGGGCGCTCACCGCGCGTCGCCGGCACCGGGAGATCCGCCACCTGATGGCCCCCTACTGGTTGCCCTACCAGCACGGCTACGACCTCCTCCGCGAGACGATCACGGCCCTGGTGCGACCCGAGGCGATCGCGACGGTCGGGCGACGCTCGACGGGCACCGACCGGGCGCCCGATGACGCAGACCTCGACGACGGGTCGTCGCTGCTGGCCCGTCGCCCGTGGCTCGCCGTCGTGCTGGCGCTGGTGATCTTGTCGTGCGTCGCGGCCCGCGGGCTGTTCGGTGGATCGCTCAACGGTGGAGCCCTGCTGCCCGCGCCGGAGACCGCAGGCGGTTGGTGGCAGCTCCTCGTCGAGGCGCGGCACCCCGTCGGCCTGTCGAGCGTCTCCCTGCCGCCGTTGTTCGCGCTCCCTCTCGCGGTCGTCGCGACGCCGTTCTGGTTCCACCCGGGCCTGGTCGTCACGACGCTCATGCTCTTCTCGGTGCCACTGGCGGCCCTGTCGGCGCACCGGCTCGGCCGGCAGATGAGCCCGCACCGCGCACCCCGGATCGTGTGGGCCGTGACGTACGCGCTCGCGGTCGTCGCGACGGGCGCCGTGGCCCAGGGCCGGGTCGGCACGGTCGTCGCGCTGATCGTGCTGCCGATCATCGTCAACACCGCGTGGCAGCTCGCCGAGAACCCCGGCTGGCAGCTTGCCCTGCGCTTCGGCATCTGGACCGCGCTGGCGGCAGCGTTCGCGCCGATCGTGCTGCTGCTGGCGTTCGGGGGCCTCGCGATCCTCTGGTACGCCGAGCAGCGCTGGGTCGGCCGGCACCTCGTCGTGGCAGTCGTGACCCCCTTGGTCCTGCTCGGGCCGTGGCTCCTGCAACGTGCCCTGCACCCGTGGCGGATGTGGTGGGAGGCCGGCTACCCGGTCCCCGGCGAGGCCGCGGTGAAGGACGTCGTCCTCGGGCGTGCCGGGGGAGCAGGCGCTGCGCCCGCGTGGCTCACGATCGGCCTGGTCGTCCTGGCAGTCGTGGCCCTCGTGCCACGGAGCACACGGTTCGGCGTGCGGCTGGCCTGGCTGACGGCGCTGCTGGGGCTTGCCGTCGCGTTGATCGGGACCGTCGTGACGTACTCGACCCCCGCCGGCCCGGCCGACCTGACCCCGTGGGTCGGGGTCCCGACCGTGCTGTGGATCGGGGGGCTCGCGACGGCCGTGCTGCTCGCGGCGCCGGCGGCGACCGGCTGGCCCCGCCCGGCGCTGGCCGCCGCGGTCGTCGTCGCGCTGGTGCTGCCGGTGGGCACCGCCGGATGGTGGCTCGCGCGCGGCGTCGACGGACCGCTCACAGACCGGCCGCCGAGCGTCGTGCCGGCGTTCCTGACCGAACGACCGGGGGACACCCTGATCCTGACCGGCTCGCTCGACGCGGGCGTCGACTGGCGTGTCGTGTCCGGCGACGGCCCCCACCTCGGGCAGGAGGCCGTGACGCCGTCGAGAGCCGACACCGCACGGGTCACCGTGGCGGTCCGGCAGCTGCTCGGCCAGTCATCGGGTGACGCGGTCGGGGCGATCAGCGCCGCGGGCATTGATGCGATCTACGCGCCCGAGGTCGACATCGACCTCGCGCAGCGGATCGACGCGGCACCCCAGGTGGCGCCCGCCGGCAGCGAACGACCGGGCTCGCGGGTCTGGACCCTGTCCGCCGAGCCGCACTCCGAGGACGCCGGCGCGCCCTGGTGGCACCGCGGCCTGACGATCGTCCAGATCCTGCTGTGGCTCGGCGCGATCGTGCTGACGGCCCCCGTTCGCCGCCGACCGACCCCCGAGCCGCTGAGCTCCGACGACGAGGAGGTGACCGCATGACCCACGTGCGCAGCCTCGTCCTGCCGCTGGTGGCGGTGGTCCTGGTCGTGCTGGCGTCCCTCGTGCCGGGGGACGAGGAACCCCCACGCCGGCCGACGGCGGCCCCCATCACCCAGACGACGTACGCCTGCCCGACCGGTTCGGCCATCACGGTCGCCGCCGGCCAGGTCGCGGCCGGGACCTCGGCCACCGCGACGGTGCTTCCCGACGGGTCCACCGAGGACGGCCTGGCCGACAGCTCCACCTGGCGCACCCAGCGCGTCGCCGGAGAGGGAGTCATCGTCCAGCAGAAGGGTCGCAGCTCTGGCGCGGTCGGCTACTTCTCCGGCAGGGCGGCGGGCGCCGGTGGCGGCGGACTGGCCGTCGGGCAGTGCCCGGGTGTCGCGGACGACTCGTGGCTGCTCGGGCTGGGATCGGGTGAGAAGCATCTGTCCACCCTGGTCCTGACCAACCTCGCCGACACCCCGGCCATCGCCGACCTGACCCTCTGGGGCAAGCAGGGCAGGATCGAGGCGGTCGACGCCCAGGGCGTCGTGGTCGAGCCGCGATCGGTCCTGCGCGTCCCCGTCGCCGACCTGGCGGCAGGGGAGTCCGAGCTCGCGGTGCAGGTCCACCGTCGCCGCGGCTCGCTGTCCGTCGTGGCCGACGACGCCGCGACGGGCAGCTTCACGGGGACCGAGCCGATCTCGGCGACCGCGAGCCCCCGCCGCGAGCAGGTCGTCAGCGGGATCGTCGAGGGCACCGGGGGTCGCACGTTGCTGATCCTCAACCCGGGCTCGGCGACGGCGCGGGTCGGCGTCGACGTGATCGGGCCCAAGAGCACGTTCACCCCGTCCGGGCTCGACAAGGTCCGGGTGCCGGCCGGAGCGGTCAAGGTCGTCACGGTGCCGAAGTCCGCCGGGCCGGACGAGCAGGCGCTGCGCCTGACGTCGGACAGGCCGGTGTCGGCCACGGTGCGGATGAGCCCGGGGTCGAAGGACTACGCCTATGCGAAGTCGGCTCCGGCCCTGACCGGGCCCGCAGTCGTCCCGATCGACCTCGGGACACAGCTGGACGAACCCGAGCTCGTGCTGAGCGCGCCCGGGCGCGCGGCCTCGGTCGAGGTCGTGACCTATGCCGCGGACATGGCCCGGCTGTCCTCGACCCGCGTCGCGGTCGCCGCCGGCACGACCAGGACGGTCACGGTGAAGGGCCGGGCGGCGTACGCCGTGCTGCGCCCGAAGGGGCGCGTGACGGGGGCAGTGACCTACACCCGTGGCAGGGGACTGAGCTCGCTCGTGCTGGGCACGGCGCCGCTCGAGGCCCTGGCGCCCCAGGTCCGGCCGCTGGGCTGATCGGTCAGCGAGGACGCGGGTCGAGATCGTCCGGCGACATGTGCCAGACCTCGGCGAGCCGGTCGAGGACGACGGTCCAGACCAGGTCCTCGAGGTCCTCCCGGCCCGTGCAGCGCTGGACGATCGGGACCCGGAACAGCACGACCCGCTGGAGGTCGGGGCCGCCGGTCACGATGCTCAGCGGCACGTCGTCGGTCCACTCCGGTGGCAGCAGCGGCGCCTCCTCGACCACGATCTCGACGTGATCGGGCTCGGCGGCGAAGTGCGCGTCGAGGGCCGTCACGATGTCGCGGACCAGGAGGTCGAACGACTCGCGCGCGGGCCGGTGGGCCGGCACGCTGCCCGGCGACAGCGGGCCCGGCAGGGCCATGGGCCCGCGGGGGCCGCGGCCGCGGCGGTCCCGCATGCGACCGGGTCGCGGACCACTCACGACACCGCCGAGATGATCCATGCGGTGAGCCTAACGCGGACGTGCCCGGGCCGGGGCTAACCTCACCACGTGGCAGTAGTTCGACGATGCACGCGCTCGGCGTGCTCCCAGAAGGCAGTGGCGACCTTGACGTACGTCTATGCGGACCAGACCGCCGTGCTGGGTCCGCTGGCGACCTATGCGGAGCCGCACACGTACGACCTGTGTGCCGACCATTCCCAGCGCATGTCCGCCCCGCAGGGCTGGAACGTCCTGCGGCTCGCGCCGGACCCGACGGCCTCGGAGCCGTCACACGACGACCTGCTTGCGCTGGCGGACGCGGTCCGTGAGGCTGGACGTCCACCGGCTCCGGTCCCTGACGGGCCGCCGTCCCTTCGACTCGTGAGGCCCGATTCGTGATCGATCCCCGTCTGGGGCTGGTGGTCAAGGCGTACGACGTGCGCGGCCGCTCGCCCGAAGA
>JAOPXL010000223.1 GCA_025965175.1 Aeromicrobium sp.
CTGCTGCAGTACTGGCAGGAGGACGACGCGACCGAGGTCGTCCTGCTCTACCTGGAGTCGATCGGCAACCCGCGCAAGTTCTCCCGCATCGCCCGCCGGGTCTCGCGCACCAAGCCGATCGTCGCGGTGAAGTCTGGCCGGTCGACGCAGGGCGTCCCGGTCGGACACTCGGTGGCGCGGACCTCGGCCCCCCAGAGCGCCGTCGACGCGATGTTCCGCCAGGCCGGGGTCATCCAGGTCGACACGCTCGACGAGATGTTCGACGTCGCCCAGCTGCTGGCCCACCAGCCGCTACCGCGCGGCAACCGGGTCTCGATCGTCGGCAACTCCGACGCCGTGGCCCTGATCGTCGCGGATGCCGCCGCGTCCGCGGGCCTGCGGGTCAACGAGCCGGTGTCGCTCGGCGCCAGCGCCAATGCCGACGACTTCGAGGTCGCGATCGAGGCCGCCATCGCCAGTCCCGACACCGATGCCCTCGTCGCGGTTTACATCCCGCCGCTCAACACGAGCGGCGAGGAGGTCGCCGACGTGCTCGCCGCGATCGGTGAGCAGTCCGACAAGCCCATCGTCTCGACGTTCCTCGGCACGGAGGGCGTCCCGGTGCTGCTGCGGGTCCCCGACCTCCTGGGCGGCTCGGCCGGTCGCGGATCGGTGCCGTCCTATTCCGCGCCGGAGTCCGCGGTCCGTTCGCTGGCCCGCGTCGTCAACTACGCCGAGTGGGCCGCCCGCGAGCACGGCGAGTTCCACCTCGCGCTGGACCACCGCACGGGCGACGCCCGCGCCCTGGTGCGTCAGGTCCTCGCGGCGGCGCCGCGGGGCGCTATCCTCTCGACGGACCAGGTGCACGCGCTGCTCGCGTGCTACGGCATCGACCTGTGGACGTGGATCAACGTCCACAACCGCGAGGAGGCCATCGCGGCGGGGGAGAAGCTCGGTTGGGACGTCGTCCTCAAGGCCGGCAGCGAGCACCTGCGCAGCCGGCCCGACATCGCCCACATCTGGCGCGGCATCCGGGACGCCGACGAGATGGGCGCGGCGTGGGACCAGCTGACGGGCTGGACCGGGATGCGCAAGGACACCAAGTTCTTCGTCCAGCGCGTCGCCGCGGAGGGCATCCAGGTCTCGTTCAGCGTCGCGGAGGACCCGTTGTTCGGTCCCCTCGTGTCGTTCGGCCTCGCGGGGGCGCCGAGCGAGCTGCTGGGCGACCGGTCCTACGGCATCCCGCCGCTGACGGACCTCGACGCCGAGGCCATGATCCGCAACCTGCGGTCGGCCCCGTTGCTCTACGGCTACCGCGGCTCCGAGCCTGCCGACGTCGACGCCCTGCAGGACATCATCGTGCGCCTCGCCGCGATGAAGGACGATCTCCCCGAGATCGCCGAGCTCGACCTCGAGCCTGTGTCGGTCCACGGCTCGGGATACACCGCGCTCAGCGCGCGGGCCAAGGTCATGCCTTCGACCGACCGTCGGGGTGAGTGGTACGTCCGGCGGCTCAGCCAGCCGCCAGTCTCGGGAGATACGCTGACGTGATGACCCTCGACCACACCGACGCCCTCTTCGACGAGGTGTCCCGGAGTGGCTACTACCCCGAGATCGTGGCGGAGGGCCTGCGCGACGCGCTGGCCGCGGAACCCGTCGCCGGGTACGTGCTGCACCACGAGCCCACGTTCGACCGTGACGAGATCCGCCGGCACATGACGGTCCTCGCCCTGACGTCGAGCCGGCTGATCCTGGTGCACACCGACGAGCACCCCGGTGACGACCTACTGCCGAAGCCCTACACGTCGACCACGTCGGAGGCGGTGACGATCGGCCAGGTGCGCTCCGTCGTCGTGACCCGCATGGTCACCTCGAAGTCCAAGCAGCTGGAGGAGGCCGTCCTGACGATCAGCTGGGGCGCCGTGTCACGCGTCGAGCTGGAGCCGGCGCGTTGCTCGGACCCGGAGTGCGACGCCGACCACGGCTACTCCGGGAGCCTGACGGGCGACGACTTCTCGCTGCGCCTCGCGGCCGCCGGCGACGGGGGTGCCGCGGTCGAGCGGCTGCTGACCTTCGCACGTACCCTTTCGGCTGCGACCAGCGCCCAGGTGTCATGACGACGCCGGGTGTCGGGGGACGCGCGACGATCGACCGGATCATGCCATCGGTGGGAGCCGCGCTCGGCGTGCCGGGGTTCGACAACTCGCTGGGCCTGCCCGAGAGTCCCCGCTACGTCGTGTTCCTCGTCGACGGGATGGGCCTGGAGCTGCTGCGCGAGCACGGCGACGCGGCGCCGTTCCTGTCGTCGCTCAAGAACGTCGAGGACGTCGTGTGCGGCGTCCCGTCGACGACCGTCACGAGCCTGACGTCGCTCGGCACCGGGGTGCGGGCAGGCGCGCACGGCATGGTCGGCTACACCTGCCGCGTCCCGGCTACGGGCAAGCGGCTCAACACCCTGAAGTGGGACCAGCCGCTCGACCCGACGGTCTGGCAGCCCTATCCGACCGTCCTGCAACGCCTGGCCGAGGAGGGTGTGTCCGCGACCTCGGTCAACGACGCCAAGTTCGAGGGCACGGGTCTGACGGTCTGCAGCCAGCGCGGTGTCCCGTTCCACGGGGTCAACTCAATCTACGAGCGCCTCGACGTCGTCCTCGACGTCATCGAGTCCGCGCCCCGCTCCGTGACGTACGCCTACGAGTCGCGCCTCGACCACACGGGCCACTCCAAGGGCTGCACGTCCCAGGAGTGGCGGTCGATGCTGACGACGATCGACACCGAGCTGATGGAGCTGCGCGACGAGCTGCCGCGCGACACGACGCTGATCGTCACGGCCGACCACGGGATGCTCGACCTGCCGTTGGAGGACAGGTTCGATGTCGACACCGTGCCCCGTCTGCTCGACGACGTGACGCTGCTGGCCGGTGAGGCGCGATTCCGCCACGTCTACACCCGCGACGGAGCCGCCGAGGACGTCGCGGAGCGCTGGCGCGAGACGCTGGGTGACCGCGCCGTCGTGCGTACCCAGGCCGACATCGAGGACTGGTTCGGCCCCGTGTCGCCCGACGTCCGCGGCCGGATCGGCGATGTCGTCGTGGCGGCGCTGGGAGACTTCGGCGTGTTCTCGTCCCGGGAGTTCGGCATCGAGATGAAGATGAGCGGCTTCCACGGCTCGATCACGGAGGCGGAGCTCCGCATCCCGGTCCTGGTCGCAGACTAGGCGCGCCAAGCCTCACATGCTGCCGGTGTCGAGGTAGCGCTGGTGCCAGCCGAGCGCCTCGCCGAGCAGGTGGGGCGTGTGCCGGGCCGTGGGGTGGGCCGCCCAGGCGCGTTCGGCGTAGTCGAGCAGCGCGTCGCGGAAGCGGGGGTCGGCGCACTGGTCGATGACCCGGCGGGCGCGGGCCCGAGGCGACAGACCGCGCAGGTCCGCCAGACCGTGCTCCGTCACGACGACGTGCACGTCGTGCTCGGTGTGGTCGACGTGGCTGACCATCGGCACGATCGCGGAGATCGCGCCGTCCTTGGCGGTCGACGGTGTCAGGAAGAAGTTGAGGAAGGCGTTGCGGGCGAAGTCGCCGCTGCCGCCGATCCCGTTCATGATGGCGCTTCCCATGATGTGCGTCGAGTTGACGTTGCCGTAGATGTCGGCCTCGATCATCCCGTTCATCGCGATCACGCCGAGGCGGCGCACGAGCTCGGGATGGTTGGAGATCTCCTCGCTCCGCAGGATGATCCGCCCCTTGTAGGCGTCGATGTCCGCCATGAATCGCGCCGCACCGACGTCGGACAGTCCGAAGGACGTCGCGGAGGCCGATGCAAGGGTGCCACTGTCGAGGAGGTCGAGCATCCCGTCCTGGATGACCTCGGTGAAGGCCGTCAGACCCGTGAACTCGCTGCCGCCGAGACCGGCCAGCACCGCGTTGGCGACGTTGCCGACCCCGGACTGGAGCGGCAGGAGCGTGCGGGGCATGCGCCCGACCCGCACCTCGTGGCGCAGGAAGTCCAGGACGTGGCCGGCGATGGCCGCGGATGTTGCGTCAGGGGCGGTGAAGGGGGAGTTGCGGTCGGGCCGGTCCGTCTCGATGACCGCGACGACCTTGTCCGGGTCGACGCGGAGATAGGGCTCGCCGATGCGCTCCATGGGCGATGTCAGCAGGATCGGTCGTCGGTGCGGCGGCAGGGCGGCGCCGTAGTAGACGTCGTGGAAGCCCTCCAGCTCGCGGGGCTGCCAATGGTTGACCTCGAGGATGACCCGGTCGGCCTGGTCGAGCCAGGTCTTGTTGTTGCCGATCGACGTGCTCGGGACCAGCAGGCCGTTCGGGAGGACAGCCGTGACCTCGACGACCGCGACGTCGAGTGGACCGTAGAAGCCGAACCACATGTGCTGCGCCGAGTGGCTCAGGTGCTCGTCGATGTAGTCGACCTGACCGGCGTTGATGAGGCGGCGGAGCGTGGGGTCGGAGCTGTACGGCAGCCGGGTCGAGATTCCATTGACCTCGGCGAGCGCCCCGTCGGCGTCGGGTGCCGTCGATGCGCCGGTCCACAGACCGATCCGGAACTCCTCGCCGGCGTCGTGGGCCGTGCGTATCCGGTCGGCCAGTGCCGCCGGGAGCGCCTTGGGATAGCCGGCTCCCGTGAAGCCGCTGAAGCCGACGTTGTCTCCGGGGCGGATGAGCTCCGCAGCCGCGGCGGCGGTGCTGGTCCTCGTGCTGAGCACCGGGCAGGTGATGCGGCTCATGAGCTCCTCGTAGGCGTGGAGGGAGCGCGCCTCATGGGCGTCCCGTCGAGCCATTATGCGCCCGGGGCCGGTGGCGGCCGCGACCGAGTCGCGCACGGCGGGCCGGGGCCGACCCGGTTCGTGGCCTGCGGGCACGGCGATGAAAGCATGGGTGGCGGGGTCCGGGGCACCCGGAGCCACCGTCGCGCACTGAGGGGACCACATGGCACAGCTCGGCTTCTACAGCGGCACGATGGACTGCGGCAAGAGCACGCTGGCGCTGCAGATGGATCACAACCACCGCGCCCGCGGCCGGGTCGGCCGGGTGTTCACGTCGCACGATCGCGCCGGCAAGGCGACGCTGTCGAGCCGGCTTGGTCTGGCGGTCGAGGCCATCGAGGTCAGTGACGAGTTCAACTTCTGGCAGTACACCGTCGACGAGCTCACCCAGGGTGGCCGGATCGACTACTTCGTGTGCGACGAGGCCCAGTTCTACACCGCCGAGCAGATCGACCAGCTGGCCAAGGTCACCGACGAGCTGTCAATCGACGTGTTCGCGTTCGGGATCCTCACCGACTTCCGCACGCAGCTGTTCCCGGGATCATTGCGGCTCATCGAGCTCGCCGACCGAGTCCACACCCTGCAGGTGGAGGCGCTGTGCTGGTGCGGTGAGCGGGCCACACACAACGCGCGCACCGAGGACGGTGTCATGGTGACCGAGGGTGAGGTCATCGTCGTCGGTGACGTCGACGCCCCGGAGCGCCCCTTGCCGCTGGTCGGCTACGAGGTCCTCTGCCGCCGGCACCACCGGCGCCGGATGACGGCCGAGACGGCCAAGGCCGCCGCGATATCGCCAGACGTCCTGCCGTTCGACTGAGCCGTACGAGCCAGGTCGGTCAGTCCGACTTGTCGCCGAACATGATCTCGTCCCAGCTGGGGACGCGGCGGCGCTCGTGCCGCTTCTTGCGGGGGCCCATCGTGTCGGGGACCGCGACGTTGTCCTCCAGGGAGTCCTCGAAGTCATCGACCTCGGCCTCCGGGGCGGGCGCCGCGGCGGCCTGGGCCTCGGCGGCCTCGCCCAGGGCGAGCTGCTCGAGGGCGCGGCGGTCACGAGCCTCCTTGAGCGACGAGACTCCGGTGAGGAACTCGGCGTCGTCGGCCAGGACCTCGACCAGCTCGACGTCGAGCATCAGCTCTTCGACGACGTCCGGCTGGTCGGCGGTGGGCTCGGACCGGCGCTCGGAACGTACGGCGTCAGCGATCGCCATGTCAGTCGAGTCGGGCAGCGCGACGTCCCCGACGAGATCGTGCGCGAACTCGTCCGCGGGCACGACGTAGCGGCTCTTGACGTCGAACAGGAAGGTCGCGGGGTGGGTGCGGTCGTGGGGGGTGACGACCACGGTCCAGCGCCCGTCCTCACGGCGCCAGGAGTCCCAGACGGCTTCCTCGGGCACTCCGCCGCCGGAGGCGATGTTCTCGTCGACGAGCGTGCCGAGCAGCACGCCCGCGCCTCCGATGTGCTTGCGGCGGATCGAGGTCTTGCGGGCCTGCTCGCACATGAACTCGCGCTCGGCGAGGACAGGTCCGGCGAAGCCCGTGATCTGCTCGACCGGCACGCCGGCGGAGTCGGCGACCGACTCCGGCGACTCGCCGCGGCGGATGCGGGTCTGGATGTCGCGCGGGCTGAGTGAACTTTCCATGCGGATCTCCAACTGGCCGGAGGTGCTCCCAGGGTGGGACGACTTGCCGATCAGGGAAGTGAGGCGGTGGTCGGCCGTGATGCGGAACTGCTCACCGGACGTGAGGTCGCGCGCAACGAGGAACCGTCGGTCCCTGCTCAATCCCTCGAGATCGAGATCGCGCATCCCATCGCCTCCGATGTCTCGCCGCTCCGCGTGGGCGTTCACAGGAGCGTCCTCTCATGTTAGGCGGGCCGAGCACCAGGATCGGGCGACGCGCCGACGCACGATAGCGTCGTTGCCGTGTCGGACACCCTGCTGCTGGTCCTGGATCTGGTGGGCATCGCGGTGTTCGCCTCGACCGGCGCCCTGATCGCCGTCCGCAAGGCGCTCGACGTCTTCGGCGTCGCGGTGCTGGCGATGATCACAGGACTCGGCGGCGGCATCATGCGGGACGTCCTGATCGGTGCCGTGCCCCCCAACGCGCTGGAGGACTGGCGCTATCTGGTCGTCCCCTTCGTGACGGCGATCGTGGTGTTCGCCTTCCACCCGACCTTCGGCCGGCTCGAACGGGAGATCATGCTGCTCGACGCCCTGGGCCTGGCCCTGTTCTGCGTCACGGGCGCGGTCGCGGCGGACGCGGCAGGACTCGGCTTCCTTGCTGCGGCGGCGCTCGGGATGATGACCGGCATCGGCGGCGGCATGATGCGCGACATCGCCTCCGGGCGGGTGCCGGTCGTCTTCCGCGGTGAGCTGTACGCCACGCCTGCCTTCGCGGGCGCCCTGGTCGCGACGTTCGTCCACCACCAGGGGTGGGCGCAGTGGTGGTACCTGCTGGCCGGCGGGATCTGCCTGGTCTGGCGGGTCGTCGCCCTGCGGCGAGGGTGGAGCGCGCCTCTGCCCCCCGGCGTCCTCGGCTGACCGAGTCCCCACGATCCGCTGGCGGTGACGTTTGGGCCCCGTTTGCCGCGGATCCGGGGCTCGAACGTCACGCTCAGCAGACCCTGTGGATGAGGGGAGGTGGAATGAACCGGATCCGGCAAGGCTCGGGTCATGAGCCCGTACGATCCCACCTTCTTGTCACGTCGCACGGGGTACGCCCGCGCGGTCGGCGTGTCGGTCAAGGCGACCCGGGGTCCGTCCTTCGTGCACCCCCACCACGGCGTCCTCAGGCCCGCGTCGGCCACAGCGGATCCCCTCCTCCTGCGGATCTCCGATGCGGTCGCGCTGATGGGCGATCATCACGCCCTCGGCGGTTGGGCCGCGCTGCGGGTCCAGGGCAATGACTGGTTCGACGGTCGAGTCGGTGACGACGAGGAACGCGACATCGACATCCACTGTCTGCGCGGGTCGCAGCTCCGCCGGCGGCCCGGCATCGGTCCCCTTCGCGGAGAGATCCATCCGGACGAGATCCTGTGCCTCGAGCACTATCGAGTCGCGACGATCGCGCGAGCGGCGTACGACGAGATGCGCGTGGCCCGTGGCCTCCGCGAGGCCGTCGTCGTGCTCGACATGGCGACCAGCACGACCCACGGGCTGCCGCACGCCACGGCGGCCGCAGTCGAACGGGTCATCGGGACGCACTTCAAGACGCGAGGGATGGCCCAGGCGCGCAAGGCGCTGGCCCTGGGATCAACGAGATCGGCCAGTCCGTGGGAGACGCGAACGCGCCTCGTCGCCGAGCTCGACGGGGGCATCCGCGGGCTTCTGGTCAACGTCCCGGTCTTCGACGAGTTCGGCAAACTGCTGGGGGTGGTCGACCTTCTCGACGAGGCCACGGGGCTCGTCATCGAGTCGGACGGCTCGCACCATCGTGAGGCGGAGAACCACGCCGAGGACAACCGGCGGGAGGAGAAGCTCGAACGAGCCCGCCTGACGGTCTGCCGGGTCTCCTCGCTGGACCATGCGGATCGCTATGCCCTGGCCGCCCGGATGGTCGCGGCCCGTCGGGACGCCGCGCGTGAGCGAGACCGCCGCTGGACGACGGATCCGCCGGACTGGTGGCGGCGCTGGCCACCCGCGAGCCGCTGGCAGTGACGTTCGGGCCCCAGATCCATCGGATCCGGGGCTCAAACGTCACTGCCAGCGATGTCGGGAGCTAGCGGCGGCGGGGGAGGACCCGGTCGAACTCGGCGTCATGGTTGCCGAAGCGGTGGTTGGTGATCGAGATGGCCTGCTCCTGCAGGAACGGCAGCGCCTCCACCCGGCCGGACGGGGTCACCGGCTGGGCGTGGATCGCGACGTCGGGGTCACCGCCGACGACCTTCGACAGCTCCTTGGCGTCGGTGCCCACCAGGCGTACGCGCGCGGGGCGTTCCTGCGCCACGTGGACCAACCACTCGTCGTGGGTCTCGGTGCGAGCCCCGTCCACGAGCCCCGCAGGCAGCTGGGTGCGGCTGCTGACGGTGATGGGAGCACCCGTCCGCGCAGCGGCGAGCAGGACCCGGACCAGCTCGGGCAGGAGGCCGTCGAAGCGGATCGTGACCGGCACCGGCACGTAGCGGAACACGTTGCGCTCGACCCCGAGCCTCGAGACGTCCTTGGCGACGCCGTACTCCCGGGTCCACGCGACGTGGTCGGAGGCTGCGGCGGCGGTCAGGGCGCTGTGCTCGGCGGGCGTGACGTGGGGCCGGGCGGCCTCCAGCAGTGCGCTGACGGACGGGGCGAGGTCGGGGGTCCCGGCCGCCGACCGCAGCGGGCGAGGCGTCCATGACCCGAGGTGGGTGAGGTAGTTGGGGCCGCCGGCCTTGGCGGTCGTGCCGACCGACGAACGCTTCCAGCCGCCGAACGGCTGACGCTGCACGATCGCACCCGTGATGCCCCGGTTGACGTAGAGGTTGCCGGCCTGGACCGTGTCGATCCAGGTGTTGACCTCCGCGGCGTCGAGCGAGTGGATCCCCGCCGTCAGGCCGTAGTCCGTCGCGTTCTGCCACGCGATCGCCTCCTCCAGCGACGAAGCGTGCATGATCCCGAGGATCGGCCCGAAGTACTCCGTCGTGTGGAACTGGCTGCCGGGAAGCACGCCCGTACGGATGCCGGGTGTCCAGACGCGGGCATCGGTGCCCACCTCCTCGGGGGCCAGGAGCCACGTCTCGCCGTCGCCGAGCGTCGTCAACCCGTCGGCGAGCTTGCCTTGCGGCGGCTCGATGACCGGCCCCATCGTGACCTCGGGATCCGTGGGGTGGCCGACCTTGAGCGAGGACACGGCGTCGACGAGCTGGCGCTCGAACCGCTCGGACCGGGCGACCGAGCCGACCAGGATCGCGAGGCTCGCGGCGGAGCACTTCTGCCCGGCGTGACCGAACGCGCTCTTGACCAAGTCGGCGACCGCCAGGTCGATGTCCGCGCTGGGGGTGATGACGATGGCGTTCTTGTCGCTCGTCTCCGCCAGCAGGGGCAGGTCCGGACGCCAGGAGCGGAACAGGTTGGCGGTCTCCCACGCACCCGTGAGGATGACCCGGTCGACCTCAGAGTGTGCGATGAGCGCCTTGCTCAACGGCCCCTCGTCGATCGTCACGAACCGGAGCACCTCGCGGGGCACCCCGGCCTGCCACAGCGCCTCGACCATGACCGCGGCACAGCGCTGGGTCTGGGGGGCGGCCTTGATGATGACGCCGCTGCCGACCGACAGGGCGGCGAGCACCGACCCGGCCGGGATTGCGACGGGGAAGTTCCACGGGGGAGTGACGACCGTCAGGGTGTCGGGAACGAACTGGGCGCCGTCGACGCCGTCGAGGCGACGCGCCGACTCGGCGTAGTAGTGCGCGAAGTCGATCGCCTCGCTGACCTCGACGTCGCCCTCGGCGATCGTCTTGCCGGCCTCCGCGGCCATGACCGAGACGAGGTCACCACGGCGGGCACCGAGCGCGTTGCCGGCCTGGTGCAGGATCCACCCACGAACCTCCGAGCCTCGGTCCTGCCAGGCCCGGGCCGCGCGGCGCGTGTCGTGGATGATCGTCTCGAGGCTCGCCGGCCCCGGGACGCGCCCGGCCCGGACGGTCTGGGTGCCGAGCTGCGTGTACGTCGAGCGGGCCAGGGCGAGCCGACCCCACTCCCGGTTGGCGGCGGTGGACGGATCGGTGTCGGGGGTGTTGACGAAGTCTGTGGCGTGCGGCGGCTGCACCTCGGTGAGGCGGTTCTGCACCCGGTGCGGAGCGGGTACGGCCTCGTCGAGGTTCTTGATCGAGTCGAGGAAGCGCTGCGTCTCGCGGTCCAGCAGGGTCGGGTCGTCGGACAGCTCGAACGCCGCGGACATGAAGTTGTCGCTGCTGGCGTTCTCCTCCAGGCGACGCACGAGGTAGGAGATCGCGACGTCGAACTCGGAGGGGTGGACGACCGGCGTGTAGAGCAGCAGCTGGCCGATCTCGGCGCGGACCGCGTCGGCCGGGCCGGTGTCCATGCCGAGCAGCATCTCGAAGTCGATCGCATCGCGGACGCCACGGTCGCCGGCGAGCAGCCAGGCGTACGCGATGTCGAACAGGTTCTGGCCGGCCACGCCAATCCGCACGGCATCGACGCGCTCGGGCGTGAACGCCCACTGCAGGACGCGCTTGTAGTTGGTGTCGGTGTCCCGCTTGTTGCTCCACGTCGCGAGCGGCCAGCCGTGGACCGTCGCGTCGACCCGCTCCATCGCGAGATTCGCGCCCTTGACGACCCGGACCTTGATCGGGGCGCCGCCCGACGCCCGCCGCTTCGCCGCCCACTCCTGCAGCTCCTGCATCGCCGCGAGCGCGTCGGGGAGGTACGCCTGAAGGACGATCCCGGCCTCGAGGTCGGGGAACTTGTCGAGGATCGCGGTGAACACCGCGACCGTCAGGTCGAGGTCCTTGTACTCCTCCATGTCGAGGTTGATGAATGTCGGCTCGCCGTCGGCCGCGCGCTCGTAGAGCGGGGTCAGCTGGGTGACGACACGCGCCACGGACTCCTCGAACGCCCACATCGAGAGCTGGCTGGCGACCGACGAGACCTTGACCGAGACGTAGTCCACGTCGTCACGGGCGAGGAGCTCGAGGGTGCCGTCGCGGCGCCGTGCGGCCTCGCCGTCGCCCAGCACGGCCTCGCCGAGGAGGTTGAGGTTGAGCCGGTTGCCGTCGGCGCGCAGCTTCTTGATCGCCCGCCCGAGTCGGTCGGGCCGGGCGTCGACGACGAGGTGACCGACCATCCGGCGCAGGGTCCACCGGGCGATCGAGACGACGAGCCCCGGCAGCACGACCGAGGTCAGCGCCCCCAGCTTGAGCAGGAATCGCTGGAACCAGGGCAGGAAAGCCGGCGTGTCCTGCGCGAGGGACCGCAGGTTGCGCGCGGCGACCCGGTGGTCGTCGGGCCGCACGACGCGGTCGACGAAGCCGATCGTGAACTCGAGCCCCTGGGGGTCCTTGAGCAGCTCGGCGAGCCGCCGGGCCGCGGCACCGGGTCGACGGGCTGACGGGCGGGCAGGATCGATCCAGGCGCGTACGAGCTCGACGCTGCGCTCGGCGAGGGAGAGTTCGGTCATGTTGTCCCCAACCTTAGTGACCTGAGGGGTCGTATCTCACACGGACACGGGCTCAGTCCTGGACCCGGGTGGTCCACGCGACCAGCGATCCGGCCAGCCCCGCCACCAGGGGCACCAGGAAGCCGGCCGACGCGCCGTGCGAGTCGATGACCGACCCGGCCAGGGCGGCCCCCGGAGCCACCCCCACCGACATCCCGGTGGTGGTCCACGTCAGGGCCTCGGTGAGCCGTGACGGCGGCACCTCGCGCTCGATCAGGTTGACCGTCGCGATGAGCGTCGGCGAGATCATGAACCCGCCGAGGAACATTGCCGCCGCGAGCCACGGGATGCTCGACAGGAACACCATCGGGGCGAACAGCAGGCTCAGCAGCAGCAGGGCCGCCCGCAGCCGGCGCAGGGGCTGGGCCGGCTGGGGGAGGGCGCCGACGGCGATCCCGGCCAGGAGGCTGCCCGCGGCCCAGACAGCCAGGACCAGTCCGGCGGCGCCCTTGCGGCCCTGCTCCTCGGTGAACGCCGCCACGATGACCTCGGCCGAGCCGAACACGATCCCGAGCGCCGCGGAGACCACGACCATCGGGCCGAGGAGGTCCCACCCGATCGAGGGGCCGCGGCGGTCGTGGTGCGTGGCGGCGGGTGGCGCGGTCGAGCGCTGCACCGCCAGCGCCCAGCTGCCGAGCAGGGCACTCACCGCCGCGAACGCCAGTCCGGAGTAGTCCGAGACCTGCAGGGTCAGGAAGGTCACCAGGACAGGTCCCACGATGAAGACCACCTCGTCGAGGATCGCCTCGATCGAGAATGCTGTGTTGAGCTGCGACCGGTCGTGGATCGCGTGGGACCACCGGGCCCGGACCATGCTGCCGGTCTGCGGCGTGGACATCCCGGCCACGATGACGCACGCGTACGACCACGGGGTCGGCCGGTCCTGCTCGACCGCGACGAGGAATCCCGCGATCCCTCCGGCGTACACCGCGCCGACCGTCCACAGGACGGGCGCCTGGCCGATCCGGTCGGCCAGACGACCCTGCAGCGGTCCGAACGCCGCGGCCGCGAGGACGTACGCCGCGGCGATGATCCCGGCCTCGCCGTACGAACCGCCCTGTTCGTGCACCAGCAGCACGATTCCGAGCCCCGCCATCGACAGGGGCAGCCGTGACCAGACGGCCGCCAGCGAGAACAGCGCCGCACCCGGGTGCGACAGCACGTCCCGGTACGTCCTCAACATGGCGCTCCTCCCAACCAGACTGAGCACCCTATCGATCCCGGTGAGAGGATCGGGACATGGATGTTCAGCCCTTCGACGCCCTGCTGCTCGTGTCCTTCGGAGGTCCGGAGCGACCCGACGACGTCGTCCCGGTCCTCGAGAACGTGACGGCCGGTCGGGGCATCCCGCGGGAGCGGCTCGAGGAGGTCGGCGAGCACTACTTCCTGTTCGGTGGGAAGTCCCCGATCAACGAGCTCAACCGAGAGCTGCTCGACGCGCTGCGCAAGGACTTCGCCGAGCACGGGCTCGACCTGCCGATCTACTGGGGCAACCGCAACTGGGACCCCTACCTGCGCGACGCCGCCCAGCTGATGGCCGCCGACGGCGTGCAGCGGGCCGCCTGCTTCGTCACCAGCGCCTACTCGTCGTACTCCGGCTGCCGCCAGTATCGCGAGGACCTGTACGGCGCGACGAACGGTCTGCACGTCGAGCTGAGCCGTCTGCGGCACTACTTCAACCACCCGGGGTTCGTCGGACCCTTCACCGAGGCGACGCGGACGGCCCTCGCAGGGGCGTCCGCCGGCTCGCACGTCGTGTTCGTCACCCACTCGATCCCGACCTCGATGAACGACGCCTCCGGTGGCCCCGGTCGGGAGATGTACGTCCGCCAGCACGCCAGTGTCGCGGCGCTCGTCGCCGAGGGCGCCGGCGCCGAGCGCTGGTCGCTGGCATACTGCTCGCGCTCCGGCTCGCCGCACACGCCGTGGCTCGAGCCCGACATCAACGATCACCTCCGCGAGCTCAAGCAGGACGGTGTCGAGTCAGTCATCGTGGTCCCGATCGGCTTCATCTCCGACCACATGGAGGTCATCTTCGACCTCGACACCGAGGCGAGGGCCACGGCGGCCGAGCTGGGCCTGCAGTTCGACCGGGCGGCGACCCCGGGCGCGCACCCGGAGTTCGTCGCGATGGTCCGCGACCTGCTGCTCGAGCGGGCCGCGGCGGAGCGCGGAGAGCCCGTCACGCGCACGTCCCTGGGCGAGCTGCCGCCGTCGCACGACCTGTGCCCGCTGGACTGCTGCCTCAACCCCCGCTCGTCGCTGCCGACGATCGGCTCCGCCGACACCGTCGCATGACGTTCGAGCTGCTCGAGCTGGCTCGCCACGTCGGGCTGGAGGCGGCGGCGTTCGTGCGCTCGACCCGACCGGCCGGGAGGGTCGACGTGTCGGCCACCAAGTCCAGCCCGACCGACGTCGTGACCGAGATCGACGAGGCGTGCGAGCGTCTCATCCGGGACCGGATCCTCGGCGCCCGACCCGACGACGGCTTCGTCGGCGAGGAGGGTGACGACGTCATCGGCACCAGCGGGGTCGACTGGGTCGTCGACCCCATCGACGGCACCGTCAACTTCGTCTACGGCATTCCGACGTACGCCGTCTCGATCGCGGCACGTCGCGACGGGCACGTGGTCGCCGGCCACGTCGTCAACATCGCCTCGGGAGCGGAGTGGGGTGCTGTCGCGGGCGAGGGCTCGTGGCGCTACGACGGCGACGCGCGGCACGTGCTCGCTGCACCGCGGCTGGACGACCTTGCCCAAGCCCTCGTCGCGACGGGCTTCAACTACGTCCCGGCGATCCGCGCCAAGCAGGCCGCGGCGATGGCCATCTTCATCCCGCAGGTGCGTGACATCCGTCGCATCGGCTCGGCCGCGCTGGACCTGTGCGCCCTCGCCGAGGGCCAGTTCGACGCATACCTGGAGGAGGGGCTCAAGCCGTGGGACCTCGCCGCGGGGGGCCTGATCGCCCGGGAGGCCGGGCTCGTGGTGAGCGGTCTGGACGGGGAGCCGGACGAGCGCATGGTCATGGCCGCCCACCCGTCGGTGGCTGAGGAATATTTTGCGCTGGTTCGTGCTTGTGGGTTCTGAGTGTGATGGCCACCGGTTCGTGTGGCACAATCACGCCGGTTGACCGCACAAGGGAGATTTGATGGCTACCGACTACGACGCACCGCGCAAGACCGAGGAAGAGCAGTCCGAGGACAGCATCGAGGAGCTCAAGGCGCGTCGGCACGAGAAGAACTCCGGCAAGGTCGACGAGGACGAGACCGAGGCCGCCGAGTCCTTCGAGCTGCCCGGCGCCGACCTCTCCCACGAGGAGCTGGCGGTCGAGGTGATGCCCAAGCAGGAGGACGAGTTCACCTGCATGAGCTGCTTCCTCGTGCACCACCGCA
>JAOPXL010000225.1 GCA_025965175.1 Aeromicrobium sp.
CTCCTTCTTGCGAATCGCCGTCCACGCCTTTCGCGGACAGCCGTCGCGACACACATCCAACCGAGAAGAAATCAAGACCAAAGATGGAACGTCATTCGTTCGTACAGCCCAACGTCGTGCAACTGCCTCCACCCTAGCGGGTCCGACCCGAAAATGCCCCATTGCGGCGCACTGTCTCGCCACATGTCCACGTGTCGGGACCCAACGGCCCCGTGGCAGGGTGTCCTCGGCGGGTGCGAACGGCCCCGCCACGACGTGCTGGGAGACCCATGACCGCCTCGACCGACCCCGAGCCCACCGTGCTGGTCGAGCGTCGCGGCCGGCTGGGCGTGCTGACGCTCAACCGCCCCCGGGCCATCAACGCCCTCGACCTCCCCATGGTGCGGATCATGCAGGAGGCGCTCGACGCGTGGGCCGCCGACGACGACATCACCACGGTCCTGGTGACGGGCAGCGGCGACCGCGGGCTGTGCGCCGGCGGCGACCTGCGGGGCATGTATCGCGACGCCCGGGACGGCACGCACGGGTCGGTCGACTTCTGGCGGGAGGAGTACGACCTCGACCACACCATCGCGACGTACGCCAAGCCCGTCGTCGCGCTGATGGACGGCATCGTGCTCGGCGGTGGGGTCGGCATCTCGGCGCACGCCTCGCACCGGGTGGTCACCGAGCGCACGTCGATCGGGATGCCCGAGACCCGGATCGGGTTCGTGCCGGACGTGGGCGGACCGTGGCTGCTGTCGCAAGCCCCGGGCGAGCTCGGCACCCACCTGGCCCTCACGGCCTCGAACGCCGGCGCCGCCGACGCAATCGCCCTCGGTCTGGCCGACACCCTGGTGCCGAGCGACCGCCTGGCCGAGCTCGTCGCCTGCCTGGGGTCCGGCTCCGCCGGCGACGCGCTCGAGCTGCTGGCGGTCGACCCGCCGGAATCGGGCCTCGCCGAGGAGCGGGACTGGATCGACGGCGCCTACGCGGGCGATGACGCAGCCGAGATCGTGGCCCGACTCCGCTCGTCGGGCCTCGAGGCCGCCCGGCAGGCCGCGGACGACATCGAGTCCCGCTCGCCGACTGCCGTCGTGCTGACCCTCGCCGCGCTGCGCCGGGCCCCGGACCTGCCGGACCTGCGGGCGGCGCTGGACCAGGACCTCGTCGTCTCGACCGCGCTGCTGGACATCCCCGACATGGCCGAGGGCATCCGCGCGCAGGTCATCGATAAGGACCGCTCGCCCCGGTGGGACCCGCCGACGCTGGCCGAGGTGGACCTCGAGGCGTACGCCCACCTGTTCAGCTGACCGGCGCCTCGATCGTCTGGCGTGCCGTCACCGGTCCGTAGCGGGCTCGCCGGGCGGCGCGGCGCAGCGTGGCCAGGATCGCCGGGCCGAGGGTCACGATCGCTACCGCGTTGGTGATCGCCCGCCCGGTGTCGAACCCGCCGGTCGACGTCAGCAGCGTGTAGATCCCGAACCGGTGCAGGTTCTCCAGCAGCGGCGCCCCGGGAATGAACGCCAGCCCGCCCTCGTGCCCGGGGACCTCGATGCCGAGCGCGAACGGCCAGGACGAGAGGTTCATCAGGAGCCCGAAGACGTACGCGCACAGGATCCCGTAGACGACCAGCATCGCGATCTCGGCCCGGCCGGAGACCCGGCGCGGGAGCAGGCCGGCGCCCAACCCGATCCACGCCGATGCCAGCATCTGGAACGGCAGCCACGGCCCGACGCCCGTCGTCAGCAGTGCCGAGGCGAACAGCGACGAGCAGCCCAGGACGAACCCGAACCCTGCGCCGAAGACCCGTCCCGCGAGGATCAGCAGGAAGAACACCAGCTCGATGCCGGCCGTGCCCGCGCCGAGTGCGCGCATCGCGCCGTTGATCGCCGTCAGCACCCCGAGCATCGCCAGCGCCTTGGAGTCCATGCCGCCCTCGGACAGCTCGGCGACGACGACGCCCACCACGATCGGCAGCAGGAGCATGAAGAAGAACGGCGGGTCGACCCGGGTGACGCCCGGCTCCGGCACCAGCAGCATGGGCCAGATGAACATCATGAGCCCGGCGACCGATGCGACGGCCAACACCGCGACGGACCGCAGCCGCAGGCGCCCGTTCATGCCATCGCCGCCGCGACCTGCTCGACCGTGAGCCAGCCCGGGCCGAGGATCTTGCAGACCTGGGGCGCGAACGCCGGGGACTCGGCGAGCACCTTGGCGGCCGGCCCGTCCGACACGATGTCGCCGTCGGCCAGCACGACGCACCGGTCGGCCACGTGCGCGAGGAACTCGACGTCGTGGCTCGCGAGCAGCACCCCGCGACCCTCGGCGGCGATGCCACGCAGGATCTCGGTCAGCGCCGCCTTCGCGATGTAGTCCAGCCCGCGGGTCGGCTCGTCGAGCGCGACGACGGGCGGGCTCGCGGTCAGCACGATCGCCAGGACGAGCGAGAGCCGCTGCCCCTCCGACAGGTCACGCGGGTGCCCCGTGCCGGCGATGCCGGGAGCGAGCCGGTCCAGGATCGATCGGCAGCTGCCCGCCGCCGCGCCCGCCTGCTGGTCGGCGGCGGCGCACTCCTGGTCGACCGTCTCGAGGTAGAGCAGGTCGTCGGCGGTCTGCGGCACCAGGCCGACCAGCGACCGGGCCTTGCTGCTGGACAGCGCACCGGGATCCTGCCCCCGGACGTCGACGGTGCCGGCACGCCGCTTGCCGGTGCCCTGCAGCGCCCACAGCAGGGACGACTTGCCGGAGCCGTTGCGGCCCATCAGCGCCACGACCTGCCCGGCCGGCACGATCAGGTCGACGTCGCGGACCGCGACGACCGAGCCGTATGCGACAAAGATCCCCTTGGCGGTCAGCAGCGGGGCAACGGTGGTCGGTGTGGGCGGGACCGGCGCCGGGAGATCACCCAGCGAGCCCTTGGCCCGCCGGGCCTCCCGCACCGACAACGGCAGCGGCGACCACCCGGCCAGGCGGCCCAGCTCGATGACCGGCGGGGCGACGAGCGAGTCGACGAGCAGCTCGGCGGGCGGACCGTCCCGGACCTCGGCGCCCTCGACCAGCACGAGCCGGTCGGCGAACGGGACGACCCGTTCCATCCGGTGCTCGGCCACGACGACCGTGAGTCCCAGGTCGTCGACCAGGCGCGCCAGCGCCGCGAGCACGTCCTCCGCCGCCGTAGGGTCGAGCGCCGACGTCGGCTCGTCCAGCACCAGCACCCGCGGGTGCATCGTCAGGACCGCGCCGATCGCGACCCGCTGCTGCTGCCCGCCCGACAGGGTCCGCAGCGGGCGCGAGCGGAGCGACGCGATGCCGAACAGGTCGAGCGTCTCCTCGACCCGGCGGCGCATCGTCTGCGCGTCGAGCCCCAGCTGCTCCATTCCGTACGCGAGCTCCTCCTCGACGATGTCGCTGACGAACCCGGCCAGCGGGTTCTGCCCGACGTAGCCGATCAGGTGGGCCAGCTCGCGGGGCGCCCGACCGCGGATCGACGCCCCGTCGACCAGCACGTCCCCCGACAGCTCACCGCCGCTGAAGTGTGGCACCAGGCCGTTGAACGTGCCCAGCAGCGTCGACTTGCCCGATCCGGTGCGCCCGGCGACGAGCACCAGCTCGCCCTCCGGCAGGGTCAGATCGACGTGGCGCAGTGCCGCGGCAGGGGCGTCGTCGTAGCGGAACGAGACGTCGCGCAGCTCGATCATGCGCGCACCTCCGCCATCGGGTCGAGGACCGGCGGGGGCGTCAGGAACGCCGGCACGACCCCGATCATGACAGCCGTGAGCGCCGCTCCCGACAGCAGCGGCGCCGAGCCCGGGGACGTCAGGATCACCAGCGGGTCACGGTCGGCGATGACGTGGACCAGGACCGCCACGGCAAGCCCGGACCCGGCGGCCACGAGCTCGCCGAGCCGCCACGAGTCGGGCCGGTAGCGGGTGCGCTCGACCCGGCGGCCGGCCGCGGCGAATCCGCCGACGGCCAGCGCAGTCCCGAGCAGCAGCATCGGCCAGGCCAGGAACCGCGGGGCAGTGGAGTCCAGGAGGCCGTACGTCCCGACGCACAGCCCGGTCAGCCCGGCCAACATCAGGGTCCCGGTCAGGAGCCGCTCGGTCCGGCTGGCCCGCCCCGCCCGACCGTAGCCGCGGGCATCCATCCCCGCGGCCAGCGTCATGGACCGTTCGAGGGCGTCCTCCAGCACCGGCACGACAATCCTTCGCAACGAGCCGACGCCCTTGCCCGGATCTCCCCGGAGCCGGCGCGCACGGCGTACGCGCTGGACACTCTCGGCGAGCTGGGGGAAGAGCGACAGCGCCACGACGATCGCCGTGCCGACCTCGTAGAGCGCCGGCGGCATCGACTTGAGCAGGCGCCTGGGGTTGGCCAGCGCGTTGGCTGCGCCGACGCAGATGATGATCGCGGCCAGCCGCACGCCGTCGTACAGCGCAGCCAGCAGCGCGTCCCGGGTGACCGGCCCGAGCACGGTGATGCCAGCGACGAAGTCCGGCAACGGGATCGACGGCAGGGTGAACACGACGGGCCCACCCCCGTCGCCGCCGAAGACGATCCGGAACACGACGCGGATCACGACGACGAGCAGCCCGAGGTAGAGGTAGAGCCGGAACGACATCGCCCACGGAGCCTCCGTCCGTCGGGCCATCACCACGAAGCACGCCACCAGCACGATCAGCCCGATGAGCACCGGGTTGACCATGCGGGACACGCCGGCCGCCAGCCCCAGGGCCCAGATCCACCAGGCCCCGGGGTGCAGGTCACGCGGCAGGACACTGTTTATGGCGCCTCGCCCCCCGAGACCTTGCGGCGCCACCACAGACCACCCATCCCGGCCAGCAGCGCCAGCGCCAGCCCCGCGGCGACCCACCGGGACCGGCCGGGATCGGTGGAGGCGGCAACGGGGGTCGGGTCCACGTCGGCGCCTGTCGACGTCCGGGCCGAGCCGGCCGGCGCGACACTGGGATAGGTGCGCTTCATGGATCTCTGGAACACCAGCGCGACCCGTCCTCCCTGCGGCACGACCAAGGAACCGACGCCTTGACTCGCGTAGGTCCACTTCCCACTCCCGCTCTCGGACCAGAAGAGTCCCCAGTACGCATCGCTGGGCGGCGTGACGGAACAGCGGGCAGACGCGGGGGCACCGTCCACCTGACACACGAAGCCGGGCTGGGAAGTGACGGACGTGAGCGCGTGGCCGACGTCGCGGAAGCTGCCCGCCGCAGTAGGTGCGCCATCGACGTCGCACGACGTCGTGGTGCCGACCACCACGGTGACACCGGAGCCACCGGGGCAGGGCTCAGCGGCCGCGGGGCCCGCGTGGACGAGGGCTCCCCCGCCCGCGAGGACCAGCACGACGATGAGTCGGCCGAGGCGCACGAGCATCAGGTCACTCCTGGGCGTCCTCGTCCGGCAGCGCCTCAAGGCCCCGCACGACCTGGACGCTGGCCCGCACGTAGCGGTCACGGTCACGCTTCGCGACCGGCTTGGTCCCCGCTGCAGTGAGATCGGCCTTGTTCAGCGCGATCGCCCCCTTCTCGGGGCCGCCGGCGATCTGGAGATGGGTCATCCACACCGCCGCGCGACTCGCGGACTTGTCGTGACCGGTGAGCTCGAGCGCGACCGCTGCCAGTCCGGTGCTGTTGACGTTGGCGACTCCCGCATCGCTGAAGGAGCCGTCCTTCGCCTGCTCGGCCACGAGCCAGTCGGCGGCCTCGGTGATGTGGTCCTCCACGTCGTCGCCGGAGTTCGCAGCGACCTGGAGCGACTGGATGGCGAAGGCCGTTCCGTCGACGCTGCCGGGTCCGTCGGTGCACGGCTTCCCACTCACGTCCTGCCGGAACGAGCCGTCGTCGCACTGCTGCTTGAGCAGGAAGTCGACGGCCGCGTCGGCATCCTGGCTCTCGGCGTTGACCAGCGCCCGCACGGCCCAGGCCTGGTTCAGGACGTTCGTCGACTGGAACTCGCTGTCGGGAGCGTCCTTGGCCCGCCCTGCCTCTTGACCCTGTGGGACGAGAAGAGCCTCCAGCTCGTCGATCAGGTGACGCGATCCCACGGCGTTGGCGTCGTCACCGTGCGCCTGCACCATGACGGCGAGCTTTGCCACGGCACCGGCGTAGCGGGTGCCACCCGGAGGGTCGGTGTAGTCGTCGGCGTGCGCGACCGTGGCTTGGTAGACCGTCTCGGCGGTCTTCGTTTCCCCCAGCTCGGCGAGCGCGGCGTACAGGTCGAGGTTGAGACCGTGGTCGGCGAAGGCCACCACGTCGCCTGACTCGGCGTCGGCGAAGTGGCTCGTGAACAGCCCGTCCTTGCCCGGCTGGGCCGCGAGCCAAGTGGCGGCCGACGCCTGAGGGCCGTTCAGCCCGTCGTCCTTCGCCGGCGACGTCCGTGCGGACGAGCATGCGACCAGGAGCGGGGCGATGACAGCCACCGAGAGACAGCGCAGGAAAGTGCTTGACATGGGTTCCTTCCCGCTGCATCACGAGAAAGGCCCGAAGCCCGGCACGTGTGTTCCTCGACAGCGTGAATAGGTAGGTCCCTCAGCAGGTGCTCCGGCTCGCCACGCTTGGTGGCCTACGGTTGCGGGTCAGCGCCGGGGTTCGACCGGCTTCCCCTGGCATGCAGGACGTGAGTTGTGCCAAATGGCAGAACGAATTTAACACCCACCCGGCGTGAGACCTATCCGGAGCAGCTCCACCCGGCGTTCAGGGTCGCCAGCGGTGGTTGCCTTGCCAGGGGTTGCTGCCGGGTCGGCGGTACTCGATGTGGCCGTCGGGTGCTTGGCGGAGCTGCCAGTCCCCCAGCCTGGGCCTCGGGGGGTCCCGAACCCGCCGCGGCAGGTGCCGTCACCGTCGTTGGACATCCAGAACTCCGACCGGCCGACCACTGTGGTCGATGCTGGACCCTGCCGATCGGCTCAGGTTTTGTCGAGTACTTGTTCGAAGGAATGTGAGGTGTTTTCCTCCCGGCGACAACGAGCCAACTCACCGCTTGGCCAGTACCTTTTGACCATGACTCTGAGCGACGAGATCCGCATCGCCCTCGACGGCAAGTGGCGCCACGTGCGCGAGCAGTCCCGCAAGGAGCTCGCGGAGATGGACCTGACGTACGACCACGACCTTACGCTCGACGAGGCCCGCGCCCGCGTGCTCGAGCAGATGCACAAGCTCGTCCCGACCGGCATCCCGGCCGCGGGCTTCCGCGTCTCCAGCGGTGGCACCGGCGACCCCGGCATGGCCGTCACCGGCATCGAGATGCTCGCCCAGTTCGACCTCTCGCTGATGGTCAAGGCCGGCGTGCAGTGGGGCCTGTTCGGCGGGGCGATCGAGAACCTCGGCACCGACAAGCATCACCAGAAGTACATCCCCGGCCTGATCAACCTCGACATCATCGGCTGCTTCGCGATGACCGAGACCGGTCACGGCAGCGATGTCCAGAGCCTCGAGACCACCGCGACGTACGACCCAGCGACGCAGGAGTTCGTCATCAACTCCCCGACTCCGTCGTCCCGCAAGGACTACATCGGTGGCGCCGCCTCGCACGCCCAGGTCGCCGCGGTGTTCGCCCAGCTCATCACGAAGGGTGACAGTCATGGCGTCCACTGCTTCGTCGTGCCGCTGCGTGACGAGGAGGGCAACGACCTGCCCGGCATCACGACCTCGGACGACAAGCACAAGGGTGGGCTCGGCGCCGTCGACAACGGCCGAATCACGTTCGACCAGGTCCGCATCCCCCGGGACAACCTGCTCAACAAGTACGGCCAGGTCGACGAGGGCGGGACCTACTCCTCCCCCATCGAGAGCTCCAACGCCCGCTTCTTCACGATGCTCGGCACGCTGATCCGCGGACGCATCAGCGTCGGCGGGGCGGCCAGCGCCGCGACCGAGGTCGCGCTCAGCATCGCCGGCCGGTACGCCCTGCAGCGCCGCCAGTTCGGTCCCGACAAGGACCACGAGGTCCTGCTGATGGACTACCGGATGCACCAGCGCCGCCTGCTCCCGCTGATCGCCAAGTCGTACGCGCTGCGGTTCGCGCAGAACCAGCTCGTCGCCCGCATGGACCGGGTCCAGAGCTCGGAGGAGCCGCCCCCGCCGCACCAGCAGCGGGAGCTCGAGAGCCGTGCCGCGGGACTCAAGGCCGCCCAGACCTGGCACGCGACCCAGGCGATCCAGGAGGCACGCGAGGCGTGCGGCGGCGCCGGCTACCTCGCCGAGAACCGTCTCACGACACTCAAGGGCGACACCGACGTCTTCACGACGTTCGAGGGCGACAACCACGTCCTCTTCCAGCTCGTCGCGAAGGAGCTCCTGACGTCGTACGCCCAGGAGGTCGGCGGGCTCGACCCGGTCGGCATGGTCCGCTTCGCCGCCGGCACCGTCGCGGACGTCGTCAAGGAGCGCACCGCGGCGTCGGCGCTGATCCAGCGGCTGATCGACGCCCGCCCCGGCAACAGCGACAACGACCATGACCTGCTCGACCGTGGCACCCAGCTCAACCTGTTCGAGGACCGCGAGGAGCACGTGCTGGAGACCGCCGCCCGGCGCCTGCGCCGGGCCGGCAAGGATCCCGTCGAGGCGTTCAAGGTCTTCAACGCCGCACAGGACCACGTCATCCGCGCGGGGCGCGTGCACATCGAGCGCATCGTGCTCGAGGCGTTCACCGCCGGCATCGCGCGCTGCGAGGATCCCGAGGCACAGGAGCTGCTCCGCGACGTCTGCTCGCTGTACGCCCTGACCGCGATCGAGGAGGACCTGGCCTGGTTCATGGGCCACAACCGGCTCTCCGACGTGCGCGCCAAGACCGTCACGAACCTGGTCAACGAGCTGCTGGAGAAGCTGCGTCCGCACACCCTGACCCTGATCGAGGGCTTCGGCGTCCCCGAGGAGACCTTGGGTGCCGCGATGCTGGAGGGCTGAGACCTCCTTCGTCTGCTCAGTCCTTGAAGTCGCCTGCCGACGCACGGAGCGTGCGGAGCAGCGCGAAGGCTTCGTCCTGCTGGTCGGCCGCCAACCCACCGACCGCGAAGTCGATCGCCATGACGGCTGCCGTCGCCTTGGCGAGGACCTCCTCGCCCGATGGCGTGAGCTCGGCGAACGTGCGCCGCCGGTCGCTGGTGTCGGCGACCCGGCGCACGAGGCCTTGGGACTCGAGCCGGTCCATCGCGTTGGTCACCGAGGTCGGGTGCACCATGAGCCGCGCGCCGATCTTGCTGAGCGGGAGCCGGCCGGTCGAGCTGAACGACAGCAGGACCAGGACCTCGTAGCGGGCGAAGGTGATGCCGAACGGCTTCACCGCCGCGTCGAGCTCGCTGATGATGAGCTGCTGCACCCGCATGATCGACGTTGCGAGCCGCATCGCGTGGGGGCTGCCGATGTGCTCGATCCACAGCTCACCCGCCCGTTCGATGGGGTCGAACGGGAGTCTGGGGTCCTCTGACATGCGCCCCATCGTACGGACTGCGGACCGGGGCTGGCAATTAGTTGGATGTACGACTATTTTAGGTCCTAGTAATGACTTCGGCGAAAGACCAGAGGGTATGACCGATCTTCACGTCCCGACCAATCCCATCCGTCTCGTGACGGCGTCCGCGCTGTTCGACGGGCACGACGCGTCGATCAACATCATGCGGCGGATCTTCCAGTCCCAGGGCCCGGAGGTCATCCACCTCGGCCACAACCGCTCGGTCAAGGAGGTCGTCGACGCGGCGATCGAGGAGGACGTGCAGGGAGTCGCGGTGTCGTCCTACCAAGGAGGCCACGTCGAGTACTTCGAGTACCTCGTGGAGTCCCTGCGCGAGCAGGGCGCCGGGCACATCCGTGTCGTCGGCGGTGGCGGCGGCGTCATCGTCCCCGAGGAGATCGCCCGCCTGCGCAAGTCCGGCGTCACGATCTTCTCCCCCGAGGACGGCCAGCGCCTCGGTCTGGTCGGCATGATCAACTCGGTCGTGGCCGACTGCGACTTCGACCTGACGGCGGACTCGGCGATCGACGTCGACGGCGTCCTCGCCGGTGACCGCACCGCGCTCGCCCGCGCCATCACGTTCGCCGAGGCAGGAAAGCTCGACGACGACCGCATCAGCTCGGCCAAGTCCGCCGCGACGGTCCTCGGCATCACCGGCACGGGTGGCTCCGGCAAGTCCTCGCTGACCGATGAGCTCGTCCGCCGCTTCCGCGTGGACCAGCAGGACAAGCTGCGCATCGCGGTCCTCGCGGTCGACCCGACCCGTCGCCGCGGCGGCGGCGCCCTCCTCGGCGACCGCATCCGGATGAACTCCCTCGACGGCGAGCGCGCCTACTTCCGCTCGCTCGCGACCCGCGGCTCGCACGAGCTCCCCGACTCGCTCAGCGACGTCATCTCGGTGCTCAGGGCTGCCGCGTTCGACCTGATCATCGTCGAGACCCCCGGCATCGGACAGGGCGACGCGGCGATCGTGCCGTTCGTCGACTCGTCGCTGTACGTCATGACACCCGAGTTCGGCGCCGCCTCCCAGCTTGAGAAGATCGACATGCTGGACTTCGCCGACACCGTCGCGATCAACAAGTTCGAGCGCCGCGGCGCCAAGGACGCGCTGCGCGACGTCGGCCGGCAGATGGTCCGCAACCGCGAGGCGTTCGGCAAGCGACCCGAGGACATGCCGGTCTTCGGCACCTCGGCGGCGACGTTCAACGACGACGGTGTGACGGCCCTCTACCAGCACCTGCGCGGCATCCTCGCCGAGCACGGCCTGCCGGTCGGCGAAGGCATCCTGCCGGCCGTCGACGTGAAGTTCTCCAGCGGGATCCAGCAGGTCGTCCCGACCGACCGGGTCCGCTACCTGTCCGAGATCACCGAGACGGTGCGCGAGTTCCACGCCGAGACCGAGCGGCTGGCCGACGCAGCCGACCGCGCGCAGCGCCTCGAGCTCGTGGCCACCGAGCTGGCCGACTCCGAGCTCGACGGCGCCGGCGTCGACGAGCTCCTCACCGCCGCCCGCAAGGCCCTCCCCCACGAGGTGTCCGACCAGATCGAGGCGTGGCCCGCCGTCGTCGAGTCCTACTCCGGCGACGAGATGGTCACCAAGGTCCGGGACAAGGAGATCCACACGCAGCTGACCCGCGAGTCGCTGTCGGGCAACAAGATCTCGCGCGTCTCGCTGCCCCGCTACTCCGGCCACGGCGACCTCGTGCGCTTCTGGCGCCGCGAGAACCTGCCGGGCTACTTCCCCTACACGGCCGGTGTCTTCCCGTTCAAGCGTGACGGCGAGGACCCCGCACGCATGTTCGCCGGCGAGGGCGACCCGTTCCGCACCAATCGGCGCTTCAAGCTGCTGTCCGAGGACGGCGACGCGAC
>JAOPXL010000001.1 GCA_025965175.1 Aeromicrobium sp.
CCTGCTGCATGTTGTGGGTCACGATGACGATCGTGTACTGGCTCTTGAGCTCGTGGATCAGGTCCTCGATGACGCTGGTCGAGATCGGGTCGAGCGCCGAGCACGGCTCGTCCATCAGCAGGATCTCGGGCTCGACCGAGATCGCGCGGGCGATGCAGAGCCGCTGCTGCTGACCGCCCGAGAGGCCCGAGCCGGGACGGTCCAGGCGGTCCTTGACCTCGGCCCACAGGCCCGCGCTGCGCAGGGAGCGCTCGACGATGTCGTCGGACTCGGCCTTCTTCATGCGCTTGCTGTTGAGCTTCTGGCCCGCCAGGACGTTGTCGTAGATCGACATCGTCGGGAAGGGGTTGGGGCGCTGGAAGACCATGCCGATCATCCGCCGCACGTTGACGGGGTCGATGTCGGCGCCGTACAGGTCCTGGCCGTCAATCAGGACCTTGCCCTCCACGCGCGCGCCACGGATGACCTCGTGCATGCGGTTGAGGGAGCGGAGGAAGGTCGACTTGCCGCAACCCGATGGTCCGATGAAGGCCGTGACGGACTTCGCCGCGATCGGGATGGTGACATCCTCGACCGCCAGGAAGTCGCCGTAGTAGATATTGAGGTCGGAGACGTCGATGCTCTTGGCCATGGTGGTGTCCTTCCGGGACTTAGCGCTCGCCCTTGGGCGAGAAGAAGTAGGAGACGAGGCGGGCGATGAGGTTGAGCAGCATGACGATCAGCAACAGGGTCAGCGCCGCGCCCCAGGCGCGGTCGATGCTGAACTCCGGTGGGACGCCGGGGCTGCGGACCGACTGGTAGGCGAACACGGGCAGCGTCGCCATGCGGCCCTCGAACAGGTTGAAGTTCACCGAGTCGGTCGCGCCCGCGATGATCAGCAGGGGAGCGGTCTCTCCGATGACACGGGCCACGGCCAGCGTGATGCCGGTGACGATGCCGGCCAGCGCCGTCGGCAGGACGACCTTGGCGACGGTCCGCCACTTGGGGACACCCAGGGCGTACGCCGCCTCGCGCAGCTCGTTGGGGACGAGCTTGAGCATCTCCTCAGTGGACCGGACGAGCACGGGGATCATCAGGACCGACAGGGCGACCGAACCACCGATGCCCATGCGAACGCCCTCGCCGAAGAACACGACGAACAGGGCGTACGCGAACAGGCCCGCGACGATCGACGGGATGCCGGTCATGACGTCGACGAGGAAGCGGATCCAGCGGGCAAGCCGGTTGCCGTCGGCGTACTCGACGAGGTAGATCGCCGCGAAGATGCCGATCGGGACCGAGATGACGGCTGCGGCGCCGGTGATCAGGAGGGTGCCGACGAGGGCCTGGTAGATGCCGCCGCCCTCGCCGACGACGTTGCGCATCGAGTAGGTGAAGAACTCCGCCGACAGCACCTTGGTGCCCTTGCTGATGACGGTCCACAGGATGCTGACGAGCGGGAACATCGCGAGCGCGAAGGCGCTGGTCACCAGGGTCGTGACCAGCCGGTCGGTCGCCTTGCGGCTGCCCTCGACCACGAGCGACCAGAGCGGCAGCGCCAGGCCGAGGACGAAGACGACCAGCGAGGCGAGGACCAGGTTGGTGCCGAGGAGGTAGAGGATCCCGGCCACGACGACCGCGGTGCCGAGCACGGCCTTCGCCGCCCAGGAGGGCAGCTGCGCGCCGTAGAGCTCGTGCTGGACGTCGACGGGACCGGCGCCGTGGCTGCGGGGGGTGAGCGTATTGGTCATCAGTTGGCTCCGGAGAAGTCTTTGCGACGGTCCACGACGGCCCGGGCAGCGAAGTTGACGAGGAACGTGATCACGAACAGCACCAGGCCGCTGGCGATCAGGACGTTGACCGTCCGGCCGCTGGCCTCGCCGAAGCTCAGCGCGATGTTGGCGGCGATCGTGCTCGGGTTGGTGCTGCTGATCAGGTTGGCCGTCACGGTGCCGGCGGTCACCGAGAGCACCATCGCGACGGCGAGCGTCTCGCCCAGCGCGCGGCCGAGACCCAGCATCGCGGCGGACACGATGCCCGAGCGGGCGTACGGGAAGATCGCGAGACGGGCCATCTCCCAGCGTGTCGCACCGAGGGCCAGCGCGGCCTCCTCGTGCAGGCGCGGCGTCTGCAGGAAGATCTCGCGGCAGATCGCGGTCATGATCGGCAGGATCATGACCGCCAGGACGATGCAGGCCGTCATGATGGTGCGGCCCGTGGCGGAGGCGGGGCCGGCGAAGAACGGGATGAAGCCGGCGTGCTTGTCGAGCCACTCGTAGACCGGCACCATGTGCGGCGCGAGGAACTGGATGCCCCAGAGTCCGTAGACGACGCTGGGGACCGCGGCGAGCAGGTCGACGAGGTAGCCAAGGCTCTGGCCGAGGCGGCGCGGCGAGTAGTGCGAAATGTAGAGGGCGACGCCGATCGCGACGGGGGTGGCGAGGATCAGGGCCACAGTCGCGGCGATCAGCGTGCCGTAGACGAGCGGCCAGACGTACGGCCAGAAGCTCTGCCCGCTCTTGACCTCGTCGGGGTTGGCGAGGATGCCGGGAATGCCCTCGATCGTGAGGAAGGCCGCGACGCCGGCGAGCGTCAGCAGGATCAGGAGTCCCGCACCGGTCGACAGCCCGGCGAAGACGCGGTCACCGGCGCGGACGACGGTGGAGCGCTTGCGGGGAGCCAGCGTGCTGGTCACAGGCGGTGTGCCTTTCACAAAGATGAAGGTGCTGCCGCCCGGCCCGTGAGGGCTGGGCGGCAGCGGGGGGTCAAGCAGCCTTGATCGTCTCGATCGCGGCCTGGACCTTGCCGGCGAAGTCGCCCGAGAGCGGGGCGGAGCCGGCGCTGGAGGCGGCGGCAGCCTGTCCGTGCTCGCTGGCGACGTACGTCAGCCAGCTCTTGACGAGCTCGGCCTTGGCCTTGTCGCCATACGTCTGGCAGGCGACCTGGTAGGACACCAGGACGATCGGGTAGACGCCCGCCTCGGTCGTCTTGCGGTCGACGTCGACCGCGATGTCGGTGGCGTCGCGACCGTCGACCGGAGCGGCGGTGTCGAGCACCTTCGCGGCGGCGTCCGGCGTCGGCTCGGTGAAGTCCTTGCCGACCTTGACCTTGGCCCTGCCGAGGTCGCCGGCCTGACTCTCGTCGGCGTAGCCGATCGTGCCGTTGCCACCGCTGACAGCGGCGACGACGCCCGAGGTGCCCTCAGCGGCCTCGCCGCCCTTGACGGGCCACGTCTCGACCACGCCACCGGTCCAGCCACCTTCGGAGGCCTTGTCCAGGTAGTCGGTGAAGTTCTTCGTCGTGCCCGAGTCGTCCGAACGGTGGACGGCGGTGATCTTGGTGCCGGGCAGCTTGGCGTCGGGGTTGTCGGCCTTGATCGCGGCGTCGTCCCACGAGGTGATCTCGCCCTCGAAGATCGCACCGATCGTCTTCGGCGACAAGTTGAGCTCGTCGACTCCGTCGAGCTTGAAGATCACGGCGATGGGGCTGACGTAGACCGGCACCTCGACGACGTCGCTCTTGCACTGCTCCTTGGCGGCGGTGACCTCGTCATCCTCGAGATAGGCGTCGGAACCGGCGAAGGCGACGCCGCCGGCGATGAACTGCTCGCGGCCGCCGCCCGAGCCGACCGGGTCGTAGTTGACGGTGGAGTCGGGGTTCGCGGTCTGGAACTCCTTCTTCCAAGCGGCGACGGCCGCTTCCTGGGCCGTTGATCCTGCACCGTTCAGCGTGCCGGAGACGCTGTCGCCCGAGGCGGCGTTGCCGCCGTCGGACTCGTTCGCCGCACCACAGGCGCTGAGGCCGAGGGCGAGTGCCAGCATGGCCGCGGGAGCGGCGATGCGAAGGTGGTTGCGCTTCACGGGGTCCCTCTCTGGGATTCATTTGATGCTTACCCGGTGAACGTAGAAGGCGCAGGTGTATCGCTCTCCGACCGTGGATGAACGGAGGGTGAACGATGATCCAACGGTTGGCGCGAGACGGTCAGAGCAGCCGCTCGGTCGCGAGGACGTGTCCCTTGCGGTGGTGCACGACGACCGCCTCGCCGGGGGCGAGGTCCTGCAGGTCGGCACCGATCGCCTCGAGCACCCACGGCAGCGTCGGCCGGTGCGTCGACACCACGACCGGCTTCTTGTGGTCCAGCAGGGAGCTGATCGAGCGTTGCACCCGGGACGGCTTGGTGTCCTCGCTCAACCGGTCGTCGATCTCGAGGAACGTGCTGACCGAGTGGGCGTACGGCTCGACGGTCCGCACACAGCGCACGGCCGGACTGCTCACGACCCGCCGGACGCCGTACGCCCCGAGCAGCGGGACGAGCGCGACGGCGCGCTCGTGGCCGCCGGAGGTCAGGGCCCGGTCGAGGTCGTTGACCTCGCTCGAGCGTGGGGCGGCCTTCGCGTGCCGCAGGACGATCAACGTGCGGCTGCGGTGCGCCTGCCGGTCGCGCAGCTCGGCGAACTCCGCCAGCAGGGTCACGTCGTGCCCGTACGTCAGCAGGTCGCGTGCCTCGCCTGGGCTGGTCCACCGGATCTCGTCGACCTCCTTGTTGGGCACGAAGGGCGTCGCGTCGTCGGCGCCGACGGCCCGCGCGCACCAGTAGGACACCTGCTTGGTCCCGCCGCTGACCGGATAGCTCAGGTCCTGGAGGGGGTGGCCGAGCCGGACACGGACCCCGGTCTCCTCGCCGATCTCACGGACCGCAGTCTGCTGCAGGCTCTCCCCGGGATCGGTCTTGCCCTTGGGGAAGGTCCAGTCGTCGTACGACGGCCGGTGCACGACCAGTACCTCGACGCGTGGCTCGGGCCGGGCCGAGCCGGGGCGGTTGCGCCACACGATCCCGCCGGCGGCCATCGTGATCCGTTCGCTTGCCATGCTGCGTATTGTCCCCTGAGGAAGTGGACAGTGGATGAAGGAGGTGTGGACGTGTCGCAACGTGGTCCTGCGGTCCGCGCCGTCCTCGTTCCGCTCCTGGTGCTCGCGCTGGCGCTCGGCACCGCCTGGTGGGCCAGCGCCCGCGACGCCGACACCCGGTCCTCGCTGACGTCGGGGCTCGATGCGCTCCCGGCCGGCACCCAGGTCGCCGGCTTCACCGACTGGGCCGCCATCAGATCGGCCCTCGGCCTCGGTCGCGCGTCGACCGCCGCCGGGCGCGCCGCCCTGACGGACGACGCGACCCTGCGCGACCTCACGACGCGCTCGGTGATCGGCCAGGCGATCGACGAGATGCACCGGTTGTACGGCTGGTCGGCCGCCGACCTGGACTGGGAGACGTACGGCCGGGCAACAGCGGGATCGGCGATGGTCGCCCGGCTCTCCGGCTCGGTCTCGCTCGACGCCGTCAAGACCCGGCTGAGCAAGCTCGGCTACACGCGGTCCGGGGACACCTGGACGTTGAGCTCGGCGGGCCGCGCCGCGGTGGGGCCCGATCTCGCGTCGGCGCTCGGCTTCCTGGCCGTGCTGGATCGGGAGCGGGTCGTCGTCGCGACCGACCGTCCGGCGTACGTCCCGGTGGTCGTCGGCACGATCCGCGGCGACCGGGAGTCGCTGCTGTCGGTGCGACCCGCCGCGGACGTCGCGAGCAGCCTGGCCGGATCGGACGCGGCCGTCGTCCAGGGACCGGGCTTCGGCTGCAGCGCGACGAGCCTCGCGGGCAAGGGCGCCGACGTGACGGCGCAGGCTGCCGCGGCACTGGCCCGGGCCGGCCGGCTGCAGGAGCCGACGTTCACCGGCCGGGGCCTGGTCGAGGGCGACCCGGACCAGACCATCACCTTCGCGTCGGCGTTCCCGTCGCCGGCGGTTGCGGCCGACCAGGCCCGGGTCCGGGCGGTGCTGGCCCGCGGGCCGTTCATCGGTCGCACCGGCCGGATCGAGGACTCGCTGACCGGGCTCGAGGCCGGTGCGCAGGGGAGCGTCACGACGCTGCGGTTCACGCTGGACCCGGACCGGGGGACCTACATGACCGGTGAGGGCCCGCTGCTGTTCGCCTCGTGCCCGTGACGCGCTAGGTCCGCGAGCGGCGGGAGCGCGCCCGGGCGATCAGCTGGGCCTGCAGGTCGGTGCCACCGACGTGCCGGGTCCAGGTCCCGTCGGGGCCCAGACGCCACGACGTGGTGTCGGGATCGGCCGCCGTCGCGAGCAGCTCGCCGACGGCCTCGGTGTGCGACGCGGACGGCACCCGGACGAGCACCTCGACCCGCCGGTCCAGGTTGCGGTGCATCAGGTCGGCCGAGCCGATCCACGCCTCGGGCTCGCCACCTCCAGCGAACCAGTAGACCCGGCTGTGCTCCAGGAAGCGGCCCAGGATGCTGTGCACCCGGATGTTGTCGCTGAGGCCTGCGACACCGGGGCGGAGGGTGCAGATGCCGCGGATCACGAGGTCGACCTCGACACCGGCGCGGGACGCCTCGTAGAGCTTGTCGATGATCGCCTCGTCGACCAGGGAGTTGACCTTGATCCGGATGCCAGCAGGCCGTCCGGCCCGGTGGTGCCCGATCTCGGTGTCGATCCGTTCCAGGATCCCGTCGCGGAGCCCGGCGGGGGCGACGATGAGCCGTTGGTAGGAGAAGTCCTGCGCGAATCCCGACAGGTTGTTGAACAGGTCGGTCAGGTCGTGCGTGATGGCGGGGTCGGCGGTCAGCAGCCCGAAGTCCTCGTAGAGCCGAGCGGTCTTGGGGTTGTAGTTGCCCGTGCCGATGTGGGCGTAGCGGCGGAGGCCGTCGGGCTCGTCACGGACGACGAGCGCCAGCTTGCAGTGCGTCTTGAGGCCGACCAGGCCGTACACGACGTGGCAGCCGGCCCGCTCGAGCTTGCGGGCCCACCGGATGTTGGCCTGCTCGTCGAAGCGGGCCTTGATCTCCACCAGCACCAGGACCTGCTTGCCGGCCCGGGCGGCGTCGATCAACGAGTCGATGATGGGGGAGTCGCCCGAGGTGCGGTAGAGCGTCTGCTTGATCGCGAGGACGTACGGGTCGGCGGCGGCCTGCTCGATGAAGCGCTGCACGCTGGTGGCGAACGAGTCGTAGGGGTGGTGGACCAGGACGTCACGCTTGCGCAGCGCGCTGAACAGGTCGGCCGGCTCGGAGGTCTCGACCTCCGCGAGGTGTTGGTGGGTGCCGGGGATGAACGGCTCGTACTGCAGCTCGGGACGGTCCAGGTCGGCGATCTCGTGGAGGCTCCGCAGGTCAAGCGGTCCGCGCAGGTGGATGACCTCGTCGGGCCGGACGCCGAGCTCGGAGACCAGCAGGTCCAGCACGTCGGGGTCGATCGACTCCTCGACCTCGAGGCGCACCGGCGGACCGAACTTGCGGCGCAGGAGCTCCTTCTCGAGGGCCTTGAGCAGGTTCTCCGCGTCGTCCTCCTCGACCTCGAGATCCTCGTTGCGGGTCACCCGGAACGCGTGGTGGGCGATGACCTCCATGCCGGGGAAGAGCAGGTCGAGGTGGGCCGCGATGACTTCCTCGAGGGGCACGAACCGGCCCGGATCGGCCTCGACCCAGCGGTTGATGATCGGCGGCACCTTGACGCGGGCGAAGTGGTCCTTGCCGGTGTCGGGGTTGCGCATCACGAGGGCGAGGTTGAGCGACAGCCCCGAGATGTACGGGAACGGGTGCGCCGGGTCGACCGCCAGCGGCGTCAGGATCGGGAAGACCCGGTCGCGGTAGAGGGCGGTGATCCGCTCCTGCTCGGTGGAGCTCAGCGCGGCCCAGTGGATCAGCTCGATGTGCTCGGCGGCGAGGGCCGGCACGAGGTCGTGGTGGTACGTCTTGGCGTGCTGGACCATGAGCTCCTGGGCGGCGGTCAGGCTTCGGGACAGGACGTCGCGGGGGTTGAGCCGGCTCGCCGACGGCACCGCGACGCCCGCCGCGATCCGCCGCTTGAGGCCCGCGATGCGCACCATGAAGAACTCGTCGAGGTTGCTCGCGAAGATCGCCGCGAAACGTACCCGCTCCAGCAGAGGGAGGGACGCGTCCTGCGCCAGCTCCAGGACGCGGGCGTTGAACGCGATCCACGACAGCTCGCGATCCAGGAACCGGTCGGCGGGCAGCGAGCTCTGGGCCGGGTCGAAGGGCGGATCGACGTCGAACTCGTCCGGGGACGCCGGGTCCTCTAGATCGGCGACCGCCATGTCATGTGTGTCCACCTTCCCAATGTGCCAGATCAAGATGAACATGGTTTGAACGACGATCGTGACCGGGGCGAGACGCTAGCGTGTCCTCATGCCACTCGTGCCCCAGCTCATCGGCGCTGTCCGCGGCGCCACTGCCCGTTCCCTGATGAAGCTCCCGCGCCCCGTCATCACACGCCTCGCCGGGTCCCCGGTCGTGATCGACGGGCGGACGCTCGATCCCGAGATGCAGCTGCTGCTGCGGCTCCAGCACCTCGAGGGCCCGGCTGCCGAGACCGTCGCGATCAGCCGGGGTCGCAAGATCATCGTGTCGTCGTCGCAGCTCGCGGGCGGCACGCAGCCGATCGGCGCGGTGACCCAGCGCACGATCGACGGTCCCGGCGGGCCGATCGGGCTGCGCTTCTACACGCCGCGCGGGCTGACCGGCCCGTCGCCGGCGCTGCTGTTCTTCCACGGCGGCGGGTGGATCTATGGCGACCTGGAGAGCCACGACGCGACGTGCCGGTTCCTGGCCGAGGAGGCCCAGGTCCGGGTCATCGCGGTGGACTACCGGCTGGCCCCCGAGGCGCCGTTCCCGGCCGCCCTCGACGACTCCCTCGCCGCGTGGACGTGGCTCGTGGAGCACGCAGCGGGCCTTGGGATCGACCCCACCCGGATCGCGGTGGGCGGCGACAGCGCCGGCGGCAACCTGGCCGCGGTCGTGGCGCAGCAGACCGTCGCCGCGGGTGGCCCGTCACCGGCCTTCCAGCTGCTGATCTATCCCGTGACCGACTTCCTGGAGACCGCGCCGAGCCGTCTGACGTACGCCGAGGGGTTCTTCCTCACCAAGGCGTTCATGGACCTCGCGGAGGAGAACTACCTGGTCGGCGGCGAGGACCGGTCCGATCCGCGGCTGTCGCCCCTGCACGGGGACGTCACCGGGGTCGCGCCGGCGTACGTCGTGACGGCGGGCTTCGACCCGCTGATGGACGAGGGCAACGCGTACGCCGACAAGCTGCGTGCCGCGGGGGTGCCGGTCGAGCACGTCTGCGAGGACGGGCTGATCCACGGCTTCATCAACATGGTCGCGATCGGTCGCACCGCCCCGAAGGCCGTCCGCCGCGCCGCCGCCGCCCTCCAAAGAGGCCTGAGCTGAGGCCCGCCCGGCCGCGAGAGGCGCCCCAAGGCTGACGCGTGGGTTGCGCACGGTGACGCGTGGGTTGCGAACGGTGATGCGTGGGTTGCGCCGGTGAGCTACGCAACTGGGTCGCGCGTCACCGTTCGTAACCCACGCGTCAGCTTGGCTCGGACCTAGGTGGGGGCTGAGTAGAGGGTGTCCTTCTTCCAGTCCTGGAAGCCCAGGTTGCGGTAGACCTTGAGGGCGGGGGCGTTGTCGCCCTCGACGTAGAGGTCGACGACCGGCAGGCTTCGCTCGTACAGGTGGCGCAGGCCGCGGGCGGTCAAAGCCGTCCCGAGCCCACCGCCCTGCGCGTCCGGGTCGATCCCGACGACGTAGACCTCACCGATGCCTCCCTCGACCTTTGTCCAGTGGAAACCGAGGACCTGGCCGTTCCGCTCCGCCACGAACAGCCCGTCGGGGTCGAACCAGTCCGACGACATCCGCCGGTCGAGGTCGGCGCGATCCATCGCGCCCTGCTCGGGGTGGTGCGCGAACGCGCGGGCGTTGACCGCGACGATCGCGTCCGCGTCGGCCGGGGTGTACGTCCGCAGGGTCACGCCGCCCGGGACCCGCTCGGTCGCCGGGGGGCCGTCGAACGTCAGGCGCAGCACCAGCAGCGAGCGGGCCGGCGACAGGCCGGCGGAGGCGGCAAGCGCCTGGGCTGCCGGAAGGTCACCGTGCGCCCAGAACTGCTGCTCCCCGTCGGCCAGTAGCTCGTCCAGGATGCGCCGGCCGAGTCCTGCACGCCGGTGTTCCGGGTCGACGACGATCTCGACGGGGGCGTCGCCCGTCGCGTAGGCCGCCGCGACGACGACGCCGTCGCGGCTGGACTGCTGGACCAGCACCCGGGCGCGGACCCGGTCGCGCAGCGCGAACCGGCTGGCCTCGTTGAACGGGTCGACGCCGTCGGTCGCGGCAGCGCGGTCGGCCAGCTCCAGGAGGCTCATCGGCGGGTCCGCAGCGCTACGAGCTGGGCGCCGACCTCGGCGGCGACGGCGCGGGCGAAGGCCTCGGGGGTGTCCCCGGTCGGCTCGGGCACGACGTGGTGCACGGTGCCGCTCTCGAACAGGTCAAGCGCGCCGACGCGCTGTGCTGCGGCCATCTCCTCGGCATGCTCGAGGTCGCCGTGCACGATCGCGCTGGCCCCCTCGGGGGGCAGGGGGGACAGCCACGCGTTCTCCGCCGCGATCACGACGTCGGCCGGGAGCAGCGCCAGGGCCCCGCCGCCGCAGCCCTGGCCCAGCAGGACCGACACGGTCGGGACCTTCATGGTCGACATCCACGCGATGCATCGGGCGATCTCGCCGGCGATCGCACCCTGCTCAGCCTCCGGGGACAGCTCGGCGCCGGGGGTGTCGATGAACGACACGAGCGGCAGCCCGAGCTCGTTGGCCAGGCGCATGCCGCGCCGCGCCTCGCGGAGCGCCGCGGGCCCCATCGGCTTCCACCTGGTCTGCGTCGTTCGGTCCTGGCCGATCACGACGCACGGCTGCCCGTCGATCCGGGCGAGCGCGACGATCATGGCGCTGTCCCGCTCACCCTTCTCGGTGCCCTGCAGCCGAACCGTCGCGTCACTGCCGTAGCGGAGCACCTCGCGCACGCCCGCGCGCCGCGGCGCCCGGGTGATCTGGATCGACTGCCAGGCGGTCCGCTCGCGGCGGACCTCCGCCGTCCGCAGGTCCCGGGTCTGCCGCGTGGGCGGGTCGACGAGCAGCCCCAGCGTGCGGTCGACCAGCAGCGGGAGCTCGTCGGGCAGGACGACGGCGTCGATGATGCCGCGCTCCGCGAGGTTCTCCGCGGTCTGCACGTTCGGCGGGAAGGGCTTGCCCTCGAGCAGCTCGTAGACCTTGGGGCCGAGGAAGCCGATCAGTGCGCCCGGCTCGGCGATCGTGATGTGCGCGAGCGAGCCCCAGGAGGCGAAGACGCCGCCGGTCGTGGGGTGGCGCAGATAGATCAGGTACGGCAGCCCGGCGGCGCGGTGGTCCATGATCGCCCGCGTGATGTCGACCATGTGGACGAACGCCGGGGTGCCCTCCTGCATCCGCGTGCCGCCGGAGGCCGTGGTCGCGAGCACGGGAATGCCCTCGGCGGTCGCCCGGCGCACCGCTGCCGTGATGCGCTGGGCTGCGGCGTGCCCGATCGACCCGGCGAGGAAGCGGAACTCGTTGACCAGCACCGCGACGGGCCGACCGCGCATCAGCCCACGCCCGGTCAGCACCGACTCGTCGGTCCCGGACCGCTCGGCGGCGGCGGCGAGCTCCTGCTGGTAGGCGGGTTCGAGGCCGGAACGATCGACCGGCTCGTCCCACGACTCGAACGATCCCTCATCGAGGACGAGGTCGAGCAGTCCTTGGGCAGTCAGATGGGCCATGGGCCCACTCTGTCAGTCCTCGACCCCGGCGACTTCTCAGGCCTTGGCGTCGGCGGTGTCGCGGGCCGGCTCGGTCTTCGTCGCGACGAAGCGGTAGCCGACGTTGCGCACGGTCCCGATCAGGGTCTCGTTGTCCGTGCCGAGCTTGGCCCGCAGGCGCCGGACGTGGACGTCGACCGTACGGGTGCCGCCGAAGTAGTCGTAGCCCCACACCTCCTGCAGCAACTGCTGGCGGGTGAAGACCCGGCCGGGGTGCTGCGCGAGGAACTTGAGGAGCTCGAACTCCTTGAACGTCAGGTCGAGCGTGCGGTTCTCGAGCTTGGCGGTGTACGTCGTGTCGTCCACCATGAGGCCGCTGGAGGAGATGACGTTGCTCTCGGTGTCGCCGTTGAGGCTCGCGGCGATGCGGCCGATCCCGAGGCGCAACCGCGCCTCGAGCTCGGCGGGGCCGGCGGTCGTCAGGATGACGTCGTCCATGCCCCAGTCCGAGGCCGCGACCGCGAGGCCGCCCTCGGTCAGGATCAGGATGAGCGGGCACTCGATGCCGGTCGTGCGGATGACCCGGGTCAGGCTGCGCACCTGGGCGAGGTCGTGGCGACCGTCGACCAGCACCGCGTCGCACGGGGGCGCGTCGAGCAGTGCGCTGGCCTCGGCGGGGAGGATCTTGACGTGGTGCGGGAGCAGCGCGAGTGCGGGCAGCACCTCGACCGAGGACTGCGTGCTCTTGGTGAGCAGGAGCAAGTGGGACATGATCGAGAGATCCTCCGTGCTGCGATTCGTGCGGGGCAAGCCCTGGGCCACTGTGTGCAGATATGCGAAGAGGCCATGGTGGATCACCGTGGCCTCGTTGCATGGACGACAATACTTCATGTGTCCGATCAATTGCCACGAGGTGACGTGAATGAGAACGACGTCACAGTCCGCTACTGGGCCTCGGCCCGGGCCGCCGCGGGGATCTCGGAGGAGCGGGTCGCGGCTCGCACGCTCGACGCGCTGCTCGACGAGATCAGCCGGCGGCACCGTGATCGGGACCGCTTCGACGACGTCATCGCGACCTGCTCGATCCTCGTCGGGGACACGCCGGTGGGTGCGCGCGAGCCCTCGACCGTGACGCTGCACCCCGGCGCCAGCATCGAGTTCCTGCCGCCGTTCGCGGGGGGATGACCCGCAACTGGCATCATGCGGGGGTGCCCCGACTCGGACCGACCCTGCTCTCCCTCGCGCTGGCGGGCGTCATGACCCTCGCGGCCTACACCGACCCCGTGCTCGTGGGCGTCGCGGTGCTGCTGGTCCAGGTGCTGATCGCCGTGGGTCCCGGCCCGGTCGACCGCGCGGGCATCGCGATCGCGTCGCCGCGACTCGTCCCGGTCCTGGTGGCCGGGGTCGTGGCCACCGCCCTGTCCCTCGAGCCCGATCTGCTGACGGGCGCCGACGGCACCTCCACGGACGTCATCGGGATCAGTGACACGGGGGTCTTCGCGGGGGCGATCCCGGGCGTCGCCGCCGCGGTGTTCGTCGCGCTGGTCGCGCAGATGCTCCGCCGGGACGGGCGGACCGACCTGGTGCAGTCGGTCGGCTACGCCGTCCTGCTCAGCGCCACGGCCGTGCTCGCGATCGGTTGGATCGGTGCCGCGCAGTCCATCGGCGGCGCCGCGTGCGTCGCGGTGGCCGCGGCCGGCGTCGGCGCGGGCCTGCTGGCCTGGATGCTGCCGGTCGACCGGTGGATCTGCCTGAGCCTCGCGACGCTTGCCGGCGCGGCGGCCGGAGCCGCGGTCGTCCTGGCGGTCGACTCGATCATGACGGCCTACTTCGGCGTCCTGGTCGGCGCGGCCGCGGCGATCCTGGCGGTCGTGGGCCAGGTCGTGGCGCGGACCGTCGGAGGGCACGGGACCCACCCGTCCGTCGCCTGGGGGTTCCCCGGCGCGATGGCGATCGCCCTCGTCGGGCCCGTCGCCTATCTCGGCGGTCAGCTCGTGACCGCGGCCTGAGGTCCGCATCGCGGTTGACCCGACGGCCCGCGGGGCCCCACCCGTAGACTTCCGGGCATGACAGGCCTGCTGATCCTCCTGGCCGCCGCAGTGGTCACGGTGGTGATCGCGGTGCTGATGCGGTGGAAGAACGGTCGCTTCGCCGAACGCCCCGCCGACGACCGCGAGGTCCTGACCCCCGAGCAGATCGGCGCCCCGCTGGGTGAGCGGGCCACGCTGGTCCAGTTCTCCAGCGCGTTCTGCAGCCCCTGCCGGGCCACGCGCACGCTGCTGACCGACATCGCCGGCCGGCTGGACGGTGTCGTGACGGTCGAGATCGATGCGGAGGCGCACCTCGACCTGGTCCGCGAGCTGCACGTCATGCGGACCCCGACGGTGCTGGTGCTGGACGCCGACGGCGCCGTCTCGACGCGCGCCTCGGGCTTGCCGCGGCGCGACCAGGTGCTGGCGGCGCTCGATCGGGCGGGTGCAAGTCCCGGCTGATCCCCTGCAATGCCGCGGTTCGTGCCACGATGTGGGACGACCATCCACATGTTGAGATATCGACGTGTGTCCCACCCTCGAGGTCTCTACTCTGGACTCATGTTCCGGACGACACACCTGACGCGCCGACGTGCAGTGGACAACTGCCGCACGCGCTCGTCGCTGTGTCGAATGCGCTGACCCCACCAGTAGTCCGTCAGTCCCCGCACTCGCCGGCACGACCCGGCTGTGCCTCCAGCGCAGGAGCATGATGTCCCAGCCCACCCAGGTGGACCCCCGCGGTCTGCGATTCGTCGCGGGCATCACCGCGGTCGTTCTCGCGCTCGTGCTGGCGATCCCGTCGGAGCCCGTCCGGATCGTGCTGCTCGCGGTGCAGGTCGCCGTGTTCGCCGTCGCCGCGTTCATCGGGCTGCAGCGGTCGCCGTACGCGATCGCGTTCGCCCGGCTCGTCCGTCCCCGGATCGGTCCGCCGGCCGCGCTCGAGGACTCCCGCCCGCCGCGGTTCGCCCAGGTCGTGGGCCTGACGTTCACCGCGGTCGCGCTCGTCCTGCTCCTCGCCGGAGCCACGACGGCCGCACTCGTCGCCACGGCGTACGCCCTCGTGGCTGCCGTCCTCAACGCCGCCATCGGCCTGTGCCTCGGCTGCGAGCTCTACCTGGCGCTGCGCCGGCTCGCGCCGGCCGGGGCCTGAAGACCACACCGTCAACCACACGTCACAACCAACGCCCACCCGGGCACAACGGAGGTACACCATGAGCCGCGAATCTGCGCTCGTCACAGCAGACTGGGTCGAGGAGAACCTCAACGACCCCAAGATCGTCCTCGTCGAGGTCGACGAAGACGTCGAGGCGTACGACAAGGGGCACATCCCCGGAGCCGTCAAGCTCGACTGGAAGAAGGATCTCCAGGACGGCGTCCGTCACGACTTCGTCTCGAAGGAGAAGCTCGAGGCGCTGCTGTCGGCCAAGGGCATCGCCAACGACGACACCCTCGTGTTCTACGGCGGCAACAACAACTGGTTCGCGGCCTACGCGTACTGGTACCTCAAGTACTACGGCCACGACAACCTGCGCCTGCTCGACGGCGGCCGCAAGAAGTGGGAGCTCGACAGCCGTGAGCTGACGACCGACGTCGTCGCGCGTCCCGCCACGACGTACACGGCCAAGGAGGCCGACACGTCGATCCGCGCGTACCGCGACGAGGTCATCGAGGCGATCGGCGTCAAGAACCTCATCGACGTCCGCAGCCCCGACGAGTTCGCCGGCCGCCTGCTGGCCCCCGCGCACGTGCCGCAGGAGGCCGCCCAGATCGGTGGTCACATCCCGACCGCGGGCAACGTTCCGTGGAGCAAGGCCGCGAACGACGACGGCACGTTCAAGAGCGACGACGAGCTGAAGGCGCTGTACAGCGACGCTGGGGTCGACTTCGGCACCGACACGATCGCCTACTGCCGGATCGGCGAACGCAGCGCTCACACCTGGTTCGTGCTGCACGAGCTGCTCGA
>JAOPXL010000046.1 GCA_025965175.1 Aeromicrobium sp.
TGGTCATCACGACGATCGGTCTGATCGTGACCAGCGGCCTGTTCTGGCTGCAGGCCGCCCTCGGCAACACCAACGTGTGGACGCTGCTGACGTTGTTCGCGGTGCAGCAGGCCTTCTTCGCGGTCAACCAGCCGACCCGCAGCGCGATCCTGCCCAAGCTGCTCGACCACACCCTGCTTCCCGCGGCCAACTCGCTGAGCATGACCGTCACGATGGCGGGGGCGATCGCCGGACCGTTGGTCGCGGGCATCCTGATCCCGATCATCGGCTTCGAGTGGATGTACCTGATCGACACGTTCACGCTGTTCGTGACGCTGGGCGCCGTCGTTGGCCTCCCCCGGCTGCCGGTCCTGGACGCGGCCGCGGGGACTCCCGGGCTCAAGGCCGTCATCGAGGGCTTCACCTACCTGCGCACGCAGCCCGTGCTCCTGATGTCGTTCGTCGTGGACCTCATCGCGATGGTCTTCGGCATGCCGCGGGCACTGTTCCCGGAGATCGCGCACCTCGACTTCGGCGGGCCGGACAACGGTGGCGTCGCGTTCGCGCTGCTGTTCGCCGCGATCCCGGCCGGATCGGTCATCGGCGGCATCTTCAGCGGCTGGGTGTCCCGTGTCGACCGCCAGGGCCGGGCCGTCATCGTCTGCATCGCGCTGTGGGGCGTGTCGATGATCGGCTTCGGCGTCGCGGTGGCTCTTGCGGACCGCTGGATGACCACGATGCTGGTCGTCGCCCTGCTGATGCTGGTGGTCGGCGGCGCGGCCGACATGGCCTCCGCGGCGTTCCGGACCAGCATGCTGCAGTCGGCCGCCGACGACGCCGTGCGCGGGCGACTGCAGGGGGTCTTCATCGTCGTGGTGGCCGGTGGTCCCCGGATCGCCGACACGCTGCACGGTGCCACCGCGGCATCCGTCGGCGCTGCGACTGCAGCGGCCGGCGGCGGAGTGCTGGTCGTGGTCGGCGTCGTCGTCGCGGCGCTGGCCGTGCCGTCGTTCGTCCGCTACCGGATCACCCGCACCGCAGGACCGGGAACCGCCACGTCCCACCCCGGGGCGTCGGATCACCACGGTCCCTGAGCAACCTGTCACGTCCCGGGGGATGCTTCCTGCGGTACGCGCGGGCCCGCCCAGGGACCGTGGTGATCCGCCACCCGGGAGGGCGGGATCATCCGCCGGAGCTCAATGCCAGGTCTGGCCCGCCAGGGCGTCGGCGGTCGGGCGCTGCGGCATGACGCCCGTGGCCAGCTCGAGCGATGCGACGTCCGGCGCGGCGGTCACGGGGCGCACCCCGACGACGGCCCGGATCAGCAGGACCGGCACGCCGGCCAGCCCGACGAGCACCAGCACGAGCCACCAGGCCCGGCCGAGCCGGTCGGTCGTCAACGCGCTTAGCCCCGCCACGACGGAACCCCCTCCGACGTACGCGCCCGACCAGAGCGCCGAGCCGGCGAGCGAAGCCGTCGCGAACCGGCGGTACTCCAGCCCCGATGCCCCCGCCGCGGCCGGGGTGAGGGTCCGCACGATCGGCACGAGGCGGGTCATGAGGACCGCGGACCCGCCGCGACGTCGCAGCAGGTCGGTGGCCCGGTCGTAGTGGTGACGGCCCAGGCGGCGTACGGCCCGGTTCTCGCGGAGCGAGTCACCGTAGCGGCGACCCAGGAAGAAGCCCACGTGGTCGCCCAGGCTCGCGCCGACCATCACGGCCATGCCGAGCGCGATCATCTCCGGCGTCGAGCGCATCGTCGCGGCGAGCACCACGACCGCCGTCTCACCGGGCAGGACCATCCCGAGTCCCAGCCCGGACTCCGCGAAGGCCAGGCAGAAGCCGAGGGCGAGTGTGCAGACGATTGCTGTCATGCCCCTCACGCTGCAGGGACTACGCATCCTCAGCGGAGCCTCGCGGTGGACGGGAGGTGAACGCTGCCCGACAGCACCCGCGACCAGAGCCAGTGCCTACGGGGCGCGAGCCGGCGCCTACGGGGCGAGCCGCTCCCGAGCCCAGCCGCCGTCCTGCCGAACGTACCGGAGCCGGTCGTGCAGACGGTTGACCCGGCCCTGCCAGAACTCGACGGACTCGATCGCGATCCGGTAGCCGCCCCAGCCCGGTGGCCGGTCGACGTCCCGACCGGCGTACGCCTCCTCGACCTCCCGGAAGCCCCGCTCGAGGTCCTGCCGTCCCGCGACGGGGCGGGACTGCGGCGAGGCGACGGCACCGATCTGCGAGCCGCGGGGGCGGGACGCGAAGTAGGCGTCGGACTCCGCCGCGTCGAGCCGCACCACGGGCCCTTCGATCCGGACCTGTCGCTGCAGCGGGTGCCACAGCATCGTCGCCGCGGCCCACGGGTTGGCAGCCAGCTCGCGACCCTTGCGTGACTCATATCCGGTGTAGAAAGCCAGCCCCCGCGCGTCGAGGCCCTTCAGCAGCACGACCCGCACCGAGGGACGTCCTTCCGGAGTCGCCGTCGCGAGCGCCATCGCGTTGGGCTCGTGCACGCGGGCGTCCACCGCGTCGTCCAACCATCGTGCGAACAGGGCCAGCGGATCCTCGCCGGCGGCCGTCTCGTCGAGGCCCTCACGGGTGTACTCCTCACGCATCCGGGCCAGATCCGGGGTCTCCATGTGCCCACCGTAGTGGCGCAGGGCAGAATGCTGCGTATGACTGAAGTGCACCACGGACTGGAAGGCGTCATCGCGTTCGAGAGCGAGATCGCCGAACCCGACAAGGAAGGGTCTGCGCTTCGCTATCGCGGCGTCGACATCGACGACCTCGTCGGGCGCGTTCCCTTCGAGAAGATCTGGGGCCTGCTGGTCGACGGGACGTACGAGCCCGGCCTCCCGCCCGCAGAGCCGTTCCCGATCCCCGTACATTCCGGCGACATCCGCGCCGATGTGCAGAGCGCCATCGCGTTGACCGCCCCCGCCTGGGGCATGAAGCAGCTCTATGACATCGACGACGCCCAGGCACGTGAGGACCTCGCCCGCACCGCAGTCATGGTCCTGTCCTACGTGGCCCAGGCCGCGCGTGGCGTTGGCCAGCCGATGGTGCCGCAGTCGGAGATCGACAAGTGCTCGACCATCACGGAGCGCTTCCTGACCCGCTGGCGCGGCGAGGTCAACCCCGACCACGTCAAGGCCATCGACGCCTACTGGGTCTCGGCAGCCGAGCACGGCATGAACGCCTCGACGTTCACCGCCCGAGTCATCGCCTCGACCGGTGCCGATGCCGCCGCCGCGCTCTCCGGAGCCGTCGGTGCGATGTCCGGCCCGCTGCACGGCGGCGCCCCGGCACGCGTGCTGACGATGATCGAGGCCGTCGAGAAGTCCGGCGACGCCACGGCGTACGTCAAGGAGCAGCTCGACAACGGCGAACGCCTCATGGGCTTCGGCCACCGCGTCTACCGTGCGCAGGACCCGCGTGCCCGCACCCTGCGTCGTACGGCGCAGGAGCTCAACGCTCCCCGCGCCGAGGTCGCGATCGCGCTGGAGGAGGCCGCGCTCAAGGAGCTCAAGGAGCGTCGTCCCGACCGCGTGCTCGAGACCAACGTCGAGTTCTGGGCCGCGATCATCCTCGATTACGCCGAGATCCCGCCGCACATGTTCACCGCGATGTTCACCTCCGCCCGCACCGCCGGCTGGAGCGCGCACATCCTGGAGCAGAAGCGCACGGGTCGCTTGATCCGTCCATCGGCGATCTACACCGGTCCGGCCTCGCGCCGCGCCGACGAGGTCGACGGCTGGAACCCGGACTGGGCCAGCGTCTAGCCCGACCCGGCACCTGCTGAGCGTGGCCCCCTGCGGGGAGCCACGCTCAGCGCATTTCCGGGCGGCCCGCCACCCTAGGATGAGCGCGTGAAGTCGAAGTGGATCACGGTGCTCGCCGGCGCGATAGCGGCGGTCGTGGCGGTCAGCGTCGTGGTCGGCCTCACTGCCCCGGACGGCTCGGTCGGGAACACCACCCGGACCGCCGCGACAATCACGACGCCGTCGCGCGCGCCGAGCTCCGCGACACCGACGCCGACTCCCGCCGAGGACCAGCCGACGGCCGACCGCGCCCCGGCCACGGTCCGTGGGACGTGGCCCGGACGCCCCGCCGCCACGAAGGTCCGTGGGTCGCGGGTCGACTGGTGCCCGGCCGTACACATGGAGGGCGCGGCGGAGGCCGAACGGGTTTTCGGCACGGGCGCCACCCGCGCCGCCGCATGCGCCGCGGTCCGCTTCGTCCTCGACCGGCGCTACTCCCGCATCTCGCTCCCCCGGCGCTCGTACACCGCGGCGGACCTCGACTTCATCCGGCCCGCCCTGACGGACACGGCCGCCGCGACCTACCGCTCGCGGGTCGCCTGGTTCGTGGCCGCGCCCAGCGACACCGCCGCCCGCGCGGGTCTCGGCCTGGTGCTGCTGCGCGGCACCAGCACGGCCGGCCACGCCGACGCAGGACGCGGCCGCGTCTTCTACGGCCCGGCCCACACGACCACGGGCTATCGCGGCCGGTCGGCGTGGATCAACCCGACCTGGTCCCGGGTCTCGATTCGGGTCGACCGCGCGAAGGCCACCCCACGGATCGTCGCAACCCTCGATGCCTCCGCCGCCGTGCCGGTGTTCAACCCCGCGAAGGACACCGACGACATGATGACCGTGCCGACGCGCGCCCGGCTGATCCTGCGCCACCAGGGCGGCCAGAGCTGGCTCATCGGCGGCTGGGACTCCCTCACGACGGGCCCCTCGACGTACGCCCGGCTCACCGTCCGGTAGCGCAGGAGCGGTGGGAGAAGAGAGGAGGCCGGCCATCCCCCCGAGACGGCCGGCCCCACGACGCTCGCGCGTCGGTGCCTCTGTGAAAGACAGTAACCAATAACTGCGGACAAGTGCAGTCTTGACTTTCGGTCGACACGTAGTTATTTGGGACTAGCCGCTCCTAGTCCCACCGAGGGAGTCCGGAGGTGCGCGCGGAATACCCCGTGGTGCCCGACGTTGACGACTGCATGACCCACACCATCGGACTCATTGGCGCCGGCCACATCGGCAGCCAGATCGCCCGGGCCGCCGTGGCCCGCGGCCACGACGTTGTGATCAGCAACTCGCGCGGACCCGAGACCCTGCAGGACCTCGTCACCGAGCTCGGCCCCACGGCTCGCGCTGCGACCCCCGCCGAGGCCGCTGCGGCGGCCGACCTCGCAGTCGTCACCATCCCCCTCAAGGCGATCGACACCGTCCCGGTCGAGCCCCTGGCCGGCAAGACGGTTATCGACACCAACAACTACTATTCGCAGCGCGACGGCCACATCGGCTCCCTCGACGACGAGTCCACGACGAGCTCGGAGCTGCTGCAGGCACATCTGCCGGGCTCGCACGTAGTCAAGGCGTTCAACCACATCGGTGCCGCTCACATCACCGAACATGCGCAGCCGGCCGGTTCGGCCGGGCGGCGCGCGTTGACCGTCGCCGGTGACGACGCGGCCGCGAAGGCGGTCGTCACGGCATTCATCGACGAGATCGGCTTCGACGTCGTCGACCTGGGGCCGTTGTCCGAGGGCTGGCGCATCCAGCCCGAGACCCCGGGCTACGGGCCGCGGATGACCGCCGAGGAGCTCCGCGCGGCGGTCGCCGCCGCCCAGCGTCGGGGCTGACCGCCGCGCTGCGAGTCAGCGCAGCGAGACGTACTCGGTCAGGTCGTCGCCCGGGAGCTCGTCGACCACGGCCGTCACGGACATCCATCGAAGGTCGACGGCTGCACCGTGCTGCGACAGGAACGCCGTCTCGGAGGCGTCCTGACCCGTCGCGATCCGCACCAGGCTGCTGCGGGGTGCCAGCGCGGTCGCGTCGACGACCCGCCACGCGCCCTCGACGTACGCTTCGGCGACGGCGTGGAAGTCCATCGGGAAGAGACCGGGGGCGTAGACCGAGGCGAGGCGGGCCGGGACGTCGAGCGAGCGCAGCAGCGCGACGACGAGGTGCGCGTAGTCACGGCAGACGCCTCTGCGGGCCAGCATCGTCGCAACGGCACCGTCGGTCGGCTGGCTGGCGCCCGGGACGTACGTCAACCGGTCCCCCACCCACGAGCTCACGGCGTCGAGGAGCTCCTTGCCGTGGACACCGGCGAACTCGGACTGTGCTGTCGCGAAGAGGGTGTCGGACTCGCAGTAGCGGCTGGGCCGGCGGTACTCGATGATGTCGAGCTGCTCGACCGGGGCGGGCTCGGCCTGTCCCGTGATCTCGGCGGAGTAGTCGATCACCATGGGCCCGACGGGTCCGGTGAGGCGGTGCAGACGGGTGCCGTGGCGGCCGGTGATCTCCTGCGCCTCGAGCCTCGTCCCGCCGGAGGTGATGTCGAGCCTCTCGCTCACGCCCGCACGCTCGGCGACCGCGATCGAGAAGATCAGGTCGGCCTCGCCGTGGAGGTGGAGCTGCAGGTGGGCCGAGACGGTTCGCTTCACCGCCCGATCCTGTCACAGCAGGACCGATCACCCCAGCCGAGCGGGTGGGACGCTCCCAGGACACCTACTGTGCCGGCATGTCACCCCGCCTCGTGCTCGCCGCCCTCGTCGCACTACTGCTCGCCGGGTGCGGGAAGGCGCCCTACGAGGACCCGACCTGGCGAAGGCACTGGGCGGGGTCGACCACATCGCATCGTCGTCAGCCGACTGCCACCGTGTCGACCTGGTCTGGAAGTGCCTCCCCACGGTCGACCTCGACCCCGGGGCCGGCGCGCACGACATCGCCGGCGCCATCACCGCGACCGCGGGCGTGCTGCGCGACAGGGGCAGGGACAACGCGACGGTCGAGGTCGGCGACACCGCCTCTGCGGACACCGCCGGACCCACGGGCGCGAGTGCAGTTCTCCTCGCTGCCGACGGACGTCGACGGCGTCGCGGACCGGTCGCGGGCGCTGGTCGAGACGTCCGGCGCCACGTCGGTCCAGGCGGTGTCCCACCACTCCCAGCTCCGCGCCAGTGCCGACGCCTGGCCGGCCACCGAGCTCGCGGTGCTCGAAGCCGTACGGGCCGAGCACCTCGTCGAGCGCGCCGTGGTCGGCAAGGGCTTCCTGAGCATCCTTCTGGCCCCCGGCGACGACGTGGCTGGTGCGCGGGCCCTCGCCGAGCGCCCGTCCGGGTACGCCTCGATCGTCGCCGTGGACGTGACCGACGACCCCGACTCGGACCTCTCGAACGCCGGCGAAGGGGCCGGGCACGCCCGGACCTCGGCCGACGTCCTGCGCAAGGAGCCCGGCTACAGGGGGCTGTCGGTCAGCAGCGGCTTCCTGCGGGTCACGGTCGACACCTTGGAGCACGCCGAGGCGATGGACACGACGCTCCGCACGTCGTCCGCACGGGCGTACGACGCGGTCGAGACGATCTACAAGGTGGAGGGTGTCGCGACGGTGACGCGTGCGGGCGGGACGAGCGCGTGGTTCGACACCACCGAAGCGCTCGTCGCGTCGGGGTTGTTCGACTCCGTGCAGGTCGGGGAACCCGAGCCGCGGGGCAGGGCGCGTGCGATCGACGTCG
>JAOPXL010000056.1 GCA_025965175.1 Aeromicrobium sp.
CCGGCCTCGATGACGAGGTTGCGGGGGCGCTCGAGGCCTCGATGGCGTCCGCGTCGCTCCGCCGCGGTGAGATCCTCTTCAGCGAGGGCGACGACGGCAATCAGCTGTACGTCGTGACCGAGGGCAAGATCAAGCTGGGCCGCACGTCCCCGGACGGGCGGGAGAACCTGCTGGCGATCCTCGGCCCCGGCCAGATGTTCGGCGAGCTGTCGTTCTTCGACCCCGGCCCGCGCTCCGCCACCGCGACCGCCGTCACCGACGTCGAGCTCAAGAGCCTCGGCCACGAGGCCCTGAGCCCCGTGCTCAACGCGCACCCCGACGTCGCGCACGCGTTGCTCAACCAGCTCGCGGGACGCCTGCGCCGGACCAACGAGGTCGTCGGCGACCTGGTGTTCTCCGACGTGCCCGGCCGCGTCGCCAAGGCCCTGCTCGACCTGGCCTCCCGCTTCGGCCGTCGCGCCGACGACGGGATCCACGTCAACCACGACCTGACCCAGGAGGAGCTGGCGCAGCTCGTCGGCGCCTCCCGCGAGACGGTCAACAAGGCGCTCGCCGACTTCGCGAGCCGCGGCTGGCTGCGGCTCGAGCCGCGCAGCGTCGTGATCCTCGACCTCGAGCGCCTGCAGCGCCGAGCCCGCTGACCCCCTGACCCCAAATTTTGGCCTCTGAGCAACCGTCTCAGCGGCCGACCCTGCTGGGAACGGTTGCTCAGGCGCCAAAAATCGGGCGGGGACCGGTGTAGCCGGCCTGCCGGAGGGCGTCGTGGACCCGCCAGGCGATGGATTTCTCGTGGCGAAAGTCCGCCGCGGTGATGACGATGACGCGCCACCCCAGGGCGTCCAGACGCTCCCGGCGCAGATGATCGCGCTGGCGCTGATCAGCATCGCGTTCATGGTGCCAGCCGTCGTGCTCGACGATGACCTTCCAGCGGACGTAGACCAGGTCCCCCTTGGCGACCCGAATCCCCCTCGCGTCCACGATCGGGACGTTGGGCTCCGGGGCGGGAAGGCCCGCGGCGTGAAGGATCCACCGGACGTCGGATTCACGGACCGAGTCGACCCGTTCGCGGACGAGCGGGGCCACCCGCCGGGCACGCTGCACACCGTCCAGATGCTCCACGACGGCGTACGCCCGAAGGTCGATCAGGTCGACGTGCCCGTGGCGCACGAGCCAGTCTCCGATCCGGAGCAGCTCACGGTCGTCGACGTCCGTGGCCACGTCGACGAACGTCCGGGCCGCTGGCATCGCCGGCACGCCGCGCAGCATCTCCGAGCGCAGGCGCGCCTGCCGCCGGTGGACCACCAGGCCCTTGCGCTTGACGTGGACGTCCGAGGCGGTGGAGAAGTGCAGCGGGGAAGCGTCCCCCACGTCGAGCCCCCGCCACCGGACGTTGCTGATGTGGGAGAGAGCGGCGTCGTCGGGGAGCACCTTGACCGCGGCACGGACCCGGAGCTCCTCGGTCTCCGGTGTGCTCGTCGTCCGCCACGCTCCGAGGAACACCGGCGTGAACCGGGCGCCCTGGAGCATCCGGGGCGTCACGCCGTGGGCCGCCGCCTCAGCCGGCGTGAACACCCGCCCGTGCAGGGCAGCAGGTATGGCGCGCATCCCGCGACGATCCCGCACCCGGAGGAGCCTCGGGCCCACCGCCAGGGCTCCTGTGGACGGGTGGGGCAGGCGCGCCACGCCTGTGGAGAGTCAGATGTGGCATCGGAACAACCGTCCCGGCAGTCGGCCCTGCCCAGAACGGTTGCTCATGCGCCAAAAAATGGTCAGCGGAGGAAGTCGAGCTGGGCAGCGACGCTCAGCTCGGCTGCGCCCCACAGGCTCTCGTCGACGTCGGCGTAGACCACCTGGACGACCTCGCGCGGCGTCGACGCGCCCGCCTCCACCGCGGTCCGCACCTGGTCGAGCCGCTCCGCGCGGTGCTCGAGGTAGAAGTCGACGACCGCCCCCGGCTCGGTGATGACGGGCCCATGGCCGGGCAGGATCCGCTCCACCAGCCCTTCCTCGATGAGCTCGCGGATGTGCGCGAGCGAGTCGAGATAGGGCCCGAGGACGCCGTCAGGGTGCGCGATCACGGTCGTCCCGCGCCCCAGGATCGTGTCGCCGCTGAGCAGCGTCCGCTCGGCACCCACGAGGAAGCACGTGGAGTCGGTCGTGTGGCCGGGCGTCGCCAGCACCTCGATTGAGAGGCCGTCGACGACGATCGTCTCGCCATCGACCAGCGGCTCGGCATCCCGGGTGAACTCCGGGTCGGTCGACCGGGTCGGCGCGCCGGTCAGCTCGACGATCCGGCCCAGGGCCTCGGTGTGGTCGAAGTGTCGGTGGGTGAACAGGACCAGCCCGACCTCGCCCGCGGCCGCCAGCACGGCCTGGATGTGCCGCTCGTCGTCGGGGCCCGGGTCGACCACTACCGACCGGGTGGCGCCGGGCTCTCGCAGGATCCACGTGTTGGTGCCGTCGAGCGTCATGATGCCCGGGTTCTCGGCCAGGACCGTCGTGGCGCGGTCGGTCACGGACTGGCTCATGCGTCGTCTCCGAGGTCGTTGTCGAGGAACAGCTCACCGTCGACCTCGATGAGGCGCGGCTCGATGGGTCGGATCGTGCGAGTCTCGGCGACGCCCAGCACCTCGGACGTCGACAGGCCGGCGATCTCACGGCACGTGACGTGCGTCGGCGGCAACATCGCGGCGGTCCCAGTGTCGACCGCCGCGAGGACGGAGGTCAGGGGCGCCCAGTGCGCCCGATCGGCCTCGCCGGGCAGCTCGCCGACGGACTGCCCCTCGGGCAGGACCGCGACGAAGAACCGGGTGTCGTAGCGTCGCGGCTCGAACGCCGGCGTGATCCAGTGCGCCCACGCCCCGAGCAGATCGGCGCGGAGCACCAGGCCGGCATCGGCGAGGTAGGAACCGAAGGTCATCTCCCGCGCCTCGAGCGCCAGCCGCGCCTGCTGGAACGTCGCGGCGCTCGTGTCGGCCACGATCGAGTGCTCGTCGGGCCCGGCCAGCAGCACCCCGGACTCCTCGAACGTCTCGCGCACCGCGGCACACACCAGGCCGCGGGCGTCCCGCTCGCTGCAGCCGAACCGTGCGGCCCACACCGAAGGCGGCGGCCCGGACCACGGGACGTCAGTGTCGCGGTCAGGCTCGTCGACGCCGCCGCCCGGGAAGACGTACATCCCCGGAGCGAACGCCATCGTCTGCTGACGGCGAAGCAGATAGGCCTCGATGCCCTGGTCGCCGTCGCGGACCACGACGACGGTGGCGGCGTCACGGGAGGCGGCGGGCGCCTCGGCCCGGTCGATGTGCACGCGCAGGGACTCGGGGACCGAAATGCGCACGGGGTCAGCCGATCTCGACGACGAGCTCGACCTCGACGGGGGCGTCGAGCGGCAGGACGGGTACGCCGACGGCGCTGCGCGCGTGCTGCCCGGCATCACCGAAGGCGGCCCCGAAGAGCTCGCTGGCACCGTTGGCGACACCCGGCTGACCCGTGAAGTCCGGCGTGCTGGACACGAAGACCGTCGCCTTGACGACCCGCACGACGGAGTCGAGGTCGACCAGCGACTTGACCGCGGCGATTGCGTTGAGGGCGCACTGGCGGGCGCAGTCGTACGCCGCCTCGGGCGAGACCTCGCCGCCGACCTTGCCGGTCGCGAGCAGCTCGCCGGAGCTCAGCGGCAGCTGACCGGACGTGAAGACGTATGATCCGGACCTGACCGCGGGGACGTAGACCGCGACCGGGGCGGGAACCGTCGGGACGGTCAGCCCGAGCTCGGCGAGGCGGTCGTCGACAGCCGACATCAGCCGACCGGACGCTTGAAGTAGGCGACCAGGTTCTCCGGGTTCATGCCCGGGACGATCTGGACGAGCTCCCAGCCGTCGGAGCCGAAGTTGTCCAGGATCTGCTTGGTCGCGTGCACGAGGACCGGCGCGGTGAGGTACTCCCATTTCGTCATGTGCCGACTGTATCGGGCCGCGCCCTCGACGCGGCCCGCCTCATGAGGTCGATCGTCATCTCCTCGACCCCACCCCGGGCAGACACGGTGGACCCACCGCAGGACGGAACCGGGGGTGTGAGCAGGGAAACGCCGGATCGAGAGGCGAGAGCGCGGCTGCTCGGTAGGCTCGAGGGGTGGCCCAATCGACTCAGCTCCATGTCGTCACCGGCAAGGGTGGCACCGGCAAGACGACGGTCGCGGCCAGCCTGGCCATGGCGCTGGCCGGCCAGGGCAAGAAGGTGCTGCTGTGCGAGGTCGAGGGCCGCCAGGGCATCGCCCAGCTCTTCGACGTCCCCCCGCTGCCCTACGAGGAGCGGCAGATCGCGGTCGGCCTGGGGGGCGGCGAGGTGTACGCCCTCGCGATCGACCCGGAGTCCGCGCTGCTGGAGTACCTCGCGATGTACTACCGCCTCGGCCGCGCCGGCAAGGCTCTCGACCGCTTCGGCATCATCGACTTCGCCACGACCATCGCACCCGGCGTCCGGGACGTCCTGCTGACCGGCAAGGTCTACGAGGCCGCACGCCGTCGCGAGGGCAACCGATTCACGTACGACGCCGTCATCATGGACGCCCCGCCGACCGGACGGATCACCCGCTTCCTCAACGTCAACTCCGAGGTCGCCGGCCTGGCCAAGGTCGGGCCGATCCGCCGCCAGGCCGACTCGATCATGGAAATGATGCGGTCCGAGCAGACCCACGTACACCTCGTGACGGTGCTGGAGGAGATGCCCGTGCAGGAGACGATCGACGGCATCGCCGAGCTGACCTCCGAACGGCTGCCGGTCGGCCGGATCATCCTCAACCTGGTGCGCCCCTCCCTGCTGTCGGTCGCGTCCCGCGACGCCCTCGCGTTCGGCACGGTCAAGCCCGGCGCCATCGCGAAGTCACTCGCCTCGGTGGGCCTGGACCGGGCGGCCGCTCCCGCACTCATCAGCGGCGGCCATGCCCACCTCGAGCGGCAGGCCCTGCAGGACGACCAGCGTCAGATCCTCGTCGAGTCGGGCCGGCCGCTGGTTGAGCTCCCGCTCCTGCGCGACGCGATCGACCTCGGCGCCCTGTTCGAGCTCGCCGAGCAGCTCACCGACCTGGAGGCAACGGCATGACCGGGCGCCAGCGAGGTCATCATGAGGCGGCAGCCGTGCAGCTGTCTTCGTACCGTCGCTCTTCAACGGAGGTAGCTGCATGACCGGGAAGGCGCAGACCTCGCCGTCGGTCCGCCGAGGACGGACGACCCCACGCGGCGCGGCCGGCACCACGAAGGGCGGCCGCCTCGACGTCGACGCCCTGCTGGCGGACCGGACGACCGAGATCATCGTGTGCTGCGGCTCCGGCGGGGTCGGCAAGACCACGACCGCCGCGGCGATCGCGTTGCGCGCCGCCGAGCAGGGTCGCCAGGTGTGCGTCCTGACGATCGATCCGGCACGCCGGCTGGCCCAGTCGATGGGCCTCACCGAGCTGGACAACACGCCGCGCCCGGTCAAGGGGGCCAACATCGAGGGCGGCGGCTCGCTGGACGCCATGATGCTCGACATGAAGCGGACCTTCGACGAGGTCGTCGAGCAGCACGCGACACCCGAGAAGGCCGCCCAGATCCTCGCCAACCCGTTCTACGTCGCCCTGTCGAGCTCGTTCGCGGGCACGCAGGAGTACATGGCCATGGAAAAGCTGGGGCAGCTGCACGCCCAGGCGGTCAACGAGGCGAAGCGGTGGGACCTGATCGTGGTCGACACGCCCCCGTCCCGGTCGGCGCTGGACTTCCTGGACGCGCCCGACCGGTTGTCGTCGCTGCTCGACGGTCGCTTCATCAAGCTCCTCCTGGCTCCCGCCAAGGGACCTGCCCGGCTGCTGAGCGCAGGTTTCGGCATCGTCACCAGCGCGCTCAACAAGGTCCTCGGCGCCCAGGTGCTGACCGACATGCAGACGTTCGTCGCCGCGTTCGACACGCTGTTCGGCGGCTTCCGGCAGCGCGCCGAGAGCACGTTCGCCCTCCTACAGGCCGACGGGACCGCGTTCCTGGTGGTCGCCGCCCCTGAGCCCGCCGCGATGCGCGAGGCGTCCTACTTCGTCGAACGGCTCGGCGGTGAGCAGATGCCGCTGGCCGGGCTCGTGGTCAACCGCGTGCACGACGACGGGGCCGACGGCATCAGCACGGCGGACGCGGAGTCCGCGAGCCACCGGCTGAGCGACGGCAGCACCAACGATCGCCTGACCGCCGACCTGCTGACGATCCACGCCGACCGGATGCGAGTCGCCGCGCGGGAACTGCGCCTCAAGAAGCGCTTCGCCGCGGCTCACCCGACCGTGCCGACCGTGTCGGTGGCGGCACTGGCCGGCGACGTGCACGACCTGGACGGGCTCCGGGAGATCGGAGCCCTGCTGACCGGCGAGAGCCGACCTGCGGAGGGTTAGACCGCGACCTGGAGGATGCTGCGCCAGGCCGTGACGTTGGGACGGCGACGCAGGAGCGCACGACGCTCACGCTCGGTCATACCGCCCCAGACGCCCCATTCGATGCGGTTGTCCAACGCTTCGGCCAGGCACTCCGCCCGCACGTGGCACGTGCTGCAGACCTGCTTGGCACGGTTCTGCTCCGCACCCTTGACGAACAAGGCATCTGAATTGCCTCGACAGGCCGCCGCAGCTGCCCAGTTCTCGTTCCACATTCCCAAAACCTCCCCGAGACCGGTCACGGATTGACCGAAGTTGGTTGTGACAAATGTACGAATTCGGGGCCGGGGGCATCAGATCGATCTGGACCATCTTTGACTAGTCCGAAAGGGCTAGACACGCTGTCACTCGGTGACCGTCCTTCCGGTGTCCCGTACCCTGTCGTGTATGGCATCGGACGATTTTCGTGACTCCCTGCGACGAGCGGCCCAGTCGGAGACGCGGAGCAGCAGCAAGACCGTCCTGATCGGCACGATGGCCCGCCTGGCGGGCCTCGCCGGTCTCCTGGTCGCCCTGATCCTGATCCCGACGACCGCGCTGGTGGCCGTCACGGTCAGCAACGCCACCGACGACGTCCTTGACCTGCCGCTGGAGCTGCAGGACCAGCCGAGCGCCCAGACGACCCGGCTCCTGGCCTCCAACGGTGAGCTGATCGCCTACTTCTACAACGAGAACCGGCAGGACGTCCCGCTCGACAAGATCGCGCCGATCATGCAGGACGCGCTGCTGTCGATCGAGGACGCACGGTTCTACGAGCACGGGGCCCTGGACGTCAAGGGCACCCTCCGCGCCCTGGTCAACAACGCCTCGGACGGGCAGACGCAGGGTGGTTCGTCGATCACCCAGCAGCTCGTCAAGCTGACCCTGGTGTCGCAGGCCACGACCCGTGAGCAGGTCCAGGCCGCGACCAAGAAGTCCAAGGCGCGCAAGATCCGCGAGCTCAAGCTCGCGATCGAGTACGAGACCAAGCACACCAAGAAGGAGATCCTGGAGCGCTACCTCAACCTCGCCTACTTCGGCGACGGCGCCTACGGGATCAGCGCAGCGGCCTACCACTACTTCTCCACGAGTCCCGAGGAGCTCAACGCCCGGCAGGCCGCGACGCTGGCCGGACTGGTCAAGAACCCCGTCGAGTTCGACCCCAACGTCTACCCCGAGAAGGCGCTGCAGCGCCGCAACACCGTCCTCGCGGTCATGGCACGGCTCGGCAAGATCACCGAGGCCCAGTCTCAGAAGTTCCAGGACGAGGGCCTCGGGCTCAAGGTCACGGAGTTCCCCAACGGCTGCGTCAGCTCCAAGGCCGAGTTCTCCTGCGACTACGTTCGCCGCTACCTGCTGACCCAGAACGCGCTCGGCTCGACGTTGAAGGAGCGCCAGGTGCGCCTCGAGCGTGGCGGCCTGACGATCAAGTCGAACATCGACCTCGGGATGCAGTCGGCGACCGACAAGGCCGTCACCTCGACCGTCGGTGCGACCGACAACGGGGCCATCGCCGCGCTGGCCTCGGTCGAGCCCGGCACCGGCAAGGTCCGCGCCCTGTCGCAGTCCCGCCCCATGGGCCGCGACAAGAAGAAGGGCGAGTCGTTCATCAACTTCGTGGTCCCGCGCAAGTACGGCGACTCGGGCGGGTTCCCGGCCGGCTCGACGTTCAAGGCGTTCACCGTGGCGGCGGCGCTCAAGGACGGTGTCGACGTCGGCCAGACGTACAACGCGCCCAAGAACATGACGATGCCCGCGGGCACGTACAAGGCCTGCAACGGCTACGGCACGGCGGAGTGGAAGGTCAGCAACTCCACGACCTCCGGCACCAAGAACATGTACAGCGGCACGCGTGAGTCGGTCAACACCTACTTCTCTCAGCTCGAGAAGCGGGCGGGCCTGTGCAAGGTCGTCCGGGCGGCCGAGTCGATGGGCATCACGGTCCCCGACCGCGACCAGGTCGGACCGTTCACCCTCGGCGTCACGAGCGTCAGCCCGCTCGACATGGCCGCGGCCTACGCGACGTTCGCCTCCGGCGGGCTGTACTGCGAGCCGCGCCCGGTCAACGAGATCATCGACGCCAACAACAACTCGATCAAGAAGTACAAGCCGGGCTGCACCCGGGCGCTGACCAAGGACCAGGCGGCGCAGATCAACGACATCCTGCGGGGTGTCCAGGAGCCGGGTGGCTTCGGATACAGCAACGGCACGGGGCTCAAGATCCCGTCGGCGGCGAAGACTGGAACCGCGCAGGACAACCAGTCGGTCTGGTACAACGGCTACACCCCCGAGCTCGCGACCGCCTCGATGATCGCCGGTGTCAAGGCGAACGGCGCCCCCCGCTCGCTGGCGGGCGTCAAGATCAAGGGCGCATTCCTCAACTTCAACGCCGTCGGCGGCAGCTCGCTGGCCGGGCCCATGTGGGCCAAGGCGATGCAGAAGATCCAGGACCAGCTCGCGCCGGTCAACTTCGACGCCCCGCCGAGCCGTCAGCCGACCAGGCGCGCGTTCAGGTCCGACACGTCCCGCGACACGACGCGGGACACAGCTCCTGACACCCGCAAGCCGAAGCCTGACCGCGGCTGACCCGGGGCGGTGCACCAGTCGTCCTACCCGACCCTCGTGGGGCGACCCCTGCACCGCTCCCGAGCGGTTGCGGCAGCTGCCGAGGCTAGGCGCCGAGCTGGCGCTTGACCTCCGCGGCGACGGCTCCGCCATCGGCCTTGCCCTTGACCTGCGGCGACACGATGCCCATGACCTTGCCCATGGCCTTCATGCCCTCGCCCGCGGCGCCGGCGGCCTCCACCGCGGCGGTCACGATGACCGCGATCTCCTCAGTGGACAGCTGAGCGGGGAGGTACTCGGCGAGGATCGCCGCCTCGGCGGTCTCCTTCTCAGCCAGCTCGGGGCGGTCTCCGTCGGCGAACGCCTGCGCTGCCTCGCGGCGCTTCTTGGCCTCTGAGCCCAGGACCGTGATGACGTCCTCGTCACTCAGCTCGCGGACCTCCCTGCCCGACACCTCGGCGTTCGTGATGGCGGTGAGCACCATGCGCAGCGTCGAGGTCCGCAAGGTGTCGCGCGCCTTCATCGAGGTGGTGAGGTCGGAGTGAAGCTGGTCCTTGAGAGCTGACATGCCTCCAGTGTCCCACCCGTGGGATGACATGCTGAACGCATGCGCCCCCTCCTCTGGCCTGTCCTCGCGGCCGCCGCGGGGCTGGCGTACTCCGTCGCCGAGACCCGGGCCTTCACGGTCCGCCACGTGACGGTGCCCGTCCTCGCACCCGGCTCCGCGCCGTTGCGGGTCCTGCACCTCTCGGACACCCACATGACGCCCGACCAGCACCGCAAGCAGCAGTGGCTCAGCGGACTCGCGGAGCTCGAGCCCGACCTGGTCGTCAACACCGGCGACAACCTCTCCCACGTCGACGCGATGCCCTCGGTCCTTCGGGCGTACGGCGACCTGCTCGACCTGCCCGGCGTCTTCGTGTTCGGCTCCAACGACTACTTCTCGCCGGTCCGCAAGAATCCCGTCGGCTACCTGACCGGCGGGACGGGCTCCGCGATCCGCGGTGCGTGGCGACGCCCCAAGGACCTGCCGTTCGCCGAGCTGCGGGCAGCGTTCGGCCAGCGCGGCTGGACCGACCTGACCAACCGGCACGACACCCTCCAGATCGCTGGGCGCCGGCTGTCGTTCGTCGGTGTCGACGACCCGCACCTGGGCTACGACGTCCTCGACGACGAGCCCGCCGACACCACGGCGGACCTCGCGATCGGGGTCGCGCACGCGCCCTACCTGCGGGTGCTCGACCGGTGGAACACCCAGAGCTACCCGCTGATCCTCGCCGGGCACACGCACGGCGGCCAGCTGCGCATCCCGTTCTACGGCGCCCTCGTGACCAACTGCGACCTCGATCGGGCCCGCGCCCGCGGCCTGCACACCCACCAGGTCGACGGGCACGCACCCTCCTGGCTGCACGTCTCGGCGGGGCTCGGCACGTCGCCGTACACCCCCGTACGGTTCGCATGCCGCCCCGAGGCAACCCTCCTCACCCTGACTGGGATAGACTCGTCCGGTTCCCTCACGTAGGGGGCGTCGGGCTGTGGCGCAGTTTGGTAGCGCGCGTCGTTCGGGACG
>JAOPXL010000072.1 GCA_025965175.1 Aeromicrobium sp.
GTGACAATGGTCATATGGCCTTCCTGCTGCGCGTCGAGCTCCCTGACGTGCCCGGTTCACTGGGCACCCTGGCGACGGCGCTCGGTGGTGCGGGTGCCGACATCGAGGCGATCGAGATCGTCGAGCGTCGCGCCGAGGGCCGGGTCGTCGACGACGTACTGCTGGAGCTGCCCGCCCGGGTCATGCCCGACGCGCTGATCACCGCGTGCCACCAGCTCGAGGGCGTCACGGTGCAGTGGATCTCCCGCTACAACGCCGGTGCCAACCTGAGCATGGATCTCGAGGCGGTCGAGCGGTTCACCGAGGACCCGATCCAAGCGATCGCCCGGCTCGTCGACGTCATCCCGTCCACGTTCCGGACCGACTGGGCCATGGCGCTGCACCGGGTCGGCGGCGGTGCCGCGGTGATGGCCACGTCCCCCACCGCGCCCGACCTCGTCCCTGAGGCGTCGGACTGGCTCGGCGTCCGGCACTCCAAGGTGCTGCGCGAGGTGGCGGAGTGGGACTCGACGGTGCTGGCCGCGACGCCCGCCCGGGACCGCAAGGGCAACGGCTTCATCGTCGTGGTCGGTCGCCACGGGGGCCCGGAGTTCCTGACCTCCGAGCTGGCCCGGCTGGGCCACATGGTGTCCCTCGCCGCGAGCGTCCAGACGGTCTGAGACGCGTCGTTCCAGGGCGCCCGGCGGGATCAGTCCGCGGGGTTGGTCTCCGGGACGTGGCTGTGGTGGAACCGGCCCAGGGCTTCGACCTCGGACTCCATCTGCGGCACGGTCCCGGCCGCGATCCGGCGCAGGACGGGCCAGACGACGGGGGAGTTCATGAGCGCCTTGGTCCAGTTGGAGACGCCGACCTTGCCGGGGACGTAGACCCGGCTCCGACGCTTGGCGAAGCCGGCCAGGATCAGCGCCACGCACTCCTCGACGCTGGTCGTGCCGTTGGCCGGCCACGGCAGCTTCTCCCGGGTCGCGCGGAATGACGGCAGGTCGTTCTCGGCGTTGCGGACGATGTCGGTGTCGATCCAGGACGGGTGGCAGATGCCGACCGAGATGCCCAGGTGGGCCACCTCCTGCTTGTACGCCAGCGCGAGCGACTCGGCGCCGGCCTTGCTGGCGTTGTACGACGCCAGGCCCGCCAGCGCCGCGAACGAGGCCTGCGACGCGACGACCAGGGCGTAGCCGCGTGATCGTTCCAGGTGCGGGGTCGCGTGCTTGAGGGTCCGGAAGACGCCGTTGACGTTGATGTCCACGACCCGCTCGAACGCGCTGTCGTCGATCTGGCGGACCGTGCCGTACGACGCGATGCCCGCGTTGGCCAGCACGAAGTCGATCCGGCCGAAGTGCGTCGCCGCGGCGTCGATCGCGACTCGGACGGCGGCGGAGTCACGGACGTCCGCCTCCCACCACGCGGCGGCGTCACCGAGCTCGTCGGAGAGCTCCGCGAGCCGCTCCGGCTCGAGCCCGACCAGCGCGACGCGGCCCCCGCGCGCGACGAAGCCGCGGGCGACGCCGGCCCCGATCCCTCGTGCTGCACCGGTGACGAGCGCGACCTTGCCTGCGAATGAGTGAGCCATGCGGACAACATACCGGCGGTATCTGGAATGCGCCATGGCCGATGCCACATGGCCGGGTCCTCCCGGGAACCCGTGCGACGACTGGCGCGGTAGCCTCGCGCCATGACCGTCTCCGAGACCTTCGACCCGTCCGCCTGGCAGGATGTCCCCGGTTTCGAGGGCCTGACCGACCTGACCTACCACCGGGCCGTCGAGCACGGGACCGTACGCATCGCGTTCGACCGCCCCGAGGTCCGCAACGCGTTCCGTCCCCACACCGTCGACGAGCTCCTGGCCGTCCTGGAGCACGCGCGCACGTCCTCGGACGTCGGCTGCGTCCTGCTGACCGGCAACGGCCCCTCACCCAAGGACGGCGGCTGGGCCTTCTGCTCCGGCGGCGACCAGCGGATCCGCGGCAAGGTCGGCTACCAGTACGCGGAGGGCGACACCGCGACGTCGGTCGACCCCGGCAAGCTCGGCCGGCTGCACATCCTGGAGTGCCAGCGGCTGATCCGGTTCATGCCCAAGATCGTCATCGCGGTCGTGCCCGGCTGGGCCGCTGGCGGGGGCCACAGCCTGCACGTCGTGGCCGATCTGACCTTGGCGTCGGCCGAGCACGCGAAGTTCAAGCAGACCGACGCCGACGTCGGCTCGTTCGACGGCGGGTACGGATCGGCGTACCTCGCGCGGCAGGTCGGGCAGAAGTTCGCCCGCGAGATCTTCCTGCTCGGTGACGAGTACTCCGCCGACGACGCCCACCGCATGGGGATGGTCAACAAGGTCGTCCCGCACGCCGAGCTCGAGGCCGAGGCGCTGGAGTGGGGCCGCAAGATCAACGCCAAGTCGCCGACCGCCCAGCGCATGCTCAAGTACTCCTTCAACATGATCGACGACGGACTGGTCGGCCAGCAGGTGTTGCTCGGTGAGACGACCCGGCTGGCGTACATGACCGACGAGGCGGCGGAGGGCCGGGACGCCTTCCTGGAGAAGCGGGACCCCGACTTCTCCTCGTACCCCTGGTACTACTGAGTCCTCGTCCCCGACCAGGCACTCGAGGTTTCATCGTGGACCATGAGGGGATCGGCGGCCACCACGCCTAGGCGCCCCGCACCGGTGACACCCGATGGGCGCCGGTCTCGCCGTTCACCTGGCGCGTTTCGACCCGGTGCGTACAGTGAAAGAGCCGGGGATTCCCAGGCCGGAGAATTCTTGCTACGTCGTTTTCGGTGTACGTCGGCCCTTGCGGGCCGGGAACGAGCCGAGTTTTCGATGTCGATCCAAGAACTTGCCTGCGCGCCGCCGCCGTTGAGCGCGGCGCCGATCCTGCCGCGCATCCGCGACATCGTCGCACGCGTGGCAGTGAGCCTGACGATCGCCGTGGTCGCGCCGGGCGTCCTCTTCGCGGCCACCGTGCTCGTCTTCAACGTCGCCACCGCGATGATCGTGGCCCTCGGCTGGATGCTGGGCGCGATCGTGTGCCGGGCGACGACCGGTCGAGGCGTGTCGGGCCTGCTCGTGCTGACCGGCGCGAACATGACGGTCAAGACGAGCATCACCTTCGCGACGGGCAACACCTTCATCTACTTCGTCCAGCCGGTCTTCGTCGACGCCGCTGTGGCGACCATCTTCCTCGCGTCGCTGGGGTCGGCCCAGCCCTTGGTCGCGCGCCTCGCGCCGGACTTCTGCCCGCTGAGCACTGAGCTCGCTGCGCGGCCCGGGATCTGCCGGCTGTTCCGCCAGCTCGCGCTGATGTGGGGCCTGTTCATCCTGGTCAAGGGCGTCATCACGCTCTGGCTGCTGATGACGCTGTCGACCGTCAGCTTCGTCATGGTCAAGGGCCGGGCGATCATGACCCTGACGTTCGCCGCGGTCGCCGCGACCGTCGTGTGGTCGGTCGTCGTGGGTCGCCGCGATGGCCTGCTCGGTCAGCCCCGGGTCGCTCTCGCCCGCGCATCCGGCTGAACTCCACCCAGTGAGACGCGCGTCTCACCAGGTGTCGCGTCGGGCGACGAACGGATAACGTTCGCCGAATGAGTGTCGTGGGAGTAGTCGCCGAGTCGATCGCCGGGGAGACCCGGGTCGCGGCCACGCCGGAGACGGTGGGCAAGCTGATCGGGCTGGGGTACGGGGTGTGGGTCGAGTCGGGTGCGGGCGCGAAGGCGTCCTTCACCGATGAGGCGTACGTCGAGGCCGGTGCCACGATCGCCGCGAAGGCGG